>NZ_ATDK01000296.1 GCF_000444135.1 Pseudomonas avellanae BPIC 631
GCTCGGCGTCCTGCCTCGCATCCCCCGGATCAGCGCCAGGACTCAGCCGTCACTTACGTCGCACTCTGCGTCGTCAGTGCCATCGCGGTGAAAAAGCGCTTTTATAGGTGCTCGCAACCGCAGATGAGCCCTCTGCAAATAATTTAAAAAAACGTGAGCCGTTTTCGATTGCTCGCGTGACAGACAGGGAAAGCATCTCTCAACCTTCCGGTCAAAGGACTCCTGCATGTCAGCCCGCCCTACTCAACTCTCACCGCTGGTGCGCACGTTGCGCCATGTCATTTTCGGCGCCAGCCTTTCGGTGGGTAGCCTGTCGGCTTACGCTGCCGACGTGGCACCCAAGGTGTATCACATCGCGCCGAGCGAGCTTGAAGCGGCGCTGAGCCAGTTCGGTCGAGAGTCAGGTGTGCTGATTTCCTACGGTTCGCAGATCACCAGCGGCCTGAAAAGCCGTGGGCTGGAAGGGCAATACACGCCCGAGCAAGGCCTCAATGCCTTGCTGGAAGGTACCGGTTTGCAGGCGATGGCCGACGTTAATAACGGTTTCACCCTGCAATCGGCCAGTGCCGCTGGCGCACCGATCGAGTTGGGCGCATCCACGGTGGTCGGTGACTGGCTGGGTGAAGCGCAGCAGACCAATGTCTTCGAGCACCCCGGCGCACGTGACGTGATTCGTCGTGAGGAATTCGAGCGGGTCGGCGCAACCTCGGCGCGCGAAGTGCTCAATCGTATCCCCGGCGTCAACGCACCGGACAACAACGGCACGGGCAGCCATGACATGGCGCTGAACTTCGGCATTCGTGGCCTCAACCCGCGTCTGGCGTCACGCTCCACGGTATTGATGGACGGCATCCCGGTGCCGTTTGCGCCTTATGGCCAGCCGCAGCTGTCTTTCGCGCCGATCAGCATGGGCAACATGGACGCCGTGGACGTGGTACGTGGCGGCGGCGCCGTGCGTTATGGCCCGCAGAACGTGGGCGGCATCGTCAACTTCGTGACCCGCGCCATCCCTGACGCGCCAACCCTCAAAGGCGGCCTGCAGACCGAAACCAGCCCATCGTCCAGCAACGATGGCTTCAAGACCACTGGCAATCTGCTGGCCGGCGGCACCGCCGACAACGGCCTGGGCGGCGCGATTCTGTATTCCGGCGTGCGCGGCGGTGACTGGCGCGAGCACAGCGATACCCAGATCGACGACCTGATTCTCAAGGGCAAATACCAGATAGACGAGGCCAACAGCCTTAACGCAATGGCGCAGTATTACGAGGGCGAAGCACAGATGCCCGGCGGCCTGAGCGTCAAGGATTACGATGCCGATCCGTATCAGTCGACGCGCCTTAAAGACAAGTTCTGGGGCCGCCGCACGATGTTCAACTTCGGCTATCGCTATGAAGAGGATGCGCGCGTATTCACCGCCAACACGTTCTTCACCAAGACCCTGCGCAGCGGCTATCTCGACCAGGGCAGCTTCGTTTCCCTGTCGCCGCGCGAATACTGGGTGCGCGGCCTGGAAACACGCTTCTCACAAGGTTTTGCCCTGGGCGAAACCTGGCATGAAGTGGGCGTTGGCTACCGCTATGTCAACGAAGCCGGCCACGAACTGCGCTATCGCGAGCCGGTGACCGGCAACCTGCCGACCACCGCCAGCCGCAACGACCGCGACACACGCGGTGCTACCGAAGCGCATGCCTTCTACATCGACGACCGTATCGACATCGGCAAGTGGACCATCACGCCGGGCGTTCGCTACGAGATGATCGACACCGCGCAGAACAACAACCTGACCAACGCCAGATACCAGGGCGACTACAGCACCGCGCTGCCTGCGTTGAACGTGCTTTATCACCTGACCGACACCTGGAACCTGTACGCCAACACCGAAGGTTCGTTCGGCAGCGTGCAATACAGCCAAATGCCCAATCGCGTGACCGGGGATGAAGTCAAACCGGAAAAAGCACGCACCTGGGAGCTGGGCACGCGCTACGACAACGGCAACCTGCGGGCCGAGATCGGCGCGTTCCTGATCAACTTCGATAACCAGTACGACAGCAACCAGACCAACGACACAGTGATCGCACGCGGCGAGACGCGTCATCAAGGGATAGAAACCAGCGTCAACTACGCGCTGGAAGGTCTGAACCCGATACTGGCCGGTTACGATGTTTACGCAACGTATGCGTTTGTTGACGCGACCATCCGCGAAGACGGGCCGAACAAGGGCAATCGTGTGCCGTTCTCGTCAAAACATAAAGGCACGATGGGCGTCAGCTACACCGAAGGGCCGTGGAAGCTGAATTTTGACAGTTCATTCCAGAGCGACCAGTTCGCCGACAACGCCAACACAGCAGCGGAAAGCGCCGACGGCAGCACCGGCAAGATCCCTGGGTACATGCTGTTCAGCAGCCGCGCCAACTACGATTTCGGCCCACAACTGTCGGACCTCAACGTAGCGGTCGGGATGAAGAACATCTTCAACCGCCAGTACTACACCCGCTCGTTCGACGACAACAACCGCGGCAAATACGTCGGCGAACCGCGCACGGTGTATGTGCAGACGTCGGTTGCGTTCTAGTTCTCAGGGTCATAGTGGGCCGGACGATGCTTCGCTCGTCCGCGATCTCTCGGTTTTCGTAGGAGCGGACCGGGCGATGCTTCGCTCGTCCGCGAACTGCCGGGAACCGGCAGCGAAACCAGCCGACTCGGTGCACCAGATACAACCAAGGTGGCCGGCTTGGGGCGCTTCGCAGCCCATCGCGAACAAGTTCGCTCCCACGCCCTACGGGCAGAATCAGAAACGGACTTATGTATCACGATAAGCGCTGGAGCGTAGTAGCGTGAAGGGCGCCCCCCTGTCACCACCGATACGTAGCACTCGCCTGCACGGTGCGTTGCGAGCCGTACCAGCACCATGAATAGGTGTAGCACGACGCAACGTATTCCTTGTTGGCAAGATTGGTGACGTTCAGCGCCAGGCGCAGGTTGTCCATCGCGTTGCTGATGTTCGGAATGTCGTAATGCACGGCGGCATCGAACAGCGTGTAACCCGGCACTTTCAGGGTGTTGGCTTCATCCCCCCAACTCGCGCCTACATAACGTGCGCCGCCACCCACACCAGCACCTTTCAACTGCCCGTCATGAACCGTGTAATCCACCCACGCCGAGGCGGTGTGGCGTGGAATGGCCGGTGCCGTGGTGCCTTTGGTGGTCAGATCAGGACCTGGGGTATCGCCGATGATCCCGGACGTAACATTGACCACGTTGCTGGACTTGGTCACCCGGTTATCCAGATAGGCATACGCCGCAGTAATGTCCAGGTTGTCGTTCAAACTGGCCTTGCCTTCCAGCTCGAAACCACGCGACTGCACTTCACCGGTCTGCACCTGACAGACCGCGCCGTTGCACAGGTTGCCATTGGGGTCCTGGCTCAGCACATTGGAACGACGCAGGTCGAAAATCGCCGCTGTGATAAAGCTGTTGCTGCCGGGCGGCTGGTACTTGATACCCAGCTCGTATTGCGTACCTTCGGTCGGGTCGAACAGCGAACCGCCCAGCCCCGTACCGCTTTGTGGCTCGAAGGATTCCGAGTAACTGATGTAAGGCGCCAGGCCGTTATCAAACAGGTAAACCAGACCCAGACGCCCGGTGAACGCTTCGCTGTCGGCCGAAGATCGGGTCTTGGTGCTTGAAGTGAGGTTGGTAGAGCTGTTGCTGCTCTCGGCCCAGTCGTAGCGGCCGCCCATCAACAGCACCCACTTGTCCCACTTCAACTGCTCTTGCAGGTACAGGCCCTTCTGCTGATCACGCTGTGTGCTCGACTCGGTAAAGGCTGGAACCTCGACGGGCGAGCCATAGACCGGGTCGAAAATGTCCAGCGTTGGCCCTATGCCATAACCCGCCTTGGTGTCGGTGCTGGTGTTCTGATAATCCGCCCCCAGTAACAGCGTGTGCTGCAACGGGCCGGTGTCGAAATTGGCCTGCATCTGGTTATCGATGGTGTAGGAATCCAGATTCACATCGGTGGCGATGGTGGCGCGTTCGGAGGTGCGATAGTCAGGCTGCAATGTGCCCCAGCCGTTGTAGATGCTTCGATAAACCCCTTCGCTGCGCAGGTAACGTGCGTTCTGACGGAAGGTCCAGACGTCGTTCAGATGGTGCTCGAACAGATAGCCGACGGCGTGATATTCACGGTCGCTCTTCTCGAAATTCTTCTCGCCATCATAAAAATCAAAATCGATGTGCCTCCCGGTAGGGCTGTTCACCACTGAACCATAGGCCGGCATCGATCCGTAGGAAGCCCCCTTTGGATCGCTCTGCAGATTGGCCAGCAGGGTCAGCGAAGTGTCCTCGTTGGGCCGCCAGGTGAACGCCGAGGCCAGTGACTGACGACGGGTTTCGGTGTGTTCGATCTGGCCGTCGGCATCGTCGTACAGCCCGGACAGGCGATAGGAATAAACGCCCTGATCATCAATCGGGCCGCCGAAATCGAACGTGGTGCGCTTCTTGTTGAAGGTGCCATACGTCAGACCGATCTCATGGAACGGCGTCTCGGTGGGCAACTTGCTGACCATGTTCACCACGCCACTGGGGCTGGCCTGACCGTACAGCACCGACGCAGGGCCGCGCAGCACTTCCACACGCTCCAGATCGAACACGTCTTTCTGTGGCGCGGCATCACGGTTGTCCGGCATGCGCAGCCCGTCCAGATAAAGCGCAGGCGAAAAACCGCGGATGCTCAGCATGTCCAGACGCGAAGCCGTCGAGCCGCGTGTCTCGGGCACCACGACGGCGCTGTAGCGCAACATCTGGCTGAGGTTCTCCGCGCCCTGGGCTTTCATCTGGTCTTTGGTCACAACCGAGATCGACTGCGGGGTTTCGATCAGCGCTGTGTCGGTCTTGGTCGCCGAGAGGCCGCGCGTCGCCACATAACCGGTTACAGGCCCCGTAGCGGTCTCCAGCCGGGACGCGCCGCTGATGGTGGTCGCCTGCAATTCCAGCGAACCCTCCACCGCCTCGGGCGCGATTTCGATGCGATAGCGGTTGGCCGACAATGCCGTGGCGCGCAAACCGCTGCCGCTCAGCAAACGGGCAATCGCCTCGTCGGTGCCGTATTGCCCCTGCAAACCGGGGCTGCGTTTACCCCGGGTAAGCGCCGGGTCGAACGCCAGCGCAAGGCCCGCCTGCTCCGAAAAGGTATTGAGTACCTGGCTCAGATCCCCGGCCGGTATCGAGAAACTACGCGCCGCACTGACGTCTGTATTCGGCGATAAAGGCTGGGCGGCGTGCGACGCCATCGCTGCACAGGCCATGAGTACGGCAAGTGCCAAGGGGTGCAGCGAACGGGCGGGACGGGGCATGACAGATCCTTGGTATAGATTGGGTTTCCTTAGCCATGACGCACACGATCGCAAAACAGACAGCGAATGAGATGGATTTTCATTCAATAAGTCACGAATAATTTTTTTACTGCGAAATATTTCTTCCATATTGGGGTTGAATTGTTGGGCCATTGACGCCAACACTGTGAATGAGCGCAAACGAAATCGATTCCGCAAGGAATCACGTAGTCCAGCCTCGCACGAGCAAGCCCTAATAAGGATTAACTATGCAAATCCAGGTCAATAGCGATAATCACATCGAAAGCAGTATCCGACTGGAGGAGTGGGTTCGTACCACCGTTGAAAGCACGCTCGAACACTACGATGAAGACCTGACTCGCGTGGAAGTCCATATCCGCGATGAAAACGGCGACAAGCCCGGCCCGCACGACATCAAATGCCAGATGGAAGCCCGGCCAAAAGGACACCAACCCATTTCTGTTTCCCACAAGGCCGATACGGTCGATCAGGCGGTGGACGGCGCAGCCGTGAAGCTTGATCACGCTCTGGAGCATCTGTTTGGCAAACTGCGTGGTAAACGCAGTGCTGCGCCGGTTCTTGCCGAGCAGGACGACGACCCGATCAGCCCAGACGCGCTGCTCGAAGAAGAATTTCTGGAAAAAGAGCAGGAGAAAGAAGCCGCTCGTTTGGGCTGATAATCTGACACATCTCGCAAAACAAACACGTTTTGCAAACAAAGGGCGAACCGGCAACGGTTCGCCTTTTTTGTCTTTTATCAGCGCTGTGTCATCGAGCGTCAGGCTTGACGATGACCAGCAGGTCGGTAAACCGCTCGACCTTGATCGGCAGGTTGTCAGCCAGTGTGGCCAATGCCGCATCGGTGTCATCCAGCCGGAACACGCCCGACACGCGCAGGCCTGCAAGCGCTTGCGTATCGAAGCGCAACAGGCCGTGGCGATAGGCCGCCAGGGTTTGCAGCACTTCACTCAACGGCCGGTCATCAACCTTGAGCACGCCGCGCGTCCAGTCTGCCGGGTCATCACTGCCCAAGGCGTGCGGCGTCTGCACACGTCCATCCTTGAGCAGCGCCTGCTGACCGGTAGCGACTTTCACCACATCGGCCGTGTTGGCCTGGGCGGCAATGGCCGATTCCAGCACGCTGACCGTGGTGCCCTCCTCGCCGCGACGCACCACAAAACGTGTGCCCAGCGCGGTGATGGTGCCCTGGTCTGTGCGCACCACAAATGGTCGCTGCACATCTTTGGCCACCTCGACCCACAGTTCGCCTTGTAACAACTCGATCACGCGTTGCCGTTCATCGAATTTAACATCCAGCGCAGAGCCACTGTTGAGCTGCAACTGGCTGCCATCGGCAAGGGAAAATTCGCTTCGCTCGCCCACGTCGGTGTGCCGGTCTGCCATCCACACCGGCAGGCGCTCGACACTCATCCAGCCGCACACCAGCACCCCCACCAAGGCCAGCGCCTGAACAGTACGCGATGCCGGTTTCGACCCCGCAGGTGCGAAAGTCTGACGAAGGGCAATGCGCGCCGGAGTGTCGGACAATTCGTCAAAACTGCCCCACAGAGACTGCATCCGCGACAGTGCAAGCTCATGCCCGGGATCAGCCTTTCGCCAGCGTTCGAATGCATTTCTGTCGGCCGTACTGACCGGCTCATCCTGAAGCAAGGCCAGCCAGGAAGCGGACTCGGTGATCATTCGTTCGGAGGGTTCACCCTGGTCGCTCATGCAAAATGGCCCGAACCATGCAGTGCCTTGTAGCAATGCACCATGACGCTGGCCATGTACTGTTTGACCATGCTGGAGGACACCCCCAAATGAGTGGCGATTTCGCTGTACGTCAGACCATCAAGACGGTGGAGCAAGAAGGCCTGCCGGGGTTTTTCGGGCAGACCTTCAAGCAACCGGGCGATTCGCTCGAGTATCTGCAGCGCGGCGTGAATGGCTTCAGGGCTGGGAATGCTCGCCTCGTCGGCATGCAGCGCCAACGCATCCAGATAAGCGCGTTCGACCTTGCGGCGGCGCGCACCGTCGATCAGCAGACGGGTGGCCGTAGTCGCCAGAAAAGCGCGCGGTTCCTTGAGGTTGAGCGGTTCGGTCAGGGTAAGAATTCGAACGAAAGCGTCATGAGCAAGATCGGCTGCACGCTGCGAGCAGCCCAGTTTTTTCCGCAGCCAGTTCTGCAACCACGAGTGGTGGTCGACGTAGAGCTCGGTCATTTGTTGGCGACGACTGGAGTCATCATCAACGGCGGAAAAGTCGCGCATACGTCAAAGCTTCTCAAACACGAAAAATTATCATTAACGCGAAAGATGACATCAAAATCTGTCAGCAGCAAGCACAGGAGTAAAGCAACCGCTGATCAGTCATCGAGAACTAAAAGGACAAATACCCGGTCAACTTATGCAGAACCATTGAGCAGGTGAATGATATGGACAATCCTTTTCAGATGATCACGGACACTTTTCACCCCGACTATCGGGTGAATCTGAGCATTCAGGGGCTGGAGGGCAGCATCATGCTGACCTTGTCCAACGAACGCGGAGTCGTTGCCAAGCGCCTGATCAGCGCCGCGCAACGTAATGACCCGCTGCGCCTGCGCAAACTCATTGAAAGCGTACAGTTCGGCATCGCCATCGAGCGTGGCGAGAGCGCTATCAAGATCCTCGCGGCGATGACCGACGGTGTCACGTTGCAGAAAGCGCCGAGGCCTGCGAATGGTCCTTGGGCCTCAGGCCAGACGAATACAACCGCCGCCATCTGACGACATTTATTTCGGGGGTGGAGCCGCCACTCCCCGCTTCATAGCCTGTCAATTTTCAATCCTGTCAATTCACACAGCTCTGACGTCGTTGACGAGGTCAGGGTTTTGAGCGCGTCAGCCCCTCCCCCCAAGGTTCAGCAAAAGTACAGATACAACCTGCTACAACATTCCTTGCGCAGAAACATTCGAGCGACTGGGCATTGCGTTCAGCGCCACTGCACCGCCGGATAATTCCGAGGAGGCAACATGTTCTTACGTTACGGGGTATTGATCGCATCACTTGTGATAGCGTCAGGTTGTGTCGAGGAGCGAGTCGTTCATGAGCGATCGCACGCACATCACGAATACGTCGAAGAAGTCATCGCGCCGCAAGCGCCGCCCGAGCGGGTGATCGAAGTCGAACCGGCTGCGCGTCCCGGCTATGTGTGGGCGCGTGGTTACTGGCACTGGAATGGTGAGCGCTACGTGCCGGTTCACGGCCACTGGGAGGCGGAACGGCCTGGCTATCGCTATGTGCATCCGCACTGGGAAAGCGCAGGGGATGGCTGGCACTGGCACGCCGGGGTGTGGGCCAACTGATGCCTTTATATCAATGCCTGCATAGCAACTTCATGGCGGCATCGTTCCCGGATGCCGCCATTGCCGCCTCAGACCTCGCCTTTCTCCTCGGTCACGGCGCCTTTGACCGCGCTGGATGAATCGGGAATCTTCGCCGACGGGTATTTGTACGACGCGTAGCGCACCACCAAAATCGCGAACGCCAGCAACAGAATGCCGCCACACAGGTAGATGATGCCAATGTCCGGCGGGTTGTGATGAGACACGTCGGAAATCAGCAGGCGGGTCAGGGCCGTGATCGCGACGTAGATCAAAAAGCGCACGGGCATGTGGTTGGTTTTGAAATAAATCCCCGTCATCGCCCCCAGTTCCAGGTAGATAAACAGCAACAGAATGTCATCGACGGTGACGTTGCCCTTCTCGACCATGCCCAGGAATGCGACCACTGACGCCCAGGCGGTGATTGCGCCGATGGCGAACAGCGCAAGAAAGTGGAAGCTCTCGACGCAGAGGTTGCCCAGTGATTCGGCTTGCGCGTGCACTCGGTGCCGCAGCTTTTCTGCCCATTTGTTTCCCATGACGCTTTACCTCTGAACCTTGGTTTATGCCAACCGGATGATGCCGGGTACTCGTGACGCTCGTTGTGGCCTGCTTTTTAAAGCAGGAACAGGGCCATAGGCTATGGTTGAGAGCGCGGCGGGTTGTCGCAAGGCACATTTATCGGGCAAAAAGATGCTCAAACGCCATCAGTCAGGCAGGGGTTGATAGGCACATGGCTTTTACTGTATAAAAACACAGTAATCGAGAATCACCGCAACGCAGATGCGTGCGTGAGTTGATTGGCCTTCAATGTGGCGCGCCCGATGCGGTGCACCGCTCGCGACACCTGACCGGCATGCTGGTCATGCACGATCACAGCTTTTGCATCAACCCGCTGGTCAGAGCGTGAAGCACTGAGCGTCCGGGTCTAGCCCCTTAAACACTGGATAAGACGACGAGGCCAACATGGCTGTTGAAACCCTTTACCGCAGTACCCGCGATCTGGAGACTACTTTCGTGGACCGTAAACTCGCCGATGCGCACGACCAAATGCTCGAGCTGGCCGAGCTTCTCACCGACGTCCTGATCAAGAACGTACCGGGGATCTCGGAGAAGCATGCTGAGGATGCGAGCATCTATATGGCGAAGAATCGGGCCGTGTTTGCAGCGGCGTTCAAAAACAACGCAACAGCGTTGAGCGAGCTCTCGGAGCCTGCCGAGTCGGAAGGCTGATTGCGGCCTGCCCTGCGACCCTCCTCACCCGAGGAGGTCGCTGATTTGTCATCTGTTGATCAAAGCAACTGCGTTTGACCTGATTGCCTTTGACCTGACTGCCTTTGGCTTGACTGCCTTTAACCTGATAGTGCCTGTACCTGACAACTTGATCATATGTAACCCGGTTCACAACATCCCCCTGCTCGCCCACTCCGCAAATTCGCTACATAATTAAAGTTCCACACCGTCATAATCTCAGCGCCAGTTTTGTGAACCCCTTCTCTATTATTGTCATTTAACAGGCGTCAGGAATCTGCTGTAGTGACCCGTACCGAAGCCGCTGATTTTTTGTTGGAACTTTTTGCCATCACACCCAGTTACAACGCATGTACAGGCTATGAAAACTGCGGCAACCACGCTACTATCAGCGCCTCAAACCCCTGTATTCATTGGTCAAAACCTGATTTTTAAAAGTTTTAACCATTTACAGACCGTGTTAAAAAATGAAAGTTCCGACAAACTGTTACTTTGAAAAATAGTTAATAAAAAGTTTGGCATTACTAATTTCTTCTGCTAATAATCCAGACAAATCCGGGTAACAAGGCAAATGGCTACATCACATTGAAGTGAACATCGAGTCATCCACTCCGATTATTCCCGCCCGAGAAACTCATCAACTCGCAAGCTAACCAAGCTGGTTGCAGCCTGGTTTTGCTGCTGTGCGGCGCGCTCAAAGCGCGGGAGGAAATAAATGGCTGGTCAACACCCCAGAATGAAGGTCCTTTCAATTTTCGGCACTCGTCCAGAAGCCATCAAGATGGCGCCTTTGGTCAGAGCACTGGCCGCAGAGCCGGGTATCGTCTGCATAACCGGGCAACACCAAAGCATGCTGCAACAGGTGCTGGACATGTTCGAGCTCAAGGCTGATTACAGCCTCGACGTGATGCGCCCCGAGCAGACCCTGAATTCCCTGACGGCAGCGCTTTATGCCGCCATCGATCCGATTCTGGACGAAATGAAGCCGGACAAGATTCTGGTTCACGGTGACACCACGTCGGCGATGGTTGCGGCCATGTCGGCCTTTCACCGCCGCATCCCCATCGGTCACGTCGAAGCGGGCCTGCGTACTGGCGACATTCGTCAGCCCTGGCCTGAAGAGATGAACCGTCGTTGCATCGACCTGATCTCCGATCACCTGTTTGCTCCAACCGCCGAGTCACGTCGCAATGTGCTGGGCGAACGCCTGCAAGGTGTCTCGTTCGTGACCGGCAACACCGTGATCGACGCATTGCAATTGACCGCACAGCGGATCGACAGCAACCGCCAGTTGCGCCATGCACTTGATCGCCAGTTTTCGTTTCTGGTGCCTGAGCGCAAGGTTCTGGTGGTCACGGGGCATCGTCGCGAGAATTTCGGCGATGGCTTCCTGAATATCTGCAAGGCGCTGGCCGAGCTGGCCAAGCGTGACGATATGCAAATCGTCTACCCAGTGCACCTCAACCCCAATGTGCTGGGGCCGGTGACCGAGCACCTGGGCGAATTGCCCAACGTGCACCTGATCAAGCCGCTGGACTACCTGTCGTTCGTGCGCCTGATGCAACGTGCCCACGTCATCCTCACTGACTCAGGCGGCGTGCAGGAAGAAGCGCCGTCGCTGGGCAAGCCGGTGCTGGTAATGCGTGACGTTACCGAACGTCCGGAAGCCGTCGCAGCGGGCACCGTACGCCTGGTGGGCACCGAGACGGACGCAATCATCAACGGGGTGAACGCGCTGTTTGACGATGAAATTCTCTGGCAGAACGCTTCCCGCTCAGCCAACCCTTATGGCGACGGCAAGGCCAGTGCGCGCATTGTCGATGCCCTGATGGGCCGCCCGGTGGATGAGTTTGTCGCTGAACTGCCGCGTCAGCGCCCCGACGCGATGGACCTTCAGCACGACACCCGAATCAAGCCTCAGCCACACCATGCCCAGTTGCGCTCGATGGCCAGTTAGCGAGAAAACGCGCAGGTAGCGCAAACCAACACCTGAACCATTCCGCAGGATGCAGTCCGCAAGCGATAAGGGCACTCGGTTCCAACCGAGTGCCCGTAAAACGTTGTAACGGACCGGCACTCTGCATCAAGACCCAATGGCCTTGAGCCCTCACCGAGATCTGCCTGATGAAATCTTCCGTTGCCGTAAACATGGGCGCGTTGAATGTCCTTGCCTGCGGGATGAGCCTGTTGGCTCTGATGCCTGCCTTTGCCCTCGCTGCCGAGAGCCCGTTGACCCAGGCGATCAACCGGATCACGGCTGACAGCCGTCAGGAGCGCGTGATCGAGTTGCGGGAGCTGGGCATTGATCGCCCGATCATCCTCAATGCCACCGATGCACGCCGCGAGCTTTATCTGCCGGTGCCGGCCAATGTGCCGCTGACTGATGCGACGCTGAATTTTGACGCCAGCTATCTGAATGGCGAAGCCGGCCGCAATACGCTGCTGCTGTCGCTGGACGGTTATCCGGTGCGTGCGCTGGGCCTCAACGAAGAACAGGGCAACGCCAGCGCGACCCTGGGCGTCGACAAGGCTGCGCGCGAAAGCGGCTCGGTGCGTCTGGGGATCGCCTGGTCCTCGGTGATCTCCAAGGTGCTCTGCGAAGACCAGCGTGCCATCGGCAACGTATTGCGCATCGACCCGCACACGCGCCTGACGTACAGCTATGACGCCAGCCAGTTGCAGGATGTTGGTGCGGCATGGAATGCGCTGCCCGGTAAACCTGGCTTGCTGGTTGCGCCGGGCACTCTGTCCAGCGCCAGTTACGATGCGGCCTGGCGTATGGGCGTGGCGCTGGAGCGGATCGGTAAACAGGCACGCATTCTGCCGTTTCCAGCCGTGCAGGACAGCGTGGACCTGAGCAATCTGAACATTCCGGCAGAGCTCAAGCAGATCCCGGCGTTCGCCAGCCTCGACGGCAAGGGTCAGTACACCCTGCGCGACCCGGCAGAGATCGGCGCATTGCTGATGCTCGGCCAGACACCGGCGTTGCAGGCAGACCTTGCGATCAGCGACGCGCCATTGCTCAAGGCCATTGATGATTCCCTGAATGCTCTTCAGGCACAGGTACAAGGCCTTGATACCTCGGCTGGCGCTGCGCTGACTCAGTGGCGCGCGCGGCATATCAAGCAACCGGTTGCCAACAGCACCGAGGACGTGAGCCTGGCCCTGCTGGGCAATCGCGCGTTGTTGATGATCAAGCCAGAGTCGGCCAGCAAAGCCATCGGCCTGTTCAGTTCGGCGTGGAACACACTGGCGCGTAATCGCCAACTGACCATTGGCGAAGAAACCCCCATGCCGCTCAGTGAGGACGGCCGTGTAGCGCTGACGCGTCTGGGCGGCAAGCCTGGCACCGTGGATGTGCTGGCGAAAACCGACTGGAGCGCTTCGTTCCCGCTGGGCAGCGTGGCCTACGACGGCCGTGTGCCGGTGACCGCGATGATCGACGTCGCCGCCGCACCGGGCGCGTCGGGAACGCCGCCGGTTGCCACGCTGTTCCTCAACGATTACCTGATCGGTGCGATGCAACTGACCGCCGATGGCAAGAAAGAGCGCATCGAAGCACGGATTCCGCAATATGCACTGGCAGCTCAGAACGTCCTGCGCGTGTCTTTCCAGCGTCAGCCGGTCAGCAACCAGTGCCTTGAAACGCCGCAGGCTTTCCCGATCTCGGTCCTGCCAACCAGCCATGTGGTGCTGGACAAGATTACCCCGGACGCAAATTTCTCGGGCATGGCGGCGCGATTCGCCACCGACACTCAGGTAATGGTGCCTAAAGGCTACCTTGAGCGCCCGGCCAGCAGCCTGCCGCAGGTCATCCGCATCGCCAGCGCCTCCGGTGTCTCGCCGTTGCGTGCGCAACTGAGCGTCAGCGATGACGCCAGCGTTGCCGTGACCCCGGCCAAGGCGTTTCTGGCCTTCGAGCTGCCCGTCAAGGACGCTGCCGAGTCGGTTCAAGCCAGCAACGACGGCCATCTGCTGATCAACCACAAAGAACAGACGCTGCTTGACCTCAAGTCCCTCAATCACCTGGCTTCATTGCAGGTGATCGAAGCGGGCGGTCAGCACGGCATGGTCTATCGCACCCTCGGCGGACAGGCCCCGGTGTTCGAGCGTCCGGTGCTGCTGGAGCGCGGCAACGCCACGGTATTGGCCAACAGCGGCTCACTCACCACCTTTGACGCCAAGGATCCGACCGGCAGCCAGATGATCGAGGACGATGAAGCCACCGGCATCGACGCCTGGCGCAAACCTTCGCTGCTGTGGCTGATTCCGGCCGGCATCGTATTGTTTCTCATCCTGTTGCTGGCTGGCCGTAACGCCCGTCGCAATCGCTCGTAACAGGACGCCGCAATGACGTCGCTCTATTGGCCTTACTGGCTGGCCCATTACTACAGCGTGCTGGAAGTCGCGACGATCATTGTCGGACTGATCATTCTGGTATCGAGTATCGATGACCTGTTCATCGACCTCTGGTACTGGGCCAGGCGGCTGTACCGCAAGTTCACCGCTGAACGCCGCTACCGGCCGCTGACCGCCGAGCAATTGATTGCCCGCGACGAGCAGCCGCTGGCGATCATGGTTCCGGCGTGGCTGGAATACGATGTCATCGCGCCGATGATCGAAAACATGGTGTCGACGCTCGACTACCAGAACTACGTGGTTTTTGTCGGCACCTACATCAACGACCAGCGCACCATCGATGAAGTGGAGCGCATGCGCCGTCGCTACAAGCAGTTGCACCGTGTGGAGGTGCCGCACAATGGCCCGACCTGCAAGGCCGACTGCCTGAACTGGGTGATCCAGGCGATTTTCCTGTACGAGCAGACCCATGCCGTGCAGTTCGCCGGCACCATCCTGCATGACAGCGAAGACGTGCTGCACCCGCTTGAGCTGCGTCTGTTCAACTACCTGTTGCCGCGCAAGGACATGATCCAGTTGCCGGTCGTATCGTTGGAGCGCAACTGGTACGAATGGGTGGCCGGGACCTACATGGACGAGTTCGCCGAATGGCACGGCAAAGACCTGGTCGTTCGCGAAAGCATGACCGATACCGTGCCCTCGGCCGGCGTCGGCACGTGTTTCTCGCGGCGTGCCTTGATGGTGCTGGCCGATGAAAACCAGAACCAGCCGTTCAACACCGAAAGCCTGACCGAAGATTATGACGTCGGTGCGCGGTTGGCGAAGTACGGCATGCAGGCGATCTTCGTGCGTTTTCCGGTGCAGTTCCGGGTGTTGCGCAAATCGTGGTTCCGCAAGCCATACGAGTCGACACTGGAGATGCCGCTGTGTGTCCGGGAATTTTTCCCGGACACCTTCCGCACCGCGTTTCGCCAGAAGGCCCGCTGGACACTGGGCATCGGCCTGCAAGGCTGGGAGCAAATGGGCTGGACCGGTTCGCTGGCGAACCGTTACCTGCTGTTTCGCGACCGCAAAGGTGTAGTGACTTCGTTTGTCAGCATCATTGCTTACCTGATTCTTGTGCAGTTGCTGGCCTTGATCGTGCTGCGTTCCAGCGGATTGTGGAACACCAGTTTCCCGACACCGTTTGAAACCAACGGTCTCATTCAGTACCTGCTGGTGGCCAACGGCATCGCGTTGCTGTGGCGGATTTTGCACCGCTGCTATTTCACCACCGTTCTGTATGGCTGGCAGCATGGCTTGCTGTCCATCCCGCGCATGGTGGTCGGCAACTTCGTCAACTTCATGGCTGCGGCGCGCGCCTGGCGGATGTTTCTGGTCGGCAAGGTGCTCAATCGCAAACTGGTCTGGGACAAGACCATGCACGACTTCCCGTCCACCGATCTGGTGGCCGCCGCGCCGCGACGTCTGGGCAGCGTGCTGATCTCGTGGCAGGCCATCAACGACGAGAAACTTCAGACCGCGCTGGCCGAGCAACAGACCCGCCAGGTGCCGCTGGGCCGGATTCTGCTCAGCCACGGCTGGCTCGACGATGAAACCCTGGCTGAGGCCATTGCGTTCCAGAACGATCTGCCACGGGTGTTCGACATCGCCGGCAAACGTAGCGCGAGCAACCCGCTGGCGGATGAGTTCTGCCTGCGCTGGCGTGTCGTGCCGCTGCAAATGAATGCACTGGGTCGCCAGGAAATCGCGGTCGCCAGCCCGCTCCCGGAAGAAGGCCTGCAACAGATTACCGAACAGTTGGGTGCCGAACCGGTCCAGTTAATTGCGCGTGAAAGCGACATCATCACGCAGTTGCGTCAGCTCCAGGTGGTCGAAGGTCAGCCGTTGCCGTCCGCTGCGCCGCTGTTGGGTGACCTGCTGATCGAGCAAGGGCTGCTGGACCGCGAAGTGTTCCGCAAAGCCATGCTCGGTTACCGCCCGCATGTGCACGGCCGGATCGGCGACTACCTGGTCGACATCGGCGTGCTGCCCAGAGAAACCATCGAACAGGCTGTGGCACGTCAGCACAACCACTACCACGCTGACGATCAAACGGAGCAGCCACTATGAAGCGCCCCTTCATCCTGTCGCTGCTGGTGAGCGGCCTGAGCCTTGTTGCGCCGCTCAGTCAGGCAGAAACACTGCCGTTGCCGTTGACCGGTCCTGCGTATGCCATCGCCAACGAGGCCTACATGGCCTACAACCGCAAGGACTACGACCTCGCCATCGCCAAGGCGCGCGAAGCGTTGCGCCAGCGGGGCGATGCCGAGCAGTTGCGCGATCTGATTGCCCTGGCCGAGCGAGACAAATACCGTCGCGACCACCCCCAGCGGTTCCCCAAGGCCCGCATAAAGCCGGGCTATGTGGAAGGCAATCAGGCGCTGCGCGCTTATGCAAGGCGAGATTACGACGGTTCGGCTAACCATGCGCGCAAAGCCATCGTACAGGCCCCAAAGAATCTCGATTACCGCATGATGCTGATCGAGGCACTGCAACGTCAGCAGCGTCTGGACGAAGCGCAGGTAGCGATCAACGATGCCGAACAGGCAGTCGGCCCACAGCCCGTGCTGACTCGCCGTCGGCAAGCGATTCAGGAACAGGTGGCGGTCAACAAGGCTGCCGCTGGCTACAAGGCACTGGCGCGCGGCGACAACGAAACCGCGGTCAGCGAAGCGCGTGACGCAGTGCGCAGCTTCCCGAAACAAATGGCGTATCGGAAACTGCTGGTCAGCGCTTTGATCGCTCAAGGGCAATATGCCGAAGCGCGCTCTGCCGCCACCGAGGCGCTGGCGCTCAACGGCAACGATGCCACCCTGCTCGCACAGCGCGGGCAACTGCGCCAACGCCTCGGCGACCGGGACGGCGCGCGTCAGGACTTCGCTCAGGCACTCGCTGTCGGCAATCTGCCGCTGCGCGAGCAGGCCTCGCTGTACGCCGCGATGGGCCAGCCGAAAGAGGCGTTGCAACGCCTGCAAAAGGCCCGCGATGCCGGTGAACTGCAACCGGGCGATGAAGTGCAGATTGCCTACTTCCTCAGCCAGGCGGGCGACGATCGCGGAGCACTTGCCGAATTCAAGCGGGTTGACCGCAGCAGCGGGCTCAAACCCCGTGAAGTTCAGGATGCCGCTTACAGCGCCATGCGCACATCGGACGACGCGCAGGCCATCGCGTACTTCAAGCGCGTGCTCGACTACCAGCAGACCGGCGATTTGCAAGATGCCCGATCAACAGGTGTTCGACACCCGGCGCGCCGTTTCCGACCTGTCTCGCGAATGGGGCCTGACCAACACCACGACCTATCGCGGCGCCAGCACCAGCAGCGGCCTGAACGGCGCGCCGAGCAGCACGACCGACAGCGTGCAGAACAGCACCGAAGTGTTCTGGCGACCATTGGGCTACCGCAACGCGCGTTTCGTCGAGCTTTATGGCCGGGTGACCGACACGCTGTGGAGCAAGGATGGCGACTCCGACACCGGCGCGGATGCCTTGCAGGGAGCGCTGGGTATCCGCGTCAAACCGTTCAGCGCGGTCAACGTCATCGGCGCGTTCGAGCGCACCTTTCCCTTGGGCAACTCCAACGCCGACGGCGACTGGCTGGTGCGTCTGGGCTACGGCTCCAGCATCGGCACTGATCTGCGGGTCGATGTGCCCAGTTGGTGGACCTCGCAGTTGTACGCTGAAGGAGGGCGTTATCTGCAGGACAAGCGCAACTACTTCAACAGTGAATGGCAGGTCGGGCGCAGCTTTCGCCTGGACAGCATCAGCCCGCGATTGGTGGTATTCCCGCACGTGGTCGCCGCAGTGGACTACGATTCAAAGATGCGCAGCGAGGTCGATAGCCTCGGCCGCAGCAGCACATCGTCCGGCAACGCAGGCGGGGTCGGCGTGGGTACAGGTGTGCGCTACTGGTTCCGTGAGGACAAGTACAAGGCGCCACAATCGTATGTCGACTTCTCGGTGCAATACCGCGAGAAAGTCTTTGGCGATGACCGCGCAGAAGGCGTATTCGCACGCATGACATTCTCGTGGTGATCACCGCGAGTCATCTACCAGGGAGTAATGCTTGAAGGCTTTGGCCGCACTGCTACGCCAGACAACACTGGTCAAGACTTCGCTGGCAGCCATGCTGGTGGCTGCGCTGACCTTCGCCTCCAGCGAGCTGTATCAATTGATACAGCCCAAGGGGCCGGGTGTGGTCGGCATAGTCTGGCAGCCGGATAACGCCACGGTCGGTATCAGTGGTGACTGGGACAAACTCGGCGCGCGGCAATTGCTCGTGCAGTGGACGGCGGTCGATGACCAGTCGTTCATACCCGGCACCGACCTGCCGAATGTGCCGGTGCTGCCCGACTGGGCGCGTATTGGCCAGCAGCCTTGGGCGCAAGAGGTGATCCTCGGGCTGGCGGGTTACTTCAGCGAGAATCGCTCACGGGACAACATCGAACAATTGGCCGTGCTTTCCGCGCAGATGGCCAAAGTCAAAACCCCGCTCAATGTCACCGGCTGGTATTTCCCGGCCGAGGTCGATCCCAGCTGGAGCCGTGCCAAGGAGTTGCCCGCACTGCTGGCAAAACTGCCAAGACCTTTGTGGATAAGCGTCTACGACGGCGCCAACATCGGCCCCGCCGCCACCGCTGACTGGCTGAAAACCTGGCTGCCGGACGACATCGGCGTGTTCTTTCAGGACGGTGTCGGCGTTTACGCACGCACCGCGCCAGTCGCCCGAACCTACGCCGATGCCTTGCGCAAACGGCTGGGCAAAGATCGGGTAAGGATCATCGTCGAAGCGTTTCGCCCGCAGTTCGGTGGTGGCTTCCGCTCGGCAACCGCTGCCGAATTGAAACCGCAGATTGCCGCTTTTGATGGGTATCCGCTGTACCTGTTCGACGGTCCGCACTACGTGACGCCCGAGCTGATAGAGGCGTTAAACAAGTAGAAACAAGCGGGGCTGGACGAAACTCCCGGGCAGGGCTACAAAGAGTCTTCGTACTGAATGCCTGAGCCGCACGGGGTGGCCAATGACTCCACGTCAGCATTGCCTGACCTGCCTGCAACAGACGCCGCCCTCGGTGTTTGAAGCGGCCTTGTGGGTATCGGCAGAACACGACGCGCACTTTGCGCGCCATGAGGTGATGAGCGACATGGACCAGTTGCAGCGTCAGGTCGGCGCTGCCCTGCCGGTCCTGCCCGCCGCCGAACTCGCACAACCGCTGTTGCGACAGCTCAGCGCCCTGGGTTTTCAACAGGATGACTGGAACCCTCCTAAACCCGACTCCGCACTGCTGCACAAAATCGTGCAGCAACGACGCGGGCAACCATTGGGCCTGGCCTTGATTGCAATGGAGATCGCACGACGGCTGGACATCGCACTGGAGGGCGTCAACTTTCCCGGTCACTTTCTGCTCCGCGTGCCGGGTGCCGACCATGTGCTCGACCCTTGCGGCGGGCGCAGGCTGTACCCCAAAGACTGCCGCGAGCTGCTGATACGCCAGTTCGGCCCGACCCTGCAACTGCACGTCGAACACATGAAGCGCGCCACACCGCCCCATATGCTGCAGCGCTTGTCGCGCAATCTGCGCCACCTGCATCAGCTCAACGATGACTACATTGCTGCGCTCAAGGACGCCAATCGAATCATCGAGCTGGGCCAGGCGACCAGCAGCGATCACCTGGCCCGCGCCAGTCTGTATCAGTTCCTGGAATGCCCGCAAGCCGAACGTTTCGACCTGGAGCACGCGTTGCTGCTCAGCGAAGACCCGATTCAGCGCATCAGGCTCACAGAGCGTCTGAGTCAAATGCCATCGAACCGCAGCGTCCACTGACGGCGCGGCCATTTTTTCGGTTCATTTTTGCTTGGCATTGTTACCTGCAGGGTAATGCTGCATATCCCTCACAGGGATGTTTCACGGTCGTGACGACAGGTAACCTGCGCGTGTTGAATCGACGTGGATTTGCAAGCTCCCTTGATCCTGCGTTTTGTTTGGCCGCTGCGTGTGTATGAACACAGCGGCCTTTTTTATCCCCTGAGCACGCTCACGCCTTGGCATTCGGCGTTCGTTTGATCAGCCCCTTGCTTTCCATATCCTTGATCTTGCGCATATCGTAACTGTCGCCCGACTCGGCAAATGTCTGAAGGTTCTGCATGATATGGATTGCCCTGATGTAATCTGGCAATAACACTTTGGCGTAAGGGTCTCCGCTCATTGCCTTTTCTTTCATTTCAATGATCCGGTTGGCAAAAAACTCCAGTGCATTGATTTCCTTGCTCGGATCGACAAGTTTGCCTTTCTTGTCGAACTCATCACCCGCGCGGCTCATGAGTTCGGCTGTATGATTGTCAATCATGCCGAACTTGTACAAGATCATTCCCGCCCTGTTGAGATCCTTCGGGGTAATCTGTTCGGGGTTGAAACCCTTGAACAAAGGCTTCATCTTGCGTTTTTCCATCGCCAGCGAATTGAGCGCAACGGCATTCTCACCGACCTCCTGCAACACCTGACCAACCTGCTCTGCAGCCTTCTTGAACTTGAGTCTTTCAGGCGGCGCAGCAACGGTTACCGGTGGCAGGTCACCCCACATTGTTCTTCCCACGTGATACTCCTTATATGAATGTGTTCACACTTCATATCGGAGCCGGAAGGGCTGAATTGATGGCCGGGGGAAAATCCGTACTTGGACTACATAGCCCTAGTGTACTGTTTTCGAAAAAACCAGCTACTAACTAACGTAAAATTCAAATTTTATCAATAACTTAGGTTGCGGGACACGGGTAAATTATTTCGC
>NZ_ATDK01000297.1 GCF_000444135.1 Pseudomonas avellanae BPIC 631
TATTGGTGTTGTGTGAGAACTCCAACAATACGGGCCTGTTCTCATAGGGATCAATAGGTTACGTCGAAACGGGAACAGACCCTAGCAGAAGTGATAGGTATCACCCCTGAATCATCTTCGGTCAGGACACCCCGCCGGTGGTCAGTCCCGTGACAACGACAGGTTTGGCACGCGGTTTTCTGAACACCAGCACATTCCCCGCCATCACCAACACCAGACCCAGCAAGGCGGCAAAGGTCCACTGGTAGCCTTCGATCCATGTCGAGATGTTCAGCGCCACAATCGGGAACAGCACGGTGCAGTAAGCCGCGCGTTCCGGGCCCATACGCCCGACCAGGGTCAGATAGGCGGTGAAGGCGATCACTGAGCCAGGTATCACCAGATAAAACAGCGAACCGACATAGCGGGTGTTCCACTCGAACGTGAACGGTGTGCCGCTGAGCAGGCAGTAGATGCCAAGAATGCTCGCGCCGTAGAACATGCCCCAGGCATTGGTGGTCAGTGGGCGCAGGCCGGCTTTCTGTTGCAGGCTCGACAGCATATTGCCTGCCGAGAAGCACAGCGTGCCGAGCAGGGCCAGGCCCAGCCCGATCAGGGTCTCGCGGCTGGCGCTGTCCCCGGACAGCTCGGGCCAGAACAGACACGCCAGCCCCAGCAAGCCCATCGCGCCACCGGCCATGACGTTACCGGCGATTTTCTGGCGAAAGAACACCCGCGCATTCAGCGCATTCCACAACGTCGAAGTCGAGAACACCACGGCGATCAGGCCGCTGGGTATCCATTGGCTGGCGGTGTAGAAGCACATGAAGTTGACGCAGAACAGGCACACGCCTTGTGCCAGACAGATCAACTGGCCGCGACGATTGACCGGTTGCAGACGTTTGCTCAGCAGCAAAAACGCGAACAGCACCAAGGCCGCCAATGCGAAGCGATACACGATGGAGACTGGAATGGCGACATCGCCGAGTTGAAGTTTCAGGGCGATCCAGGTCGTACCCCAGATCAGCACAGTCAGCAGATAAAGCGAAATGTTCATGGTGCAGGCTCCTCAATGAGCCATCAGTCTGCTGCGTCCGGCGCGCAAGCCGTTTGCATAATCTTGCGCTTTTGATTGAACAGGTAATGGCAGGGGCATCGGCTGCGGGTAGGATACGAAGCCTAGAGGAATCACTATGTCAGCCATCGACTCCATTCAGGTCTTTCAGGCCTTGAGCAGCTCGCCCCATGCCCGCCTTGAGCAAAGTGCGCCGCTGGGCGACGGGTTGATGGCCGCGCAGTGGAACAATCGGCACGACTCGCAGGAATATCACGCGCCGACTCATCACACGTTGTCGTGTTACATCGCCGACGGCACCGGTACGTTCCGGCGCGGCCAGCCTGATCAGAAAGGCTCACCGGGCAAGCTCTGTGTGCTGCCCGCAGGCCACGAGTCGGCCTGGGTGGTGAATGGCGAGATCCGCCTGGCGCATTTGTATTTCAGCCAGGAACACTTCGCGCTGGGCTGCGTGACGCTGCTGGATCGCGAGCCTCGCGAAATGCAGCTGCGCGAACACACATTTCTCGACGACGAGGCTCAGGCCAGGCGATTCCAGCAGTTGATCAACATGAACTGGGCAGAGCCCGGCGAGCGCTTGCTGACCAGCAGCCTGGCGCACGAGATGGTCAGCCATGCGATGCTCAGTCAGGTAGGGTTGCGCGAGGGGTTACGCCTGAAAGGCGGACTGGCGCCGCACTTGCGGCGTCATCTGGTGGACTTCATCGAAATGCACCTGGCCGACCCGCTGAGCCTTGGCCAACTGGCGGGGCTGTGCGCATTATCGGAATACCACTTCGCACGCATGTTCCGCGAAAGTTTCGGCCTGCCGCCGCATCAATACCTGTTGGCACGACGCATCGACCAAGCCCGCCGATTGCTGCGCCAGACAGCCACACCGCTGGGCGAGATCGCCCTGGCCTGCGGCTTTGCCAGCGCGAGCCATTTCAGCAACCGGTTTCGCCAGGCCGTGGGCGCCACACCGGGCGAATATCGTCTGGCACTAGGCCAATAATTGGCTCATGGCGACAAACGGGCTGAGCAACGCGCCGCATCCCGCCAGTGCAAGCACCCAGCGCGGCCGAAATGGCAGCAGTGCAACCAGCAACACTGCACTGCTCATCAAGACGGCAAACCAGTGCACAACCCCCATCATCCAGCCATCGGCATCGACCGCCGCCAATGAGGACAGCAGCAATGCGCTCCAGCCGATCAGTTTGAACGCCCGGCGGCGACGCCCGGTCAGCGAGCCTTTGAGCAGTTCATTGTAATGGCGCGCCATCGACAGGCACAGGCAGGTGAACCCCACATAACACAGCAAGGCCGCCAACAGCATCAGTGAGTCTCCTGAGGGATAGGCTGCACGGCAACGCGGGCTGTTTCAGCGACAGGTACAGCCTTGAACTTCAGCGCCGCCCAACCAAGAAATACGCCAGTGATCAGCGCCGTCAGATCAAAGGCGGCGTGCACCCAACGGCCTGCCAACAGCGAATCGAGCAGGTAGCGGCCGCTGGTCAGCAGATCGAGCAGCGGCAGCCCGGCAAACAGCAGCGCGCCCAGCGTCAGCTGTTCTCGCCATGCATTACGCCCTTTGCGCATAAGTGCATGCACGACTGACAAGGCCCAGAGTGTGAAAAACACGCTGATTTCCCAGTCGGCACGCCCGGAGAAGCCCGAGGGCAGCAAACGGTTGGCCCAGAAGAAGCCCGCCACGGCGATCATCAGCCCGGACATGCTGGCGATATTCAGTACTTCCACCAGACGCAACTCTAGTGGCAGTACACCGGTTTTTGCGTGTTTGAGCTGACGCTTGCCCAGCCACATCACCAGCCCGGTGCCGATCATTGCGGTCCCGGCAACGCCAAATATGAAATACAGCCAGCGCAACAACGGCTCGGCAAAATGGCCCACATGCAGGCCGTACATCCCGCTCGCGATCAATAAAGCAGTCGGGCGCTGCGGCACCTCGTTCTGCAACTCGCCGCTGACGCCACTGAAAGTCAGCGCACCGCCACGGTCCGGCACGATGCTGCCTTTGTCGTCACGCGTGAGCAGCACGACCGCTGTGCTGTCCCCCGGATTATTGACGATCACCCGGCGCACCTGACCGCTGTCCCATTTCGCGTTCGCCGCGTTGACCAACGGCGCGAGTGCTACCAGCGGCGCAGGTTGGCCCGCGGGCTTGACCGTTTCCGGGGACGGAAAGGCTTCGCGATAGAACGCCTGAACGGTGTCGTACTGGCTCAGGATGCTCGCGGGCATGACCATCGACATGAAAATCACCAGGCTGCTGTAGGTGATCATCAGGTGAAACGGCAGCACTAGAATGCCCAGTGCGTTATGCCCGTCCAGCCATGAACGCTGGCCCTTGCGCGGGCGGAAGGTGAAGAATTCCTTGAAGACTTTCTTGTGAATGATGATCCCGCTGATGAGCGCGACAAACATCACCATCGCGGCACTGGTCGCCAGCCAGCGGCCCCAAGGATGTGGCATCTGCAGCTGGTAATGAAATCGATAAAAGAAGTCGCCGCCACGGGTTTCACGCGCTTGCACTTCGCTGCCGGTTTGCGGATCAAGCAGCTTGCGCACGAAGTTGTTGCGCTGCCCGGCCTTGCCCTCCGGCAACCAGCCAACCGTCAGGCCCGGCGTGCGTTCGTCAGGCAGGCTGATGAACCAGCGCGTCGCCCCGGCGGCATGATTTTGCAGGTAATCCTGAGCCCGCTGCACGCTGGCACCGGCATCAAGGGCGCGCAGCGGGATCTCCGGCTGCATCCACTGGGTGATCTCATCCTTGAAGTAGGAAAGCGTGCCCGTCAGAAAAATCGCGAACAGCAGCCAGCCAAACAGCAACCCGACCCAGGTATGCAACCAGGCCATTGCCTGCCGGAAACCGTCCTTCACAGCAGCCACCGAACGCCAGCGTACGCGACCCCGAGCAATGCACACGGCGTGAGCACTCCAACCCAGGCCTGTAGCGCCGTGCGGCAGGCAAAACACCACAGCACCGCGACCAGATACACAAGGAACGACAGCATCATGCCCGTCACCACCGCTTCGGCGCGCGGAACCGGCAACCACTGTGCGATGCAGATACTGACCACAGACGCCAGCAGGTAACCGCCAAGGATCGCCGCCAGCGAACGCGAGGTGACGGCCAGCCGATAAGCGACCGTAAGCCTTTTGCCTGTGGTTTTCGGCGCTCGCTTTTCTGGCACAGCCCTGCCTGCGGTGGTGACGTCCATCAGAAAATATTCACTGGGTGATTAAAAACAAAGAGGCCGGATCACAACGCCATGGCAAACGTCGTGATAAATCCCTGCAGGACCAGCCGCTCGTCCCTGTCAGGACGAATAAAGCGCAATATTAATGATAAATATTCTCATACGCAAAAGAGTCTGCCAGAATCCACGCCATCAATGAGTCCCTGTGGATTGTTCTCCGTGATGCACATCGCCCACTCCGCTCCCAATCACACTGTCGAAGGCCTGTATCGGGCGCATCATGTCTGGCTGACGACCTGGTTGCGGCGCAGGCTCGGCTGCCCTCAAAGCGCAGCGGACCTGGCGCAGGACACTTTCGTCAAAGTGCTCGGCGCGCGCGATACCGCGCAGATCATCGAGCCTCGCGCCTTTCTGACGACCATCGCCAAACGCGTATTGTGCAATCACTACCGGCGTCAGGACCTGGAACGTGCCTACTATCAGGCACTGGCAGAACTGCCCGAGTGTGCAGCGCCCTCGGAAGAAGAGCGGGCGATCATTATTGAAACACTGGTGGAGCTGGATCAGTTGCTGGACGGCCTGCCAACGCTGGTCAAACGTGCGTTTCTGATGTCGCAGGTCGATGGCCTGAGCCACGGCCAGATCGCCGCCGAGCTGGATATTTCCATCGCGACGGTCAAACGCCACCTGAACAAGGCCGCGCTGCGCTGCTACTTCGCCTTATGAACCTGAGCAACGATTCCCTGAACAAATCCGACATCTCGCCTGCCGTGGCGCAGCAAGCGGTCGGCTGGCTGCTGGAAATGCAGGAGGGTGCGCTGGATGCCCGACGCCAGCACGCGTGGCAGTCATGGCTTAATGGCAACAGCGAACATCAGCGGGCCTGGGCGCATATGCAGCGGGTCAATCAACGCCTGAGTGGCCTGTCCTCGCCGCTGGCCCATGCGGCGCTCGGCGCACCGAAATCCGCTGGGCGTCGGCATGCCTTGAAACTGCTGTTGCTGCTGGGTGCGGGCTCGATGGCGGGCTGGAGCCTGCGCGAGCAGATTGCCCTGCAACCGTTGCTGGCTGACTACAACAGCGGCGTGGGCGAACAACGCAAAGTGGCGTTGAGCGATGGCAGCCAGGTGCAGTTGAATACCGCCAGTGCCGTGGATGTGCGTTTCGATGCGCAACAGCGTTTGATCAAGCTGCTACAGGGCGAAATGCTAATGACCGCTTCGGCGGATCAGCGTCCGTTGAACCTGTTGAGCGCCGAGGGAGCTGTCAGGGCGTCGACAGGCAGCAGCCGTTTCAACCTGCGCCAACTGGACGGGCGCACGCAACTGGCTGTGTTTGCCGGCGCCATCGAAGTCGCACCGGCGAACAAAAGCGGACCTGGCTTGATGCTGCGCGCCAGCCAGCAGGTCACGTTCAGCCGTGATGCCTGGGACAGCGTGCGCACGGTGGATGCGAGCAGCGGCGCGTGGGCCGACGGCATGCTGGTGGCGCCGCGCATGAAGCTGTCTGACTTTCTGGCAGAGCTGGGGCGTTATCGACGCGGCCGTCTGAACTGCGACGCGAACGTGGCCAACTTGCTGATTTCCGGCAGTTACCCGCTGGCCGACAGCGAGCGCATCCTCGACATGCTCCAGCTCGCCCTCCCCGTGCGCGTGCAGCGCTTCACCCGCTATTGGGTGAACGTGCAGGCACGGGTTTGACAGAAATTGCTCGTTTCCACGCTCGCTGAGGAGCTCATAGTTATACATAAGTCTGTTTTTGATTCTGGCCGAAGGCCGTGGGAGCGACCGGGGCGGCGATCCGCATTGTTCGCGAAGGGGCCGGTACATTCCGCGAATATGTACGATATCGTTCCCACGCTGCGCGGTAATGCATTTCGTGACGCTCTGCGTCACACAGCGGTTTTGTGATGTCAGTGATGCTCGGTTAAGGCTCAAGGCACCTTTTCGCCCCTCGGCGACTGACTTTGAAGGATCAAAGTAACCAAAATCCTGGCTCCGTTTCCGGCCCGACTTC
>NZ_ATDK01000298.1 GCF_000444135.1 Pseudomonas avellanae BPIC 631
AGGGCGTCAACCGTTATTTTCCAAAACCTCGTTATTCGGTGTTTGGTGATTGCCTATATAGAAGAGCATCCCAAGATTGCGCAATATATTGCTCAAAAATCGATTATTCCCCATCATGTACTGGATATCCATACCCCGCTCACATCAGGACGCACCACCGAAATGTCTGATAAACCCCACACGATAGCGTCTGCCCTGTTCCCGCTGGGGCTGCTGATCATTGCCATGATCAGCATTCAAAGCGGCGCGTCATTGGCGAAGAGCCTGTTCCCTGTTGTGGGTGCGCAAGGCACCACCACGCTAAGGCTGGTGTTCGCAAGTCTCATCCTGTTGGTCATACTCCGCCCGTGGCGCGCGAGGCTGACTGCCAAGTCACTGCGCACGGTGGTGATCTATGGCATTGCGCTGGGCAGCATGAACTTCCTCTTCTATATGTCCCTGCAGACTGTACCGCTGGGAATTGCCGTGGCACTGGAGTTTACTGGCCCACTGGCTGTCGCCCTGCTCTCTTCACGCAAGCCGATCGATTTTCTCTGGGTCACGATGGCCGTCATCGGCCTGTTGCTGTTGATACCCCTGAGGCACTCGGACGCCGCCATTGACCTGGTCGGTGCGGGCTACGCTCTGGGCGCAGGTGTGTGCTGGGCTGCTTATATAGTGTTCGGCCAAAAGGCAGGTGCCGACAACGGCGTGCAGACCGCCGCACTGGGCGTGATGATTGCCGCAATCTTCATCGCCCCCATCGGAGTCGTGCACGCAGGCTCTGCGCTGCTGGACATTTCATTGATACCGGCAGCAATCGGCGTGGCCATCCTGTCGACCGCCCTGCCCTACAGCCTGGAAATGGTTGCCCTGACCCGCATGTCGGCGCGCACGTTCGGCACGCTGGCAAGCCTGGAACCGGTCTTCGCCGCACTCTCAGGACTGGTGTTTCTTCACGAAAGCCTTTCACTGACCCAGTGGCTGGCCATCGGCGCAATCATCTTCGCCTCGATTGGCGCAACCCTCAGCTCTGCCAACGCCAAACCACAATTGGTGCCCGCCGACTGAATGCAGTCGGATGTCAGGAAACGATATGGCACTAGTATTTGTCTCACGCATGCGCCATGTTTACACCCGACTGATCCATTTTTGAGATTCTGCGTTACCGTTCTACCGATCGATACTCCAGCCAATCAGATGGACCGCGATCAGTAATGGCCCGCTAAGGAAAGGAATGAAATACATTTTTATCGCATTGGCCATTTTCGCTGTGGCAGGTTGTGCAGCCACCTCCAAGCCGGTCAAGCAAGGCAAGCGCGGCATTCACATCAATTGCTCGGGGCTTTCATCCTCCTGGGCCAAATGTTATGAGCTGGCGACCAATGCCTGTACTTCAAAGACCTTCAAGATCATCGCCAAGTCCGGTGATGCCACCGAAGAGCCGGAAGATTATCCGTTCGGCCTCAACCCTGCGGGCTACACCAGCCGCAGCATGATCATTGTCTGCAAGAAAGGCACACCGCTGGCCGATCCATTGCCGCAGGACTGACCCCGCGGCAACCGAAGGGTCTTTATCAGATGGCCGTTGTCCGGGCCTGCAACCATTGCAGTGCAGCCCCCTGCAACAGCGGGCTCAGCCGTGCCAGCACATTTGCGTGGTAGTCATTCAGCCAGTTGCGCTCTTCTTCGTTGAGCATCGAGACCTCAATACAGCGTGTATCGATCGGGCACAGGGTCAGGGTTTCAAATCGCAGAAACTCGCCGAACTCAGTTGTACCGGCTGGCTGGTTGATCACCAGGTTTTCGATACGCACCCCCCAGCGCCCGGGCCGGTAGGTACCTGGTTCGATGGACGTGATCATGCCAGGCAACATCGCCGTCTGTGGCGTCGCCGGGGCCTGATAGGCGATGACCTGCGGCCCTTCATGCACATTCAGAAAATACCCCACACCGTGCCCGGTACCATGTCCATAGTTGACGCCGTCGCTCCAGATCGGCGCGCGGGCAATGGCATCCAGCAGCGGCGACAGGATCCCCTTTGGAAAATGAGTACGCGACAGCGCGATCACACCCTTGAGAACCCTGGCGCAGTCCTGCTTCTGCTCGGTGCTTGGCGTGCCTATCGCAACCATGCGGGTGATATCGGTGGTGCCGCCCAGATACTGTCCACCCGAGTCGATCAGCAATAACCCGTCACCCTCGATCTGCGCATGCTCTGCTTCGGTCGCGCGGTAGTGCGGCATGGCCCCGTTGGCATTGAAGCCGGCGATAGTGGCGAAACTGGGCGACACGTAGCCAGGGCGACGTTCCCGCGCCTGGGTGAGTTTTTCATCAATCGTTACTTCGCTGACAGGCTCTCGCCCCAGCGCGCTGTCCAGCCAGGCGAAGAATTCGCACAACGCTTCGCCATCCTGTTCCATGGCCTGGCGGATATGACCGGCGTCAATCTCGGTCTTTTGCGATTTCAGCAATGTACTCGGGTTCAACCCTTCGATCAGGGCGACTTCACTGTCCAGATAATCGAGCAGCCCACAGGTCACACGAGCCGGATCGACCAGCAACCGCGCGTCTTTCGGCAGCTCACGCAGCGCCGCGCCGATCTGCGTGTACTCCATGAGATTGATACCGTCGCGCTCAAGGCTGGCCTGTACATCACCCGGGACCTTCTTCGCGTCCACAAACAACGTGACGCTATGCGGGCCGATCAGGGCAAACGAAATGAACACCGGATTGTAGGAAACGTCCGCGCAGCGCAGATTGAACAGCCAGGCAATGTCATCCAGCGTCGCGATAAAATGCCAGTCCGCGTTGCGCTCGCCCATCGTATGACGAACGCGATTGAGTTTTTCGCCTCGATTCAGCGAAGCCTGCGGGGGCAGATGTTCGTAGATCGGGTGAGTCGGCAAGGCAGGACGGTCCGGCCACAATTCGATAAGCAGGTCAATATCAGTGCGCAAACGCGCGCCCCGCTCGTAGAGCTTGCTGGCCAGCGTGCGTGAAGAAGCAACCGCCAGAACCGCGCCATCGACCGCCACCACCGTTTCAGCGGTGGCCTGATCAGCCAGCCACTCCAGCGGGCCTTGCTGGCCAGGCATCAGCTTGACCAGTTCTATACCGCTGCCGGCAAGCTCCTTGGTTGCCTGTTCCCAATAGCGGCTGTCAGCCCATACGCCTGCAAACTTCTGGGTGATGATCAGCGTACCGACCGACCCGTGAAAACCCGACAACCATTGGCGACCCTGCCAATAGCCGGGCAGATACTCCGAGAGATGCGGATCCGCCGACGGCACCAGATAGGCATCGATACGCTCCTTGCTCATCAAGGCGCGTGTGTGCGCCAAACGTCCGGCCACTTCTGAACTGGCGTTGGATTGCGTGCTCATTGACTCTCCTGCTGACCCGGGAATTGACTGCTTTTACCGGTTCAGATAATGGAGCACTCATCGAGACTGAGCAACCGCCCAGAATGCCGGCTGAACCAGGCAGGCGCGGATAGACTCGGCGGCACGTTCGATATCCTGCTCGCGAGTGAAGCGCCCCAGGCTCAAGCGGATGGTCTGGCTGGCAGCCTGCGGGCTCAGGCCCAGCGCCAGCAGAACATGTGAAGGCACGTTCTTCGCCGAGTTGCAGGCGGAAGTGGAAGAAAACGCGAGTGTTTCGCCCAATGCGGGCACGTCCAGATCATTGTTGCCGAACGTAAAACTGAGCGTGTGGGCAATCCGCTGCGTCGGACTGCCGTTGATACACAATCCCTCGATCCCTGCCAATCGTTCGCGCAGAAGACGATTCAGCCGTTCTGTTTCAAGAATTTCCGCACCGAGCACGTCGGCCGCAAGGGCGAAAGCCGCGCCCATTCCGGCGATCTGATGCGTTGCCAATGTGCCGGAACGCAAGCCGCACTCGTGGCCGCCCCCGTGAATCTGGGCGAGAACCCGCTGTTGCGCACGCGGGCCAACGTACAAAGCACCAATGCCCTTGGGACCGTAGATCTTGTGTGCCGAGAACGACATCAGGTCTACCGCCAGCCGACTCAGATCAATCGGCAACTTGCCGGCACCCTGCGCCGCATCGACGTGCAACAGCGCGCCATGACCGCGCACGCGTCTGCCGATTTCAGCAATATCGTTGACCGTGCCCAGTTCGTTGTTGACCAGCATCAGCGAGACCAGAAACGTGTCATCGCGCAATGCGGCGCTGACCGCATCGGCAGTGATCAGGCCATCGCTGTCCGGTGCCAGCCAGGTGACTTCGACGCCTTGCTCCTCAAGCTGCCGGGCCGTATCGATAGTAGCCTTGTGTTCGATCTGGCTGGTGATGATATGACCGGTCCGGTTGGCGAGTCTTTTTGCGCGCTCCTGAGCCACGCCCTTGAGCGCCAGGTTGCTGGATTCGGTCGCCCCGGATGTCCAGATGATCTGCGAGGCCTGAGCACCTAGCAGACCTGCAACCTGCTCACGGGCATGTTCGACCGCACGGCGAGCGTTTTGGCCAAATGAATGTGAGCTGGACGCAGGGTTTCCGAAATTACCCGATGCACCCAGGCACTCGACCATCACCTTGATGACTCGCTCGTCCACGGGTGTGGTAGCTGCGTAATCAAAATACAGCACTGACTCATTCATGCGCGTTCCTCCGCTTGCAGACCATGAGCCAGATCATGCACCAAACCAAATAGAACTAAAAATTATCAATCATAATTTATATATAACTTAATAGCATATAAAAGCCCGCGCACCTTGCAGACCGTTATCCGTCTGACCTGTCCGATAGGTTGACGTATAGCGGCCTGTCAGTCCGCTAGCGCAACGCCATTAAAATACACCCGGCGGATGGCATTTTTTTGACACCCTTGTAAATCAATCAGTTAACCAATCACAAATACCAGTTATCAAAAAATTAACAGAAAGCTGACGAAATAATTTGACAGATTCACTGCCGCCAACGATATATAGGACTGCCAGGCGCATCCCGGTTTCACGTCAGTGCCACAGAGCAAGGCGTCGGGTAATCAAGTCGTAGTTGGCTGCTGTTCTGTCCCGCAATATCAGTTATTTCCACGGTGCTCATCGAGTGCTGGCGGATGCCTGTTGACTCCTTAAAACCCTTGAAAGTACTGAATGAATTCGGTGTGGCGGTAGCGTGCCCGGCCGTCAGCCACGGCTTGGCTCAGAGAAACAGACTCAGAGAAACAGGGAGGCTTCGATGATTAACGTGACCAAGACTTATCTGGGTGATATCGAGCAGTTCAAGCGCTATGTCGAAGGCATTTATGCGCGCGGCTGGCTGACCAATCACGGCCCGCTGGCCGAGGAACTGACGGAGCGGCTCAAAGACTACTTGGGGGTCAGGCATATCATTCTGACCAACAACGGAACGCTGGCCCTGCAGGTGGCTTACCGCGCACTGGACCTGAGTGGCAGCGCCGTGACAACGCCATTCAGCTTTGTCGCCACCAGCAGCTCGTTGAAATGGGAAGGCATTCGGCCGATCTTTGCCGACATAGACCCGGCCACCTGGAACATCTCGCCGCAGCACATCAAAAACAGCATCGCCGAAGACACTTGCGCAATCGTGGCGACTCATGTGTTTGGCAACCCCTGCGCCGTGGAAGCCATCGAGCAGATCGCCCGTGAACACACGCTCAAGGTTGTCTATGACGGCGCACATGCATTCGGCGTGCGCCACGCGGGCCAGTCGGTGCTCAATCATGGCGATATCAGCACCCTGAGCTTTCATGCGACCAAGCTGTTTCACACCATTGAAGGCGGCGCGATCATCACCGACGATGACGAACTGGCCAGACGCGCTCATCTGCTGTGCAATTTCGGTATTTCCGGGGTCGACCGCATCGACGGTATCGGCATCAATGCCAAGCTCAACGAATTCTCCGCAGCCATGGGGCTGTGCATTCTGGACAACATCGGCAACATTCTTGAAGAGCGCGCGGAGATTGCGCACCATTACACATCGTCGCTGAAAGACTACCTCGACCTGCAACAACCCGAGACCGACAGCCAGCTCAATAACAGCTATTACCCGGTGGCGCTGCGCGACGAGCAGCAATTGCTGCAGGTGCGCACGGCACTGAATCTGCGCAATATCAACCCGCGCCGGTACTTTTACCCGTCGCTGGACACGCTGGAGTATCTGCAACCGCAGCCGGCCCAACCGGTGTCCCGCGCGCTGAGCGAGCGAGTGCTGTGCCTGCCGATCTACCCCGGCCTGCAGAAAGCCGACCAGGCCCTGGTGATCCGTACGCTGATCGAAACCTGCAGCCTGAGTGACGCAAGCCAGCAGGCCGATGCCATTGCATGGGTCGGCTGATCGTCATGCAAAACAGACACTCGGTGATTCGTAATACCGTCCTGAACTACAGCGGGCAGGCCTACGTGCTGCTGATCGGGATTCTGATCATGCCGTTTTATCTGGGCCATCTGGGTGCCGAGACGTACGGGCTGATCGGCTTCTTCACCCTGTTGCAAGCCTGGCTGCAACTGCTGGATGCAGGGCTGTCTCCCAGCCTGGTTCGCGCAGTGGCCCAGCAACAGAGCCTGCCGGCAGGCGAACAGAGCCTGGGCCGGCTGGTGCGCTCGTTCGAGTTGATATTTCTGCCGTTGGCAGTGCTCAGTGGCGTGCTCATTGTCGCTGCCAGCGCCTGGATTGCGACCCACTGGCTCAATGCCAATACCCTGCAACCCGAAACGCTGACCCACTGCATCGCACTGATGGGCGTCATCATTGCCCTGCGTCTGTATTCGACACTGTACAAAAGCGGCATTCAAGGCCTTGAACAGCATGCCTGGCTCAACGCTGCCAATGTGTCGATCGCCACGCTGCGCTATTTCGGCGGTTTATTGCTGGTCAGTCAGTTTTCCCGGGACCCGCGCGACTTCTTTGAATTTCAGGTGGCGGTCGGGCTGATCGAAACCCTGCTGTTCGCCAGCAAAGCCCGCCGGCAGATGCCCGCCCCGCACTGGATGAGCGGGCTGGACTGGGCCTTGCTCAAACCGATACTGCCCTTTGCCGCCAGCCTGTCGCTGAGCGCCGTGTTATGGATCGTGCTGACCCAACTGGACAAGGTGCTGCTGTCCAGCCTGTTACCGCTGGACCAGTACGGCTATTTCTCACTGGTGGCGTTGATTGCCGCCGGCCTCATGATGCTGACCAATCCTCTGGTACAGACGCTGTTGCCACGCCTGACGGTGCTGATGGCCGAAGGGCGACGCGACGAGATGCACGCGTTGTTTCTGGCTGCCAACCGGCTTGTCTGTACCTGCCTGTTTCCTCTGGCAGCGCTCATTGCCCTGCAAGCCGAACCGCTGATCTTCGCCTGGACAGGGGACCAGGCCGCCGCGCGCTGGAGCAGCCCGGTGCTGGGCTGGTATGCACTGGGCAGCGCGATTATGGCGGCCAGCGCCTTTCAGTTTTACCTGCAATACGCCTACGGCCGTATGCACCTGCACCTCTGGTACAGCGTGATCTCGACGCTGATCAGCGTGCCCGTAATGTGCCTGGCGATTCATTGGCAGGGCGTGCACGGCGCGGCGCTGGCGTGGTTTTTCCTGCGTGCAACATCGTTCGCCATCTGGCCGGCCATCGTCCATCAGCGCTTGGCACCCGGCATCCATCGGGCATGGCTGAGCGACATGCTGCGCATCAGCGCAATGACCGCACTGGGGCTGGCGATCAGCACACCGGTCTTTGACCTGATTGCCGGTCAGAGCCGCAGCAGCCTGTTTCTGGCGCTGGCCGCCAGCGGGCTGATCACCCTGACGCTTGTCGCGGCAAGCCACAAACCGCTGGCCTCGAAAATCTATGTTTTGTTCAGCAGAACGAGTACCTGAGCCATGCCCATCATCACAAAAAACACCGACACGACCTGTCAGACGCCGCCGTTGCTGAGCATCGTCTGCCCGGCCTATAACCAGGAAGCTTTCGTTGCCCAGGCGCTGGATGGGTTTCTGTCACAGCAGACCCGCTTCAGCTACGAAATCCTGATCAACGACGACGCCTCCACAGATGGCACCGCGCGCATCATCGCGCAGTACGCCGAGCGGCATCCGACAATCATTCGGGCCTTCTACCAACAGGTCAATCAGTACAGCCAGGGCTTGCCCTGCGTTCCCGACCTGTTTGCCAAAGCGCGCGGCCGTTACATCGCCTACTGCGAAGCCGACGATTACTGGACCGACCCGCGCAAGCTGCAGCTGCAAGTGGACTTTCTCGAGAGCCATCCCGATTACGTCATCACCTACCACGACGCCGTCGCCTTCGACGAAAACGGTGAGTATGGCGTGCAGTTGCAAGGCCACCTGCGCGCCGACGCCACGGCGCTGGAGTTGCAGCAGGCACGGCGTCTGTCGACCCTGACGACCTGCTTTCGCAATGTGTTCAGCACGATGCCGCCGGAGCTGAACATTCGCGTCGCGCCGTTGAACGACATGTGCTGGTGGTCGCTGCTGGGGGCGCACGGCAAGGGCAAGTTCATGGCCGACATCAAACCGGCCGCCTATCGGCTGCACGCGGGCGGAGTGTTCTCCATGCGCAGTGACAAGCGCAAGTTGCACATGAACCTGCAAACCTGCTCAAGCCTGGCCAACTACTACAACCTGCAAGGCAATCAGGCGCTGTACGAGTATTTTCTGATGCAGAACGTGTGCCTGTCACTGGCGGCGCTCACCCCGTCGCACAAGCTACAGACGCTGTGGCAAGTGGCGAGCAACGTTGTCGTCAACCTCAGCAGGCGTTTGTTGCCGACAGCCGGCAAAGCCCATGTTCAGTAATGTACTGGTGCTCTGCGTCGGCAACATCTGCCGCAGCCCGATGGCCGTCGCGATGATCAGTCAGCGCCTGGCGGCGACAAACCTTGCAGCGACACAGATGCATATTCAGTCGGCGGGTATTGCAGCGTTATCGGGCTCGCCCATCGACCCCACGGCACAGGCCGTTCTGTACTCCAATCAGGTACACCCGCGAGACCATGTAGCGCAGCAGATGACCCGCGAACTGCTGCATCAGGCAGACCTGATCCTGCTGATGGAGCAGGCGCATGTCCACGACGTTCTCAAGCGTGCGCCGGAAGTACGCGGCAGGACCTTCCTGATGGGGCAATGGCAACAACGGCGCGACATCGCCGACCCCTATCGGCTACCCACATCAGCCTTTGAACAGACCTACGCGCAGCTTTCGCGCTGTATCGACGACTGGCTTCCCCATTTCCAGGCAGGAGCAACACGATAAATGACCGTCATGAGCCGTCCTACCCTGGATTACTACCAGGACGCCCGAATCGACCTGGCAACCGTACTGCGGATCCTGTTCGATCAAAAAGCCTTGATCCTGTGGACCGTCGGCCTGTTTTTTCTGATTGGCCTGGCCTACGCCGTTCTCAGCACCCCCGTGTATCAGGCCAACGCCATGATCCAGATAGAGCCGAGAAAAATTGGCATCGAAGGCACCCCGGAGGTCAGCGGCAAACCGTTGTCAGTGTCCCAGGCAACCACCGAAATCGAGCTGATCAAGTCACGCGCGCTGCTGGGCAAGGTGGTCGACGACCTGCAACTCAATGTGCTGCAAAAGCCCGATCTGTTCCCGGTGATCGGCCCTTATCTGTATCGCACGTTTGCACCGGGGCAGGACGGTGCACTGGCTGAGCCGTTGTGGGGCATGTCGCACTACGCGTGGGGCGGCGAAAAGATCGAGGTCTTTCAACTGGAAGTGCCGGAGCACCTGCTGGGTGAAAAGCTCACCCTGACCGCCGGCAAGCCCGGCCAGTTCGTGCTTTACGACAGCGACCACAATAGGTTGCTGGGCGGCGCCGTCAATCGCGTTATCGAGGGCAACGGGGTAAAGATTCAGATCGCCGCACTGCGGGCACGCCCCGGCACGGATTTCACGGTGTCCAGGCAACGCACGCTCGGCACCGCGCTGATCTATCAGAATCGCCTGAAGATTGCCGAAGCCGGCAGAGACTCCGGCATCATCTATCTGTCCATCGAAGACCAGGACGCGCAACGGGCCAACCGGATTCTGGATCAGATCAGCCGTCTGTACGTGCGTCAGAACGTCGAGCGCAGCTCTGCGGAAGCCGCCCAGCGACTGCAATTTCTGCGCTCGCAGTTACCGGCGGTGCGCAAGCAGCTGGAAGAATCGGAAGCGGCGCTGAACGCCTTCCAGACCAGCGCCCGATCGGTGGACCTGAGCATCGAAACCAAGGGGTTGCTGGACCAGGTGGTGCACCTGGACTCGATGCTGTCCGAACTGAAACTCAAGCGCGTCGAGCTTGAGCGGCTGTACACCCGCGAGCACCCGACCTATCGCAGCCTGATGAGCCAGATAAACCAGTTGGAACAACAGAAACAGGGCCTGCTGAAAAAGATCGAAACACTGCCCATGACCCAGCAGGAACTGCTGCGCCTGACCCGCGACATGCAGGTCACCAGCAAGACCTACACACTGATGCTCAACAAGAGCCAGGAGCAAGACATTCTGCGGGCGGGCAACATCGGCAACGTGCGGGTTATCGACAACGCCGACAGCAACATCGAAAAACCCGTCAAACCGATGAAGACCCTGATCGTACTGATTGCCACGTTGCTGGGCGCACTGACCGCGATGGTCATCATCTTCGTGCGCCAGGCGTTCTATCGCGGCGTTGAAAGCGCCGAAGTCATCGAAAATCTCGGCATGCCGGTCTACGCATCGCTGCCCTACTCCCGCCAGCAGGAACGTCTGGAGAGGCGCGGCAAGAGCACGCCCGGCGAGGAGCGCCACGGCAAAGACAACCAGGCCGCGCAGGTGTCGAGACTGCTGAGCATTACCGCCCCCAGCGAGCTGGCGATCGAATCGTTGCGCAGCCTGCGCACCAGCCTGCATTTCGCCATGCTCGAGGCGCGTAACAATGTGCTGATGATCTCGAGCCCGACGCCAGGCGCCGGCAAATCATTCGTGTCGAGCAACCTGGCCGCGATCATTGCGCAGACCGGCAAGCGCGTGTTGCTCATCGATGCCGACATGCGCAAGGGCTACCTGCATCGCCTTTTCGGCCTGCAACCCAAGCACGGTTTGTCCGACACGCTGGCCGCGCGTTTGCGCTGTACCGAGGTCATCAATCAGACACGGATTCGCCATCTGGACTTCATCTCCTGCGGTTTCGCGGCCCCCAACCCCTCGGAACTGCTGATGCATGACAACTTCCACAAGATGCTGGCCGAGCTGTCGCCGCTGTATGACCTGATTCTGGTCGACACCCCGCCCATCCTTGCCGTGACGGACGCCACGCTGGTGGGTCGTCAGGCAGGCACTTGCCTGCTGGTCGCGCGTTTCGGCATGACCACCGTCAAGGAAATCGAAGCCTGCAAGCGCCGCCTGGGGCAGAACGGCATTCTGATCAAAGGTGCGATTTTCAACGCTGTGGTGCGCAAGGCCACGACGTCCGATTACGACTGCGCCGCCTACGGCTACAACTACCACCCTGCGCCCCGGTAACACGTCAGCACCCTCTACCCCTTGAGCTGTTTCATTTAAAAGGAATTAACCATGCACCTCTCCGACCAGGATGCTCGCTGGTACCTGATCCAGACCAAACCGCGCCAGGAAGCCCGGGCCGAAGAGCATTTGCGACGCCAGAACTTCGAGTGTTTCCGACCACTGCGGTCCGCTGCAAAAAAAATCGCTGCCAAGGCCCAGGCCGAAGAGGCGCTGTTCCCCGGCTACCTGTTCATTCGCATGGATCAGGTACACGACAACTGGTACCCGATCCGCTCCACCCGTGGTGTTTCACGCATCGTGACCTTTGGCGGTCATCCGGTTCCAGTTCGCGACCACCTGATCGAGCAGATTCGCCAGCGCCTCTCCACACCCACGCCCGTGCTGCGTTTCACTCAGGGGGATCAGGTCATGATCACCACGGGCAGCTGGTGTGACGTGGAAGCCATTTTCCTGACCACCGACGGCACCGAGCGCGCCGTGATTCTGCTCAACATGTTGCAACGCCAGCAGAAAGTGGTGTTGCCAATCAGCAGTCTGGCGCGCATCGAAGCCACCGCATAAGGCGCGCAGCATCAGCAGACACCCGTCCCGCGACGCATGACTGACACCCTGCGCCGACGGCCCGTCCCACTTGCATCGGAAGCGCACAATGCCCCGCCAGACCACTCTGGTGACGCTCACCTATGGTGACCGTTTCAACTATCTGCACACACTGATCAACCGCTCGCTCGACAGTCCGCTGATCAGCCGCGTCATCATTGTCAGCAACGCTTCTGTCGCGCCGTTACAGACGCTGTGCGACGAATGGCCCGGGCAGGTTCGGGTGATCTGGCTGCCCGACAACACCGGCTCGGCCAACGGCTACGCGGTAGGCATAGACGCCGCGCTGCAAGACGGCGCCGATTACATCTGGCTGATGGACGATGACAACGCACCGACCCGCAATGCCATCGAGGTGCTGCATAAAGCCCTGTACGAACGGGAACAGATCGACGGTCAAGGCAGCACCGCAGTGCTCGGTTTTCGCCCCAGCCACCAAGCCGACATCGCGGCCGGTGTACCGCTGCGTTACGCCGTGCAGCGTCGGTCGAGTTTTTTCGGCTTTCATATGGCCCAGTTGCCATACAAAATCTGGCGACGTCTGCCCTGGGGGCAGCCGCAGGCCAGCCAGCCCATGCCGGAAAGGGTCCAGTTGCCGTTCGCAACCTATGGCGGGTTGTTGGCCCATCGCAGCCTGTACCGAAAAATCGGCCTGCCGCTGGATGCCCTCAAGCTGTACGCCGATGACACCGAATACACCTGGCGCATCACCGACGGTGGCGCAAAGATATTTCTGGTGACCGGAGCGCCACTGGACGATCTGGAGGACTCATGGAACATCAAGGCACGCAGCCGCAATGTCTATGAAAATTATCTGTTGGGCGGCTCGGACCTGCGCGCCTTTTACGCGGCGCGCAATCAGGCCTGGTTCGACAAACACGTTTGGGCACATTCGACGCTGAGCTACCGGTTCAATCGCCTGGTTTTTCTCTGCCTGTTGCGGCTGTATGCATGGCGCTGCGACGCCGGACCGCGACTGCGGCTGCTCAACAACGCCATTCGTGAGGGCGAAGCCAGCGTGCTGGGCCTGCACAAGGCTTACCCGCTATGAAAATCCTGTTCATCAGCAGCCTTTACGCACCTGATATCGGCGGCGGTGCGGAAATCATTCTGCAGCGCACCGTCGAAGGCTTGCAGCAACGTGGCTACAGCGTCGCGGTGCTGGCGACGACCGATCGGCCAGGCCTGCAGTTGGCAGAGGTCAATCGGGTCAAGGTCTATCGGGCAGGCCTGCTTAACCAGTATTGGCACTTCATGCCCCAGCGTCCGGGACGTCTGGCACGGTTTGCCTGGCACTGGCGCGATCGCTACAACGGCGGCATGCGCGATTACGTACGCCAGGTGATTGAACTGGAACAGCCAGAGCTGGTGGTGTGCCACAACCTGACGGGCTGGTCGGTGTCGGCATGGGACGAGATCACCCGCGCCAACCGCCCAGTCGTTCAGGTCCTGCATGACCTTTACCTGCTTTGCCCGAGCAGCACCATGTTCAAGAACGGGCGAAGCTGCCAGCGTCAATGCGCGCTGTGCACACAGTTTCGCAAGCACCATGCCCAACAGTCAGAGCAGATCAGTACGGTGGTGGGCGTCAGCCGATTCATGCTCGACACCTTGCAGGCACAGGGCTATTTCAAGGGCGCGCGCGGCTATGTGGTGCACAACGCCAGCCCGTTTACTCCGCCGCACGCCGGGCAGACCAAAGCACCCGAAGACACCGCACCGCTGCGCTTTGGCTACCTGGGCACGCTGTCGGAAAACAAGGGCGTCGGCTGGCTGATCGATCAGTTCCAGCACCTGCCATTCAAGGCCACCTTGCAGATTGCCGGTCGCGGCCAATCGAATGACGAGAAAAGGTTCAGGGCCATGGCAACGTCACCCGACATCAGTTTCGTCGGTTTCCAGAAGCCGGAAGACTTCTACCAACACATAGACGTGGCCATCGTCCCGTCGATGTGGAACGAACCATTCGGCCTTGTTGCCGTAGAGGCCTGCGCGCATTCCCGCCCGGTCATCGCCAGCCGCATGGGCGGGCTGCCGGAAATCATTCAGGACCAGCTCAACGGCCTATTGTGCAGCCCCGACGACCCCGACTCACTAGGGCTGGCGATGCTCAAGCTGCACCAGCAACCCGAACTGTTGGCACGCCTGGGCAGTCAGGCACGCAACAGTGTGGCTTCGCTGTTGAACCTGGACCTGATGCTGGACCAGTACGAAAGTATTTTTGCCCAGACGCTGCAGGACCGCGGCACTTGGCACGGCGAACGCGTGCAGTTCGATCCCGGTTGATGCGTTCACGGTCATAAACGCCTGACAAGACAGCCCCATTCCAGCCAAATCACCCTCACGAGCAGGATGCTTGAGATGATTTTTATCAATTCGCGGTTTCTCACCCAGGATGTCAGCGGTGTTCAGCGCTATGCAGAACAGATGTGCAGAGCGCTGCAACGATTACGCAACGACCTGATCTTCGTCGCCCCACGCAACATCCGGTTGCATGACTGCGCCAAGGCACTGGACGTAAAACACATCGGCCATTCCAGAGGGCACCTGTGGGAACAGGTTGATCTGCCGCTGCATCTCAAGCGCAAGGGCAGTCCGCTGCTGGTGTCCATCAGCAATACGGGGCCGATGTTTTACGCCAATCAGATCGCGACTCATCACGACATCAATTACGTGCGCTACCCGCAAAGCTACACCCGGCTGTTCCGTCTGGCTTACCGGACCATCACCCCGATTCTGCTGTCGCGGGCCAGAACACTGATTACCGGCAGCAGTTTCTCTCGCGCAGAAATTGCCTCGTTCTACGGCTACGCCGAAGACAAGGTGTTGGTCCTGCCGGCTGCGGTCAGTGATGACTTCACGCCGCGTGCGATGCATCGCGACCAGCCGAATTACCTGCTGGCGGTCTCCTCGCCCGCTGCGCACAAGAATTTTAACCGGATGATTCAGGCTTTTCTGAGCCTGCGTGGCCACGCTGATCTGCAACTGCACATTGTCGGCGCAGCGAGCAGCCTGTTCGCCGAACCGAACCTGCAGCGCTTGGCCTGCCGCGATCCGCGTATCCGCTTTCTCGGGCGGCTCAGTGATGCCGAACTGATCGAGCAGTATCAGGGCGCCAGTGCATTCGTCTTCCCCTCGCTGTACGAAGGTTTCGGCATTCCGCCGCTGGAAGCCCAGGCGTGCGGCTGCCCGGTGCTGGCCGCCAATGCCGCTTCGATTCCTGAAGTCCTGCAAGCCAGCGCGCTGTATTTCGACCCACTGGACGTCAGCCATATGGCCGCCGCGATGCATCGCGTCCTCAGCGACGCCCCTTTGCGTCAGGCACTGCGCCGGCAGGGTCTGGAAAACGTGCAGCGCTTTTCCTGGGAGATTTCCGCACAGCGCCTTTCCCAGCGTATCGATGCGCTGCTGGAACCCGCCGAGAAAGGCAAACACCATGTCGCCCCCGAATCGTCCCCAGGCAAACCCTGAACCAACAGCAACGCCAGGACGCGCACTGCCGCGTCTGCAGTAGAGCGGGCCATTACAGCAAGGAACTTCCATGAGAATTGCTATCGTCCACGACTGGCTGGTGAGCTACGCCGGCGCCGAGCGCGTGCTTGCTTCACTGATCAACGTCTGGCCCCAGGCTGATCTGTTTTCAGTCATCGACTTTCTCAGCGACCAGGACCGCGCCCAACTGCGCGGCAAGGTGGCCCGAACAACGTTCATCCAGAAACTGCCCGGTGCCCGCAAACACTATTCACGCTACTTGCCGTTGATGCCGCTGGCTATCGAACAACTGGACCTGTCCGGCTATGACCTGATCATCAGCAGCAGCCATGCCGTGGCCAAAGGCGTGCTCAGCGGCCCGGACCAACTGCATATCAGCTATGTGAATTCGCCCATCCGCTATGCCTGGGACTTGCAGCACCAGTACCTGCGCGAGTCCGGGCTGGACAAGGGAATCAAGAGCAGCCTGGCGCGCCTGGTCCTGCACTACATGCGCATCTGGGATCAGCGCACTGCGGCGGGTGTAGACGCATTCATCGCCAATTCGGCGTTCATCGGTGCGCGCATCAACAAGGCGTATCGCCGCGACTCCACGGTCATCTACCCACCGGTGGACACACTGGCGTTCACTGCACTGGGTGCTCGTCAGGACTTCTACCTCAGCGCCTCGCGCATGGTGCCTTACAAGCGCATGCCGATGATCGTCGAAGCCTTCGCCGCCATGCCGGACAAACGCCTGATCATGATCGGTGACGGGCCGGATCTGGCCAAGGCGCAGGCCATTGCGCGCCTGGCGCCCAATGTCACGCTGCTGGGTTTCCAGCCTGCCGCTGTACTGCTGGAGCACATGCGCAGCGCCAAAGCCTTTGTCTTTGCTGCCGAGGAAGACTTCGGCATCAGCCCGATTGAAGCGCAGGCCTGCGGTACGCCAGTGATCGCGTTCGGCAAGGGCGGCGTGCTGGAGACGGTGTACGGTCTTGACCACGAGCACCCGACCGGCGTGCTCTACCGACAGCAGACCGTGGCGTCGCTGACCGCCGCCATCGGTGAATTTGAAGCGGCGCAATCAAGCATCACACCACAGGCCTGTCGATCCAATGCAGAGCGCTTCTCGGTCGCGCGCTTCGAACAGGAGATAAAGGCATTCGTCGAAAACCGCCTGAGCACTGCGCAGTTGGGTTATCTCGCGCGCCTGCCTCAACAACACTGGAGCGCTCAACAGGCGCTGGTTGCCAGCAGCGAACTGCCTGGCCGTGTTGTCCCCATAAAAACCGTCTGAGCGACCAGCCCAATGCGCACCTCCGTCCGCGGCATCCTGCATGCCCATCAGTCAGCGCTGTAGCTCGCCCATCGCCTGCTGGACCTGACCGTCATTGTGCTGATTGGCCTCTGGCAGACCGGGCTGGCGGCCATCGACAGCACTGAAGCCTGGTTCCACATCATCCTGGCGGTGCTGGTGTTTCACTGGGTCAGCGAGTATCACCAATTGTATGGCTCATGGCGTGGCGAGCGCATTCTGCGCGAGCTGGCCAAAGTCTTCAGTTACTGGGCCATGACCTTCGTCACGTTGCAGTCGTTGAACTACCTGCTGATCAACCGGATGCAACTGCCCGATAACGGACAGCTGCGCTGGTTCGCATTGGTTCTTGCGGCGCTGTGCGGCTATCGGTTGCTGATCCGTCTGACGCTGCACAAGCTGCGTCGGCATGGCTTCAACACGCGTCGGGTCGCGATTGTCGGCACCGGCCAGGTGGGCGAGCGTCTGGCCCGCTCCATTTCTCTGGCGCCGTGGATGGGCCTGAACCTGCTGGGCTTCTACGATTCGCATCCGCAGCAGATGAATCAGGATGGCAAAAGACGTCGCGTGCCGGTGCTGGGTGACCTGCATCAGTTGATCGAGGACGCTCGGGAAGGCCGGATCGACAAGGTGTACATCACCCTCGCCTTCAGCGCCGATGCGCAATTGAGCGAGCTGATTACCGGCCTGAGCGACACCACCGCATCGGTTTACCTGATCCCGGACGTGTTCATGTTCGACCTGCTGCATGCCCGCAGCGAAAGCATCAATGGGCTGGCCAGCATCAGCATCTTCGACTCGCCCATGGACGGCGCGTGGAGCCTGGCCAAACGCGCTGAGGACATTCTGCTGTCCAGTCTGATTCTGCTGCTCATCGCCGTGCCACTGCTGCTGATCGCCGCCGCCATCAAGCTGACCTCGACGGGGCCGGTGCTGTTTCGTCAGCGTCGTTACGGGCTGGACGGCCGCTCGATCATGGTCTGGAAGTTTCGCAGCATGATCGTCCAGGACAAGGCTGAAGGCGTGCGCCAGGCAACGCGCAACGACATTCGCGTGACGCCGCTGGGGGCTTTCTTGCGGCGCACCTCGCTGGATGAACTGCCGCAGTTTTTCAACGTGCTGCATGGCGAGATGTCCATCGTCGGCCCGCGCCCGCACGCCGTTGCGCACAACGAACAGTACCGCAAGCAGGTGAGCGGTTACATGTTGCGCCACAAGGTCAAACCCGGCATCACCGGCTGGGCGCAAATCAATGGCTGGCGCGGCGAAACCGACACGCTGGACAAGATGCGCATGCGAGTCGAATTCGACCTGGAATACATCGAGCACTGGTCGATCTGGCTGGACCTGAAAATCATTCTGCTGACGCTGCTCAAGGGTTTCGTCAACAAAAACGCTTTCTGACGCACTCGCCGGTTGAGCAGAACGCGCCGAGCCCCCTTCGTACACAGCACTGCCTACACAGCCCCCCCAGAAAGAAAGGAGCAATGCCATGAAAGGAAACACCCTATGAAGCTGACGTTAGCTGCCTTGTTGCTCACCGGTCTGACCCTGCAAGGCTGTGCATTTGCTCCGGGCCAGCACATGACACCGGACGACGTTACCACCAGCAACCCCGACGAACCCCGAGCGCAACTGGTCGAGGTGACCCCCAAAAGCCTTCTGCAACAGCAGCAACGCGACACTGCAGCAGCCAAGGCGCTGCCACAGGAATTGCTCGACTACAAAACCCCGGAATACGTGATCGGCGCGGGCGACACCTTGCTGGTCACCGTCTTCGAGCACCCGGAACTGACCGCGCCGGGCTCTCAGGACCAACTGGATGCCAATACCCGGGAAGTGCTGAACGACGGCACGCTGTATTTTCCGTATGTCGGGCGAATTCGCGCCGGTGGCAGGACGGTCGGCGAGGTTCGCGAGCAATTGCGCATGGGCCTGTCACCGCAATACACCGAGGTCAAAGTCGACGTCAAAGTGCTGCGCTACAACAGCCAGCGGATACTGCTGTCCGGCTCGTTCAAGGTGCCCGGCCCGCAGCCGGTCACCAATATTCCGCTGAGCCTGGTGCAGGCAGTGAGCGTTGCAGGCGTTGACCTGACCGACGCCAACCTGGCAGGGCTAACCTTGCGCCGCGATGGCCGGGATTACCTGATCGACATCGACGCGCTGAACCGCAAGGACTCGAAACTGAGCAGGATTTTCCTCAAGGACGGCGATTACCTGCACCTCAACAGCAACTCCAGAAACAAGATCTACGTGCTGGGCGAGGTGCGCAATCCGCAGGTCATTTCCTTCGGCACCACCCGCCTGACGCTGCTCGAAGCCCTCGGCAACTCTGGCGGGCTCAGCCCCGACAGCGCAGACGGCAATGCGGTATACGTGATACGCGGCGCGGAAAACTTCGCCGCAGCGACGTCCACCGTTTACCACCTCAATGCCAAAAAACCCACGGCCTACCTGTTGGCGGGGCAGTTTGAGCTCAAGGCACAGGACGTCGTGTTCGTCGGCCCGGCCGATATCACCCGCTGGAGCCGATTCATCAGCCAGCTACTCGGTTCGGCCAGCGTGGTGCAGACCGGCGCAGCGTTCCGCAACTGATTCGACTGCCCGCTGTACATCCTCCCTGCGACTCCGGTTGCGGGGATTTTTTTGCCTGCGCACAACGCCAGACTGTTGCTGGAGCAACAGCCAATCAACAGTTATCAGGCCAGTGCGTCAGTACGCGCAGCCCGAAATCATTGCGCGGACAGCCCGAAGCCCCCGCGCCTTGGGGTCGTCGGGACGTTTGCAGCGGGCTGGCACACAAGCTGCTTTGCACAGGGACGCTTATCGCAAGGAATTCCCGCATGCTCGTTGTTTCACTTTCAGGCAGTCCGTCCCCAAAATCCCGTTCAGGTGTGGTGCTGGCTCATGCTGGCCGCTGGTTGCAGGAGCACGGGGTTGAAGTCACCACCTTGCGCATCCGCGACTTCAATGCCGAAGACCTGCTCTTCGCCCGCTTCGACAGCCCCCAGGTGCTGGAGTTTGTCGAAGCCGTCAGGCAGGCCGATGGCGTGCTGATTGGCACGCCAGTCTACAAAGCGTCATTTTCCGGGGCATTGAAAACCTTGCTCGACCTGCTACCGGAGCGCGCCCTGCACGGCAAAGTGGTTTTGCCACTGGCCACCGGTGGCAGCATCGCGCACATGCTGGCTGTGGATTACGCGCTCAAGCCGGTGCTTTCGGCGCTCAAGTCCCAGGAAGTGCTGCACGGCATCTTCGCCATCGATACGCAGATCAGCTATGGCGATAACGAACAAGGCGGCACGCTGGACGAGATTCTCACCGAGCGGCTGCATGAAGGGCTGGAACATTTCTACCACGGCCTGCAACGTCGATTGCAGGCGCGTCACAAGCAGGCAGGCGGGCATCTGCAACTGGCGCTGTAGCGCCTTGGGCTTAATGCTCGACAAACAACGGATAGAGCGATGCGACCAGCAGCGCAGCCATCACGCCGTTGAAGATCCGCAGGCCCAGCGGATCGCGCAGAATGTTGCGCAACAAACTGCCGAAACCGGCCCAGATGCCTACGCTGGGCAGGTTGATCAACGCGAACACCGCCGAGATTACCACCACGTTGTAGAAGTAACCCTGCATCGGGGTGTACGTGCTGATTGCACCGATCGCCATGATCCAGGCCTTGGGGTTGACCCACTGAAAAAGCGCCGCGCTCATGAAACTGAACGGCTTGCCCTGGCTGTCGACGTTCTCGGCAGCAGGGCCTGACGTGGCGATTTTCCAGGCCAGGTACAACAGATAGGCTGCGCCCACATAGCGCAAAACCGTATAGAGAATTGGCCAGGCCTTGAACACGCTGCCCAGACCAAAACCGACAGCCAGTACCAGTATGAAAAAACCGATGCTGATGCCCAGCATGTGCGGGAGGGTTCGGCTGAAACCGAAATTGACGCCGGAAGCCAGCAGCATCATGTTGTTCGGCCCGGGCGTCACCGATGTGACGAAGGCGAACAACGCAAAAGCAAGAAGCAAATCGAAAGAGAGCACCATAAAGCTTGTCCGCAGCAGTGAGTCAGTTGCTCACCCTAGCGGAGGCGTTACAAGAAACACACGGACAGTTGACTGATAATTCTTGCCGTACAGTTTTAGGAAACAGACGTTTCAGGCAGACTGTTAACCCCGTGGAGACTGCCCCATAACGCTCACATCGACGCTGGTTTCGCCCTTGTCGTCGAACTCACGCGCTTGCTGGATCTGCGGGTCTGCCAGCAATTGCGCCTTGCGTGCCTGATACTCTTCAAACGACAGGCCGCGACGATTCAGGTCTTCAAGCGCCAGTTGATGGCTTTCTTCAGCGCTGAACGCACGTTGTTCAACAGCGTGATGGGTGGAGCAGCCGGAGACCAGCGCAACGGTGAATATCAGGACAAGCGCAAGCATACGGTTCATCTGGGGCCTCCGGGCGGGCTTCATTTCAGGAATGAAGCAAGGTTACGCCCGCCCCTGGCGCAGCAAAAATCAACCGCCGTGATAGTGCCTATCGACTTTCCCGAGCGTTTTCGATCAACACGTCGCGCAAGGTCTGCGCAGCGGCGGACAAGGTGTGATCGGCGAGCATCATCAGCCCGATACGACGCTCGATATGCGGTTCGACCAGTGCGATGCAACAGGCCCCGAGTTCCTGCATCTGCCCGATGCACAGCGACGGCACCGCGCTGACACCCAAGCCATTGGCGACCATGCGCCCTATGGTCGACAACTGATGGCTTTCAAACGCCACCGCCAGCTTGCCATGCCGGGGCTCGACGGCCTGCTCCAGCAGCAAGCGCACGGCTGACGGCCGTTGCAACGCAATAAAGTCCTCGCGCAACAGCTCCTCCCAGGACACCTCGCTACGCTTGGCCAGAGGCGAATCCCTGGCGACCACCGCCACGAAGCGGTCCGTACAGAACGGTGTAAACAGCAAGGCACTGCTGGACTCCGGCTCGAAACCGATCCCCAGCTCAACGCGACGGTGGCGCACCATCTCCAGTACTTGCTCGTTGATCACGTCATGCACCGCGACATTGACCCTCGGGTAACGCCCGCGAAAAACCTTCAGTGCGGCAGGCAGCAGGTTGCCGGCGAACGACGGCATGGCGGCGATCGAAACCCGGCCCATTTGTAGGGTGAAGCGCTGGCGCAGCAGCTCTTCGGTGTTGTCCCAGTCGGCCAATAGCTGGCGCGCCAACGGCAGCAGGGTTTCGCCTTCAGGCGTCAGGCCGACGTTGCGCGTGGTACGCGTCAACAGTTGCCCGCCCAAGCCCTCCTCCAGGCCCTTGATGGTCAGGCTCAGCGCAGGCTGCGACAGGTTCAGCCGCTCACCGGCCTGGGCAAAGCTCAAATGCTGCGCCACTGCCAGAAAGGCGCGAAGTTGTTTGACGTTCATATATTTTCTTTTCTTATCAATCAATCAGAAAAACAAAATTAACAAATCAGTCTCAGCAGGAGAAGATGCACATCAAGCCATCCTCCGGCGGCGCGACTGCCGGTCAACAACTATAAAAGGCGGATCATCATGGCTGGACTCGACAAACGAGTAGCGACCTACGAAGAGGCCCTCGCCGGGCTGACCGACAACATGACGGTGCTCTGCGGCGGCTTTGGCCTGTGCGGCATCCCTGAAAACCTGATAGCGCAGATCAAGCGCATGGGCATCAAGGGCCTGACCGTCGTTTCCAACAATTGCGGTGTCGACGGTTTCGGGCTGGGCATCCTGCTGGAGGACCGACAGATCCGCAAAATGATTTCGTCCTATGTCGGTGAAAACGCCTTGTTCGAAAAACAGTTGCTAAGCGGCGAACTGCAAGTCGAGCTCACCCCGCAAGGTACGCTGGCTGAAAAACTGCGTGCAGGCGGCGCGGGCATTCCTGCCTTCTATACCGCCACCGGCTACGGCACACCGGTCGCCGAGGGCAAGGAAACTCGCCAGTTCAATGGCCGCAACGTAATTCTGGAAGAGGCCATCACTGGCGACTTTGCGCTGATCAAGGGCTGGAAAGCCGACCATTTCGGCAACGTGATCTATCGTCACACCGCACAGAACTTCAATCCGGTAGTGGCCACCGCTGGACGGATAACCGTGGTCGAGGTCGAAGAAATCGTCGAGCCGGGCGTATTGCTGCCTACCGAGATCCACACGCCGGGCATTTATGTTGACCGGGTGATTCAGGGCACTTTCGAGAAGCGCATCGAACAGCGCACCGTCAGAAAATCCTGATGACCCAGCCTGTCCGGGCCTATAACAACAAAGAGATTTCAGACCATGGCACTTTCCCGCGAACAAATGGCTCAACGCGTCGCCCGTGAACTCAAGGACGGTTATTACGTGAACCTCGGCATCGGCATTCCGACGCTGGTGGCCAACTACGTGCCGGACGACATCGACGTGATGCTGCAATCGGAAAACGGCCTCTTGGGCATGGGGGCGTTTCCCACCGAAGAAACCATTGATGCGGGCATGATCAACGCGGGCAAGCAGACGGTGACTGCGCGCCTCGGTGCGTCGATTTTCTCGTCTGCCGAGTCGTTTGCCATGATCCGCGGCGGCCATGTGGACCTGACGGTGCTGGGTGCTTTCGAGGTGGACGTCGAGGGCAATATTGCCTCGTGGATGATCCCCGGCAAGTTGATCAAGGGCATGGGCGGCGCGATGGACCTGGTGGCCGGTGCCGACAATATCATCGTGACCATGACCCATGCGTCCAAGGACGGCGAATCCAAACTGCTGCCCCGCTGCAGCCTGCCACTGACTGGCGCGGGCTGCATCCGCAAGGTGCTGACTGACCTTGCGTATCTGGAAATCGAAAACGGCGCCTTCATCCTCCGCGAACGCGCACCGGGGGTCAGCGTGGAAGAAATCGTGGCCAAAACCGCCGGCAAGCTGATCGTGCCGAATGACGTGATCGAGATGAGTTTCTGACCTGTACACCTGTCGTTCTTACGCTCGAGCGGGAACGCATTTCGTGACGCTGCGCGTCACACAAGGGTTCTGCGATGTCAGGAATATTGATACAAGACTCAAGTCACCTTTTCGCCCCTCGGCGACTGACTTTGAAGGATCAAAGTAAGCAAAATCCCAGCTCCTGTTTCCGGCCCGACTTCGTCGGGT
>NZ_ATDK01000299.1 GCF_000444135.1 Pseudomonas avellanae BPIC 631
TTTTCGAAATAAGTTACCCATAACCTGCAAGCTAAGCTATTGATAAGATTTGAATTTTCCGTTAGTTGGTGGCTGATTTTTTCGAAAACAGTACACTAGAATCCTGATACTGACTGCGCTGATAGACGTTACGAGGCCCAAGATGAAAGCGTCACTGCAGCAAGTATTACAGGCTGACCGAATCGAAGACCTACAGAAACTCGGAGCATTTACCGAGATAAAAAGGACTGTCGAAACCCAGTTGATGTTAAAGCTCGGTGTCAACGGCTGGGCCGCACTGTTCTCGAAACTGCATGTGCTTAAGGCCACGCTCTCCTCGAACAGCTCAAGTATCAACTTGGCCCGTCACGAAAAAAACTTCAGCGAAGCTCGCCGCGCACTGTCAAAAAGCCTCGGCTTTCGGGTCACGGCAAAAAACCCGTCAGAGCTTGATGGGCTGATTCGAACATGCTCGTTGTATTTTTTTGATAATCACTTTGATCCGCACAGACGCTTTGAAGAGAAAAAACTCAAAAACTTTATAAACAGCTCAAAACTGGAAGGAATCAAAATACCTTTCCTTGACGAAAAAGCGTCATTGGAAAGCATACTCGCCAAACACAGAAGATAATGTCATGGACCGATATGATGCATCTCACGACTGCTACTGCTACCCCGCATCATCGGTTTTGAGAAACCGGCTGAATATTCAGGACATGGACGACCTTGAAGCAGCAGAAAGAGAAATCACCGCAAGTACCGTAACGCGAGTGCACTACACAGCCCCTCCTTACAGCCTGGAAAATATGAAACAGCTGCACAGGCAGCTATTTTCTGATCTGTACGAGTGGGCGGGGGAAATCAGAACGGTTGATATCTCCAAAGGCGGGACACGCTTTTGTACCTGTGCGCGCATCGTTACCTCCTGACCATTCACCTACAGCTTCATCAACGGCTCCTGAAAGCGCAATAGACGCCCGGCATTGCCCAACACCAACAAGGTGCTGAGGTTGTGCAGAATGGCGGCGACCATCGCGCCAGCGGCGCCGAGCAGGCCAAAGGCGGCCAGGGCCACGATGGCCAGCGTCCAGCCCAGGCCGATGATCACGTTGACCTGCAAGGTCTGGCGACACTGGCGGCTGAGTCGTACACAGGTGCCCAGGCGGCGCAGGTCGCTGCCGATCAGGACGATGTCGGCAGACGCCAGCGCGATGTCGGCCCCGCCCGCCCCCATCGCGACGCCGACCACACCGGCCTTGAGGGCCAGCGAATCGTTGACCCCGTCGCCGACCACCATAGGCCGAAAGCCGCTGGCGATTTCGCCCATCACCCGGTTGAGCTTGTCTTCCGGCAACGCCTGCGCATGTACATCAGTGATGCCGATATCACGCGCCAGGTTGTCGGCCACGCTTTGCCGATCACCGGTCAGCAATAACTGCCGCCCCATGCCCAGCTCACGCAGTTCAAGCAGCGCGGCCTGGGCTTCGGGCTTGACGCTGTCGGCCAGCAGCAGCCAGGCCAGAAACACACCGTCCAGTGACAGCCCGGCCAGCGGGCCGTCGTGTGCCGGGACCTGCGGCGTGACAATACCCAGTTGTTCAAACAACTCAGGTCGGCCCAGTGCGGCATCGCCGTGCTCAGTCGCGGCCACTACACCCAGCCCCTGGCGCTCACGAGTATCGGTCAACGGTAGCAGGCGGCTGTTATCCACAAGCCCGGCCAATGCGCGACTGACCGGATGGCTGCTGGCCGAGCCCAGGCTGGCCGCCAGTTCCAACAATTGTGGGTGCTCTGCGCCTTGGGCCTGTACCGACTGCAAACGCAGGCGACCGTAAGTCAGCGTGCCGGTTTTATCCACAACCAGCGAGTTCAAGTCAGCCAGTTCTTCAAGAAACGCCGAGCTGCGAATCAAGATGCCGTGCCGTGCCGCGACGGCAATACCGGCGATGGCCGTTGCCGGAGCCGAGAGCACCAGCGCGCACGGACAGGCCGCCACCAGCACAGCGAGCATCGCCTGCGCATCCTGGGTGATGAACCAGGTCAGCGCCGCGATCAGCAACACAAGCACCATGTAACTGCCTGCGTAGCGCTCCAGCAGGCGGGTGATGGGCGGTTTGGAGCGTTCGGCGCTCTGCATCAGCGCGATGACCTTGCCCAGCGTGGACTGATCGCCGATGCGGGTCACTTCGATACGCAGCAGGCCATCCAGATTGATCGCGCCGCCAAATACTTCGACTCCGACACTGGCTTCCAGCGGCACCGACTCGCCGGTAATCGACGACGTGTCCAGGCTGGCCTGACCGAAAAGCACCCGACCGTCTGCCGGGACCCGATCACCGGCGCGCACTTCAACCTGGTCACCGGGTTTCAGCGTGGTGTTATCGACCTCACGAATGCTCCCGTCCGCGCTCAGCAACCGAGCCTGACTGCGGGTCAGACGACCCAGCGCTTCGATGGCTTCCTGCGAGCCGATCACGCTGCGTTCTTCCAGCACATGGCCGAAGATCATGATGATCGGCAGCAATGCCGCGGTCATCAAGTCGCCGGTGGCCCAGGCACCGAGCATGGCCAGCGCAATCAACTGGTCCGTAATGCCGTGCAGGCTAGGGTGCCGCAGGCTGTGCCAACCGGCGCTGATCACAGGGATGGCCACCAACAGTGAGGCCGCACCCAGCAGCAACTGGCTGACGCCGTTCTGCTCCGGGGCGATGAAGCGCCAGATCAGACCCAGCCCCAACAGGCCCAATGCCAACATTGCCAGCGTCAGTTGCCGGGCCGCGCTGCGCTGTTCCGCGTTGCTCAACAGGCTGCCGGCCGCTTCTGAGTGAACGGCGTCGTGGGTGTGAACGGCTTCGCCACTCATTGCGGTGCTCCCTGGATAATCAGGCGGGAATCGTCTCGGGGATCGACGGTGGTGACCGAACCTGCCTGATGCAGAATACCCGGCACACGCTCTCGATAAAGGCGTTGCATGAGGCCTGGGTCGCTGCGGTTCTGCGCCGACTCTGACAGGCTGACGACCGTCGCCGTAGCGGCTTGAGCTTTGGCCAGCCTTTCAGAGGCCTGGGCATGCGCCACCTGCAGGGTTCGGTCGGCTTGTTGATTGGCGGTCTGGGTCACCTTTTCGGCATCAGTGCGTGCGTTGGCCACCGCTTGATCCGCTTGCTGGCTGGCGGTCAACACTGCATTGAACGCATTGACCGCTGCCTTCGGCAGACTCGACTGCACGTCCACCCGCGCCACCTCGACGCCAATGCCCATCCCCGTCGCGTTGAGCTCAGCGAGACGTTGATTGATGCCGCGCACCAGGTCGCCACGCAGTCGCTCACGGCGTTCGGCCGCCTGACTGTCTGCGCCGATCAGCTCAGGCCGGGCCACCAAAATAGTGTCCAGATCCCGCGCAGCGGTGAGTGCCACTGCGCTGCGATTGACCAGCCGATCCAGCGCGGGCAATACATGATCGCCCTGCAACACGAAGGCATTGGGGTCAGTCACTTTGTAGAACACCGTGACGTCCAGCTGCACGACCCCGGCATCGCCGGTCAGCAGAAAACCGGAACCGGCCAGTGCATCGCTCATCGGCGCCGACAGGGTCACGATTTCATCCGCTTTCAACGCAGCGGGCGAGCGCAGCAGGGTTTCCACGCGCCGCTCGATCACTCGGTCCGCCGAAGGCAGCAGCACCACTTGCTCGAAAGGTTGCGGCCACGCGGTCAGCAAACCCGCGTTCTGAACCCGCTCGATCGCACCGAAGCGCATCACCACGGCACGGTTCTGCGGATCGATCTGGCGCACGTTGGACGTCACCCAGCCAAGCGCGGCCAGCAGTGTCACGCCATACAACCCGATGAACGCCAGACGGCTGGCCTGCAGCCACGGGCTGTTCACGGGCGGCCGTTGCGCCACGGGCTCGTCAGCCACTTCACTCATGGCTGTGTTCCACCCTTGCCGTCCAGCGTCGGCGGGCCGTCTACCAGCACACGGAATGGCGCAGCGTCAGTGCGCAAAATCAGTCGGGTGCCCGGCGTCACAATGGTGCCCAGCGTGTCCAGCGAGCGCAGCAGGTTGTACAGCTGTGGTGAACCGGCGTAAGCGCGGCCGTAGATCTGCGCGGCTTCGACACGCGATTGCGCTTCGATATCGGCGGCTTTGACCGTGGCATCCGCTTCGACGATACGCGCGTCACGCTCGGCGGCCGAACGTATCTGCGCCGCTTCACGCTTGCCCACGGCGGTGCGCTCGGTGGCGATGGTTTCGCGCTCGGCACGCATGCGGTCCACGGTCGCGTTGAGCGTCACCGATGGCAGGGTCAGTCGCTCGACGCCGACTTGCAGAACACGAACGCCATACGTCGCCAGCAGTTGCTGATCAATCTGCTGACGCAGCTGGTTTTCAAATGCAGTGATGTTCACTTTGCCGGCGTCGGTGTTCACAAGGCTGGACAGGTCAAAACTGCTCGCCGTGGTCTCCAGCGCAGAACCGACAAAGGTACGGATCTGCCGCGCCGCTTCGTCAGGCTGGTTTTGTACCGCACGCATGAAGCGCTGCACGTTGTCTGCATCGCCCTGCACCTGCCACGCCACGTAGGCTTGAACGATGATGCGCAGGCCGTCGCGGGTGCCGACATCCTGCAAGCCGCTGGAGGTAGTACGCAGGCGCAGGTCCACCGGAATGGTCGCCTCGAACGGCGCAGGCCAGCGCCAGTTCAAGCCGGGGTCGAGCAGCACACGCGACGGATTGCCGAAACGGGTAACCACCGTTGCCTCGCCAGAACGCACCTGCACCAGGCTGGCCGCCGCGATGGCAAAGGCAATCAGCAGCGCTGCCAGGCTCGCCCGCCGCCAGGGGAACACAGATGGCCCGGCCGCTGCGTGATGGTGGTGGTGGTGGTGGTGGTGATGACCATGACCGCCATGCCCATGGCTGGCGTGGCTATCGTGGTCGCTGTGATCGTGATGATGATGGAACAGACTCAAGGGACGACTCCTTACTGAACGGCTTTACGCGGCGCCGCTGGGTCTGCCGGTGGGGTGAACGAACGCAGGTCGATGGTCGGCGCGTTGTCGCCGCCCAGACGGTGGTCGAGTATCAGCAACTTCGCATTGCCCAGGCCCTCGGTGAGCTGGGCCAGGTATTGCTCGAGTAAAAACGCCTGCCCGGCCTTGGCGTAGGCCTGACGCTCGGCACTGAAGCGCAGGTCTGCGCCTTGCGCTGTGGCCAGCACTTCGCGGGCTCCGGCGCTGGCCTGATCGCGGGCAACACTGGCGTTGAGCTGAGCCTGATTGGCCTTGTCACTGGCGGCACCGCGCTCGCGGGCAATCAACGCCTGCGCACCAATCTGCGCCGCCTGCACGGCGTGATAAGCGTTGGCGGCACCGGCTGGCGGGTGGATCGCTTCGACCACAGTGGCGAGCAGCTCGACACCGCTGTCCAGGCGCTGCAAGTCTGCCTGCACGGCCTTGCCAATATCGTCGGCCAGGCCGCTGCGTTGCTCGCCGAGCAGTTCATCCAGCATGCGTGAGGCAAAATCGTGCACCAGCACGCGGCTGGCGGTGCTGCGGATCAGCGCAGGAATATCGGCACTGTTGTAGGTCGAGGCCATTGCTGCCGAATCCGTCAGGCCGATGCGATAGACGAAACGCACGTCCATGTTGACGATCTGAAAGCTCTGCTTGTCGCCTGCACTGCTGGCGATGACCTGGGATTTTTCGTTGATGTGGCTGGCGTCCCACAAGCGGTTGGCGCTGTTGGGCGGCGGTCCTTCGGCGGGGTCCAGGCTTTGCTCGGCGGCGTCGGCAGCGGACACACTGGTCGCCAGCTCATGCACTACACCGTTTTCCACCGCCAGAACCCGGCCAAACGGCCAAGGCAATCCTGCATGCAAGCCTGGCCCGAACACCTCGACCGGTTTGCCGAAACGCTCGTAGATGCCGCGCCCCTGCATCGGCACTTCGTGCACGCCGCTCAACGCCCAGCCCAGCGCCGCGACGACTGCCAGCACCGGCAAAAAGGCGCGACGCATGTAGGTGAAGGCCCAGATCTGACGCAGGTCGATACCAAAACGATTGTGCAGTTCGTGCTGCAAGGCCAGCAGCGGACGTGGCGGCCAGCGCAGCAGGTCGGCGACGAAGCTGCTCGCCAGCAGGCGCGGCTCGACAAGCGCAGTGCGCGGGCTGAACACCGACAGGCCCGCACGCAAGACAAACTCCAGCGCAACGCCCAGCGGCAGCAGGCCGATCAATACAGCCAGGCGCGCAGGCCAGACTCTGTCCGCGCTGGAGAAGAACAGGCACAGCGCGCCGATCAGCAGAACGATGAGGGTCATGCACACCAGTTGTGCGAGCGGGCCGGCTTCTGGCGACTGGCCTTCTGGCTCACCGCTCAATTGCCGCTCGATAACCAGCAGGCCAAACGCCAACAGCAACATGATGCTGCCGACAAGGCTGCCCAGTGCAGAAAGGTCGCTGCCAAGCAGCGTCAGGTTCCAGAAGGCGCGGATGATGATCAGCGCCAGCAATGCCCACCCACCAAGCCACAGGGTCGAGCTGCCGATGTAACTGACCATCGACTGGCCAGCGTCGCTCAACCCGGTGAGCAGACGCTCGTACCAGCCGGTTTCATCAGGCGTTGCTGCTGTTTCAGGAGACTCTCCGCTGGCAGGTGCGCCCCATGCGCGGGCCCGCCACAGCGCCACGTGCCGTGCCGACTGCAAGCCTGCGCTGAGCAACAGCAAGGCCGCCGCCGCATTACCCAGCACTGCCATCCACAATGAGCCTGGCGAAAACAGATCAATGGACAGCGCCAGCAGCAGCGCGAACGCCGCCAACCCGCCGGTCACATACATCAGTCGCCCGAGACGCCGAACCTGCTGCACTGCCATCTGAAAACGCGGCAGACCTTCGAGGTCTGCGTGCTCACCCAAATCAACCCGCATCACTACCCCGGAACCCGCTGAATATTGCCCTGTAGAGAGCCCGATATCGGCTTCTATCAATGCCGCCGCATCATAGCGTTACGATATAACACGCAGAGTGAAACTTTCGTCAGGTTTCGCATTGATTCAGCGTAGGAGGTGCAGCGCAGATCTGCGACGTGGAGCGCCGCGAAATGTGCGCCCACTCGAGCATTTGGCGGCAGAATCGTCTGCGCATTGAGACCTGTCGCACAAACACTGTTACGTAGTACCGGTCACATTATGTTTCACTAGCGTCTCGGCCTGCGCCGCTGTAAAGGGCGCTGAGCGTTGTAGTTATCCACAGACACGGATGCTCTTGCGTTGATTTCTATCTACCAGCTCAAACCGCGCTTTCAAAATCTGTTGCGCCCGCTCGTTCAGCGCCTGTACGAGCGCGGCATAACCGCCAATCAAGTCACGCTCGCGGCGTGCGCCATCTCATTGCTGATCGGTGCCGTCGTGGCCGTGGCGATCCCGCATTACTGGGTGTTTGCACTGATCCCCGCGTGGATGATCGTGCGCATGGCGCTCAATGCCATCGACGGCATGCTGGCCCGCGAGTTCGGCCAGAAGTCCCGGCTCGGCGCCTACCTCAACGAACTGACCGATGTCATCGCCGACAGCGCGCTGTTTCTGCCTTTTGCGCTGCTTGTCGATGTCAGCCCGGGCCTGGTGCTGCTGGTGACCCTGCTGGCGATTTTCAGCGAATACGCAGGCGTGCTCGGCCCAATGGTCGGTGCATCACGACGCTACGACGGCCCGATGGGCAAAAGCGACCGCGCGCTGGTCTTCGGCGTGCTCGGCGCAGGCGTCGCCATCGGTTGGCTACCCGCCCTGTGGATAAACGTGATTCTGCTCATCGTCTGCGCCCTGCTGGTGTACACCCTGTTCAACCGGGTGCGGCGCGGCCTGAGTGAAGCACCCTCCTCCCAGCAATAATCAAAACATCGTACTGGCATAAGGAAGTCGCAATGCGTGATGTGAATGATCAGCGCTTCACCACCCACGATGGCGTCGAGCTGTTCTACCGCCACTGGCCTGCTGCACACCCGACGCCTGATGCGCCACGGCAAGCCGTGTTGCTGTTTCATCGCGGCCACGAGCATTCCGGGCGGATTGCGCATCTGGTCGATGAACTGGACCTGCCAGGCTTTGATTTTTTTGCCTGGGATGCCCGCGGTCACGGTCAGTCGCCAGGCGCCCGTGGTGACAGCCCGAGCTTTGCCACCAGCGTTCGCGACGTGCAGACCTTTGTCGATCACCTGAGCGTCACGTTTGATATTGCCGAAGAGAACATGGCAGTGATCGCGCAAAGCGTGGGCGCCGTTATTGCAGCGACATGGGCGCACGACTACGCGCCGAAGATCCGCGCACTGGTCCTCGCCTCCCCCGCCTTCAAGGTCAAGCTGTATGTACCTTTCGCCCGCACAGGGCTGGCGCTGCTGCGTAAGTTCAAGGGCAACTTCTTCGTCAACAGCTACGTCAAGGCGCGCTTCCTGAGCCACGACCCGCAACGTATCGCGTCCTACGACAGCGACCCGCTGATCACCAAGGCCATTTCAGTGAATGTGCTGCTGGGCCTGTATGAAGCCGCCGACCGTGTGGTTGCCGATGCACAGGCGATCCAGATCCCGACCCAGTTGCTGATTTCAGGCTCGGACTTCGTCGTGCATCGTGCGCCACAGGAGCGTTTTTTCGAACAACTGGGCAGCCTGCGCAAGGAGAAACACACCCTGCCGGGGTTCTTCCACGACACGCTGGGCGAGCGTGACCGTCATCTGGCGCTGAGCCGCGCGCGGCGCTTCGTCTTGCAGAATTTCGAAACGCCGATGCACCGCCCGTCGTTGCTGGACGCTGACCGGCTGGGCGCAACCTGTGCGGAGTCCGAAGAGCTGGCCGCGCCGTTGCCGCACAATTCGTTGCGCGACCTGTACTGGCGCATGACCCGCGCCAGCATGCGCCTTGGCAGCAAGTTATCCACAGGGGTGAAACTGGGTTTCGACACCGGCTTCGATTCTGGCAGCACGCTGGATTACGTCTATCGCAACCGACCCGCCGGCAAAGGCGCGCTGGGTCGCATGATCGACAAGAACTACCTGCAATCGATCGGCTGGCGTGGCATTCGCCAACGCAAGCTGCACGCCGAAGAACTGCTGCGCCTGGCCATGGCGCATTTGCGCAATCAGGGCAAACCGGTACGCATCGTGGACATCGCCGCCGGGCACGGGCGTTACATTCTGGAGTCGTTGCGGGGCGTCGAGCCGCTGCCGGAATCCATTCTGCTGCGCGACTACAGCGACATCAATGTGCGCGACGGCAGCCTGCTCATCGAGCAGAAGGATCTGGAAGACATCGCGCGCTTCGTCAAGGGCGATGCCTTTGACCGCAACGACCTGGCAACGCTGGACCCCAAACCGACGCTGGCGGTGGTGTCGGGGCTGTATGAGTTGTTTTCCAGCAACCAGATGGTCGACGATTCGCTGGCCGGGCTGGCGGCAGCCGTCGAACCGGGCGGTTATCTGGTGTACACCGGGCAGCCGTGGCACCCGCAACTGGAGCTGATCGCCCGCGCCCTGACCAGTCATCGCGAAGGCCAGGCCTGGGTCATGCGCCGTCGCAGTCAGTCAGAGATGGACCAACTGGTGGAAGCCGCTGGCTTTCGCAAGATCACCCAGCGTGTTGATGAATGGGGGATTTTCACCGTGTCCTTGGCGCAGCGCATCCAGTGAGTGCGGTACGCGAACGAGGCCTGTGGAAAAGAGCGGTCGTCTGGCTGGTGTTACTCGCGCCGTTCTTTTTTGCAAGTTACGGTTTTGCCACCTGGTACACGGCGCAGCGCACCGATGTCGGCAGCCTGGTGTTCGACTGGGAAGCACACATGCCGTTCTGGGCCTGGACCATCGTGCCTTATTGGTCCATCGACCTGCTTTACGGTTTTTCCCTGCTGGCCTGCCTGACACGTCGGCAACTGGATACGCATGCCTTGCGCCTGTTCAGCGCGCAGCTCATCTCCGTCACCTGCTTTTTGCTCTGGCCGCTGCGCTTTACCTTCGAGCGTCCGGAACTGGACGGCATCTTCGGCTGGCTGTTCGCGGTGCTGGCAGGCTTCGACAAGCCGTTCAATCAGGCACCGTCCCTGCACATCGCCCTGCTGGTGGTGCTGTGGGTCTGTTACGACCGCTACGCCCGGCACTTTCATGTCGCGTGGCGCTGGCTGCTGCACAGCTGGTTTGCCCTGATCGGCCTGTCGGTGCTGACCACCTGGCAGCATCACTTTGTCGACTTACCCACAGGCGCACTGGCCGGCTGGTTCTGTGTCTGGCTGTGGCCGGATGAAGGCCGTAGCCCGTTGCTGGCGGCGCGCCTGACACGACATCCGAAACGGCTCAGGCTGGCGCTTTACTACAGCATGGGCGCTGTCTTGCTGGCGATCCCGGCATTTGCGCTCGCTGGTGGCGGGTTGTGGTTGGCGTGGCCGGCACTGTCGTTGCTGCTGGTGGCGCTCAATTACCTGCTGTTCGATGCAGCGGGTTTTCAGAAACGTGCCGACGGGCGATTGACCGCTGCGGCTTACTGGTTGCTTGGCCCATACGTGCTCGGCGCGTGGATAAACTCGCGGCTGTGGACAAAAAAGCGGCCCGACCCGGATCAGGTTGTGGATAACGTATGGTTGGGTCGATTGCCCAGTGAGCAACAGATGCAGCCTTTTCAGGCGATTGTGGATATGTGTGCCGAGCTGCCGATAAATCCGGGCACGCGAAGTTATCAACAGGTCGCTGCAATCGACCTGATTCCACCCGATCTAGAACATTGCCTGCGCGCGGCAAAAGCTATCGAAACCCTGCGCCAGCACGGACCTTTGCTGGTCTGCTGTGCACTGGGCTATTCACGCAGTGCTACGGCCGTCGCGGCATGGCTGCTTTATTCAGGCAGGGCAACGTCGGTGGACAACGCGGTGGCGCTGATCAGGGCCGCAAGGCCTGGCGTCGTTCTGCGTGAAGGGCATCTGCAGGTTCTGGCGGACTTGCTGCGTAACCGCGACGCCATTCATACAAACACTCTGCCTAATAGCGCGCGATAGTTTATCCACAGGACGGACGGCTTATGTCACCAGAAATGCACCTCTTGGTCACCGCCAGTCTGCTTCGTCGGGGTAAATCGCTGGACTATCTGTCCACAGGGCTGTTGCTGTTGAGCCTTGCGGCAGGGCTCGCACAGTTGTGGATAACGCCACTCAGCGCTTTGTTGGCAGTGTGGATCGTGGTCATGGTGCTGAGTGGGCTGCTGGCAAAATCCAAGGCATTCCGGGTCGCTTTCGACGCAGACCTGTTTCAGATCATGGCCACTCAGCCCAGCCAACTGGCTGATCGCACCCTGGAACTCGACCAGACCCTGAGCGAGCTGGGTTTGCAGCCTGTGGATAAAGGCGGCCGTGACTGGACGCTGCGCAGGCAGGGCGCACTGCGGCAACTGCGCGTGCAGGTCGGGTACATCGCGCTTCAACTGTTCTGGCTGGTCGGTTTCATCTTTCTCTTTCCCTGGCTGTCCTTTGCCCAATAGGAATTGTCATGTTCGAACCTCTGGTCGCCACGATCATCACCGCCGGCGCGCGCAGCATCACCGGTGCGCGCAGCTTGTGGCTGGGTTGCACGCCTGAGCAGCGGCAACGGATCTACTTCGCCAATCACAGCAGCCACGGCGACTTCGTGCTGCTCTGGGCCTCGCTGCCACCTGCGCTGCGCAAGACCGCCAGGCCGGTCGCCGGCGCTGATTACTGGCAGAACAGCCCGTTGCGGCGCTACATCATCAACCGTGTGTTCAACGGTGTGCTGGTGGATCGCAAGCGCAGCACGCCGGAAAGCAACCCGCTACAACCGATGCTGGAAGCACTGGAAAACGGCGACTCGCTGATTCTGTTCCCGGAGGGCACACGCAATCCGGAAGACGGCTTGCTGCCCTTCAAAAGCGGGCTGTATCACTTGGCGAAGAGTTATCCACAGGTGGACCTGGTGCCCGTATGGATTGCCAACCTCAACCGGGTCATGCCCAAAGGCCGCATGCTGCCGTTGCCACTGTTATGCACCACCAGTTTCGGCGCGCCTCTGCGTCTGGACAGCGAAGAAAGCAAAGAGCAATTCCTCACCCGCAGCCGTGACGCGCTGCTGGCCCTGGCACCGGAGCCGCTGTAATGGATAACCAGACTCAACTGTTGTTCATGGGCATCGGCATGGTTCTGTTGCTCGCCTCGCTGATCGGCTACGTGCTCAAGCGCAGGGCAGGCGGACCCAACTCGGTTATCGACAACCTCAACGCGCGCATCAATGCCTGGTGGGTGATGGTGCTGGTGATCGGCTTTGCCTTCTGGCTGGGTCAGGGCGCGGTCATCCTGCTGTTCTACGCCGTGTCGTTCTACGCACTGCGCGAGTTCCTGACCCTCACGCCGACCCGGCGCAGCGATTACCCGGCACTGGTGGCGGCGTTCTACCTGGCGCTGCCGTTGCAGTACGTGCTGATCGCGATTAACTGGTACGGGCTGTTCTCGATCTTCATTCCGGTCTATGTGTTCCTGCTGCTGCCGATTCTGGCCTCGCTGGGCGGCGACAGTAAGCACTTCTTGGAACGCGCCTCGAAAGTGCAGTGGGGCTTGATGATCGCAGTGTTCTGCGTCTCCTACGTGCCCGCCCTGCTGACCCTGGAGATCGCCGGCTACGAAGGCCGCAATCTGTTGCTGATCGCCTGGCTGGTGATCGTGGTGCAGATCTCCGATGTGCTGCAATACGTGTGCGGCAAGTTGTTCGGCAAACGCAAGATCGCGCCCAATCTGTCGCCATCGAAGACCGTCGAAGGCTTTCTGGGCGGTATCGCTCTCGCCTCGTTGATTGGCGGCGCACTGTGGTGGATAACCCCGTTCAATGCCTGGCAGGGCGTCCTGATCGCACTGCTGATCAACCTGCTGGGGTTTGCAGGGGGCATTGTCATGTCGGCCATCAAGCGTGACCGTGGCGTGAAAGACTGGGGCCACATGATCGAAGGCCACGGCGGCATGCTTGATCGGCTGGACTCGGTCTGTTTTGCCGCGCCGATTTTCTTCCATCTGGTGCGTTACTGGTGGACCTGACGGTGCTTGCGGTCGCCTGAATCGGCCCCTCATAGACGCCAACCGGGCATTTGCCACGAATACGCGCCAGCAAAATGATTGCTGAATATTGCGTGGCAAATGCAGCCGTCGACGGCCAGGCACGCTATTGCCCTGATCAGCCAGGCACACCCGACTCGCTCGCAGGCCTTGTGCCAAGCGGCGATGGACGTGATCAGGCAGCCGTAATGCGTTTAAAAAACGTCCGTTTTCAAGGCCTGACGCCGAATTCATTGCGCATGATTCGCGTTTTTTTTTGGCTGATTTCCGAACGGGATCTCGTCTTTGTTATCTGTTGTGGGTAGTTTGCGTTCGGCAAGGAGTCGTTGGCGCGCCATTTTTTGTGCAGGACGCACAGAATTACTCAGAGGCTTCACCCTTATGAATCGCAGAAATCTCCTGAAAGCGTCCATGGCGTTGGCCGCTTACGGCAGCGTATCGGCCTCAGGTCTTTATGCTGCGCGAGCACTGGCCGCAGCAGCCGATGGCGAGATCGAACACTTCGATTTTACAGAGCTGCAAGCCCATGCCAAGAAGCTCGCAGGCAAAGGCTATGTGAGCAACAAGCAAGTGCTGCCACCCGTCCTGGCGAACATGACGCCGCTGCAATTCAATGCCATTCGCTACGACCCCAATCATTCGCTGTGGAAAGACGTCAACGGTCAGCTCGACGTGCACTTCTTCCACGTCGGCATGGGTTTCAAGACGCCGGTACGCATGTACAGCGTCGACCCGCAGAACAAGCAGGCGCGGGAAGTGCATTTCCGCCATGACCTGTTCAATTACGAAAGCAGCGGCATCGACAAGAACCTGGTCAAAGGCGACCTGGGTTTTGCCGGCTTCAAGTTGTTCAAGGCGCCCGAAATCGCCATCAACGACGTCGTTTCGTTCCTCGGCGCCAGTTATTTCCGGGCCGTGGACAGCAACAAGCAATACGGCCTGTCGGCCCGCGGCCTGGCTATCGACAGTTATGCCAAGCGTCAGGAAGAATTCCCCGACTTCACCAAGTTCTGGTTTGAAACACCGGACAAGAACGCCACGCGCTTTGTGGTGTACGCGCTGCTCGACTCGCCCAGCGCCACCGGTGCCTACCGTTTCGACATCGACTGTCAGGCCGGTCAGGTGGTCATGGAAATCGATGCGCACATCAACGCGCGCACCGATATCCAGCAACTGGGTATTTCGCCGATGACCAGCATGTTCAGCTGCGGCACCCACGAACGGCGCATGTGCGACACCATCCACCCGCAAATTCACGACTCCGATCGCCTGTCGATGTGGCGCGGTAACGGCGAGTGGATCTGCCGCCCGTTGAACAACCCGGCCAAACCGCAATTCAGCGCGTTCGCCGACAAAGACCCGAAAGGCTTTGGTCTGGTGCAAAGCGATCACGAGTTCTCCAGCTATCAGGACACCGTGGTCTGGTACAGCCGTCGTCCAAGCCTGTGGGTCGAACCGATCACGGCGTGGGGTGAAGGCGAAGTCAGCCTGCTGGAATTGCCGACCACCGGCGAGACGATGGACAACATCGTGGTGTTCTGGACACCGAAGACGCCGGTCAAGGCCGGGGATTCGTTGAATTACGGCTACAAGCTGTTCTGGAGCCCGCTGCCGCCGGTGAGCACGCCGCTGGCTCAGGTCCACGCCACACGTTCCGGCATGGGCGGTTTCCTCGAAGGCTGGGCACCGGGCGAGCATTACCCGAAAACCTGGGCTCGCCGCTTCGCGGTGGACTTCAACGGCGGCGGTCTGGATCGCTTGCCGGAAGGCACGGGCATCGAGCCTATCGTCACCGTTTCTCATGGCAAGGTGCAGGACTTCAACATCCTCGTGCTGCCGGACATCAAGGGCTATCGCATCACCTTTGACTGGGTACCGGACAGCGACTCGGTCGATCCGGTGGAAATGCGCATGTTCATCCGTACCGGCGACCGGACGCTGAGCGAAACCTGGATGTACCAGTACTTCCCGCCAGCACTGGACAAGCGCAAATACCCGTAAGGCGGGGGTTCCTCCCGAGAGGCCCGGAGAACGGGCTTCTGCCTGGAGGGCGCGGACCAGCGAAGCGCCGCCCGGCCCGCTGCCACAGCAACGCGTTTCTGCCCGGAGGGCGTAGGAGCGGACTTGTCCGCGAAGGGCTGCGAAGCGGCCCCAAAACAGGCCGCCTCGGTTGTATCTGGTGCATCGAGGCGGCTGG
>NZ_ATDK01000300.1 GCF_000444135.1 Pseudomonas avellanae BPIC 631
GATTAATCGATCGATTTTTCAACAAATAGCGGCTTATTTTAGGAAAAGTCCGGCTATCGGCCACGGCGCGGTGAGTTGATCGGAGGATCCCTAGGAGATTATCCATTGTGGGATGCGATCTGGATTTGATCCCGTCGCATCCACACTTTACGCAGTATCAATGCCGCAACAACTTGCGTAACGGTACGCCGTCTTTCATGACCGGGGATTTGATGACGATGTAGCTGAAGTACTTGGAGATGCCGATGTTCTTGTCCAGCAGCTCTTCGATCACTTCCTGATAGTGCTGAATGCTGCGGGTCATGAAGCGCACCAGGTAGTCGTAACCGCCACTGATCAGGTGGCACTCCAGTACTTCGTCCACATGGCGGATGTTCGCTTCAAATTTGGCGAAGTCTTCGCGTTTGTGGTCGCTCAGGGAGATTTCGGTGAACACGGTGACCGATTCGGTGATTTTTGCGAGGTTGAGGTGCGCCTTGTAGCTGGAGATGTACCCAGCCGACTCCAGACGTTTGACGCGCTGCAGGCAAGGGCTCGCGGAAAGCCCGACGGCGTCGGCCAGGCTGACGTTGGTCATGCGCCCGTCTTTCTGGAGTTCTACCAGGATATTGATATCAATCCGATCCAGTTTGACCAAGCCTTCCATCACCTACCTCTTGTATTGCCATTCACGGTGCCTACCTTCTAGCAAAATCAGCGCCGTAAAGACAGCTGATGCTGAGCAACGAGGTCGGCCATGCTGCTGATACAGATGTCTGCGGTACAGGGCTGGCGGTGCTGTTCGCGGCGGCGACGGATCAGACACAGCCCGCCCAGACCCGGCGCAGCGGCAGGCGGACGGGACACCAGCAGGGTGTCGCGGGTGTCCAGGTCCATCTCGGCGAGCCAGCGCGTGTCGTCCAGCGGGTGAGTGGCCCGCGACAGCAGGCTGTCCGGCTCAAGCCCCAGGCGCTCGTACAAAATGCCGCGATCCTGCAGGTCGCGGTCGGCGTACACCAGCAGTCGATAGAACTTGCGCAGATAAAGCATGGCGCCCGGCGCGTCCTCGAACAGCGTCCAGTCGGGCACTGAACGGGCGAAGGTCATGCCCTCTTCCCAACTGGTCTTGATGGCAAGGCGCTCGGCCAACTGACGGTGCGCAAAGCACAGCAGGCCGCTGAAACCCAGCTCGTCGAAGCGCGGATACAGCGTGCGCACCACGTCGTTGAATTCGGTCAGTATCGACTCTTTATCCGGTGTGTTCAGGCCGTTTTCCAGCAACGGCTGCAACGCCGCCCAGACACCTGAATCACGGTCCACCAGAACCTCGTCACAATCGATCAACAGTGCGCGGTAATCAATAAGCCCCATGGCAGGCAACGTCTCCATTCAACAATGATCCCCAGCGCTGGTGGTCGCAGCGTCTCGCGACAACCGCGACCACGCCGACGCTTAGCTGGACTTCAATACTCGTGCCAAGGCGGCATCGAGAATGCTCAGTGCTTCATCGATCTGCTGCTCGGTGGTCACCAGCGGTGCGAGGAAACGCAACACGTTGCGGTACACACCACACTTGATCACCAGCAGACCGCCGATGCGTGCCTGATCGATGACTTTCTGGTTGAGATCAGCGTCCGGGCTGCGTGCAGCGTCGTTCTTTATCAGCTCCATCGCCAGCATGAAACCGGTGCCGCGTACGTCGCCGATGCAGGCGTGGCGGTCCTTGAGCTTGAGCAAACCGGCACGCAGGTGCTCGCCCAACTGTTCGCCACGCGCCAGCAGATTGTCCTGCTCGTAGGTATCGATTACCGCCAGCGCTGCGGCGCAGGACAGCGCATTACCGCCGTAAGTGCCCCCCAGACCGCCCGGAAGCGGTGCATCCATGATCTCGGCCCTGCCGACCACGCCCGACAGCGGCATGCCGCCCGCGAGGCTCTTGGCAACCGTCACCAGGTCCGGCTGGATACCGGCGTGCTCGAAACCGAACCACTTGCCGGTTCGACCAAACCCGGTCTGGATTTCATCGAGAATCAGCACGATGCCGTGTTGTTCAGTCAACGCGCGCAGGGCCTTGAGGAATTCGACCGGCGCAGTCAGAAAGCCGCCGTCGCCCTGAATCGGCTCGATCAGGATGGCCGCGACGCGATCCGGCGCGACCTGGGTCGCCAGCAGTTCATGCAACGCCGCCAGGGCCACTTCTGTGGTCACGCCGCGGTACTCGTTCGGGTACGGGGTGTGGAACACTTCCGGCGCCATCGGGCCGAAATTCTGTTTGTACGGCTGGCTCATGCCGGTCAGCGTGGTGCCGAGCAAGGTACGGCCGTGGAAGCCGCCGCGGAACGAGATGATCGCCGGGCGATTGGTGTGCGCGCGGGCAATTTTCACCGCGTTTTCCACCGCTTCGGCACCGGAGGTGAAGAACACCGCTTTGTGATCAATACCGCTCTGACCGGCGATCATCAGGCTCAGGCGTTTGGCCAGATCCAGGTAGGGCTGATAGGACGCCACCTGAAAACAGGCGTGGGTGACTTTGCTCAGTTGCGCCTGAATCGCCTTGACCACGTTCGGGTGGTTGTGGCCGATGTTCAAGACGCCGATGCCGCCGACGAAATCCAGATAGCGCTTGCCGTCGACGTCCCACAGTTCAGAACCCTGCGCGCGCTCGATGACCAGCGGGTGGGCTGTGACGATGCCACGCGGCACAAACTGGTCGCGCTGGCGGAGCAGATGAGGGGTTTCGTCAACTTTGCTGTTCATGGTTTTACCTATCGTGGGCCTGGCAGCCGGCGGGGTGGCTGCGATGTTGTTCAGGTTAAGCGTTCAGCGAAATGATCTACGCCGAACTTGCCCTCTCAGATGTCCAGATCAACTGTTTTTCGCCTCGCAAACGGCAGATTCCTTCATGCCCTGCGAGCACCACGCAATCTGCCGGGCAGCGCTGCTTTTCAGTCACGCCGACGCTCTGCAAAAGGCTGTTTCGACAGATCCTGCTTGCGACTTGCGGCATGATGGGGCTCCACTTTCATACTCAGGAAATGCCCATGCCCGCCCTGCTCTACAAAGCCGACCCCGCACGTGCCGAACGCTGGCGTGTCCTGTTTGCCGAGCACGCGCCGGACATCGAATGGCGCGTGTGGCCGGACATCGGCGACCCGGCCGATATCCACTATCTGGGTGCGTGGCTGGCACCTGACGACCTGCAGGAGCTGCTGCCCAACCTGAAAGTGCTGTTTGCGCTGTCGGCGGGCGTGGATCAACTGGACCTGAGCCGTATTCCGAAATCGTTGCCGGTGGTTCGCCTGCTCGACCCCGGCATCAGTCACGGGATGTGCGAGTACGCATCTTTTGCGGTACTGAGCCTGCACCGGGAAATGCTGCGCTATCGTCAGCAGCAGGTTGAAGGGCTCTGGAAAGCCCGACCATTGATACCGGCGAACAAACGTCGAGTGGGCGTGATGGGGTTGGGCTTGCAGGCGCAGCATATTCTGTCGAGCCTCAAACCGTTCGGTTTCCAGCTGTCCGGCTGGGCGCGCAGTGCGCATCAGGTCGAAGGTGTGACGTGTTACGCGGGCGAGGAGCAGGTGAGCGAGTTTCTTGGGCAGTGCGACATTCTGCTGTGTGTGCTGCCTTTGACCGCGCAAACCGAAGGCATCCTCAACCGCCAGCTTTTCGAGCGCCTGCCCGAAGGTGCCGCCCTGATCAACATGGGGCGTGGCGGGCATCTGGTGGAAGCGGACCTTCTTGAAGCACTGGACAGCGGCCAATTGAGCGCTGCGGTGCTGGACGTATTACAGAAAGAGCCAGCACCTGCCGATCATCCCTTCTGGCAACACCCGAAGATCCTGCTGACACCGCACGTCGCGGCCATGACCCAACCGGAAAGTGCCTTTCCCGGTTTGCTCGACAACATCCGCCGTTTTGAGCGCGGTGAGGCGATGCAAGGACAGGTGGATCGCGGGCAGGGTTATTGACGACTTGGATTAGCGTACACATAAGTCTCGTGGGAGCGAGCCGGGCGACGCTTCGCTTGCTCGCGAAGAGGCCGGTACAGCCGTTAGAAATAGGGCGTTTGCACCAACATCTTCGCGAGCAAGCTCGCTCCCACACCCTAAGAGCAGAAATCTGTCAGTAGGATTTTTTTGCCCTTACAACCCACCCACATGAAACGCTTTCACTTCCAGGTATTCATCCAGGCCGTAGCTGGAGCCTTCGCGGCCCAGGCCGGATTGTTTGATGCCGCCGAACGGGGCGATTTCCATGGAGATGATGCCGGTGTTGAGGCCGACCATGCCGAACTCCAGTGCTTCACCAAAGCGCCATGAGCGACGCAGGTCCTGGGTGAAGTAGTAAGCGGCAAGGCCGTAGGGCGTTGCGTTGGCCAGTGCGAGGGCCTCGGCTTCGTCGGTGAAACGCATCAACGGCGCAACCGGGCCGAAGGTTTCTTCGTTGGCCAGCAGCATGCCCGCATGGGTATCACCCAATACCGTTGGCTGGACGAACTGGCCGTCACCGTTGGGCAACTCGCCGTACAGCAACTTCGCGCCCTGGCTCAGCGCATCGTCGATGTGTCGGGCAATCTTGCTGACCGCTGCCGGGTTGATCAACGGGCCGATGGTCACGCCGTCTTCCAGACCGTTGCCGACCTTGAGTTTGGCGACTTCTTCCACCAGCCGCGCAGCGAAACGGTCGTAAATGCCGCTCTGCACCAGAATCCGGTTGGCGCACACGCACGTCTGCCCGGCGTTGCGGAATTTGCTGAGCATGATGCCGGCCACTGCCTGCTCCAGGTCAGCGTCGTCAAACACAATGAAAGGCGCGTTGCCGCCCAGTTCCAGGCTCAGGCGCTTGATGTGTTCGGCGCTCTGGCGCATCAGCAGACGGCCGATCGGCGTGGAGCCGGTGAAAGAAATCTTGCGCACCACCGGGTTGCCGGTCAGCTCTTCGCCAATGGCGGTCGGCATGCCGGTGACGACGCTGAACACGCCAGCAGGAATGCCCACGCGCTCGGCCAGCACCGCCAGCGCCAGCGCCGACAGCGGCGTGAGGTCCGACGGTTTGACGATGATCGTGCAGCCTGCGGCCAGGGCTGGCGCGCATTTGCGGGTGATCATGGCGTTGGGGAAATTCCACGGGGTGATCGCAGCGCAGACACCCACCGGCTGCTTGAGCGTCATCAAACGACGATCAGCGCTGGGTGTGGGAATGGTTTCGCCGTACGAGCGGCGCGCTTCTTCGGCGAACCATTTGACGAAGCTTGCGCCATAGCGGATCTCGCCACGCGACTCGTTCAGCGGCTTGCCCTGCTCAAGGGTCATGATCAGCGCGAGGTCTTCGACGTTGTCGAGCATCGCCTGATGCCAGCGCTCCAGCAGCGCCGCACGCTCGGCGGCAGGACGCGCGCGCCAGGCAGGCCAGGCACGCTCGGCGGCTTCAATGGCGCGGCGGGTTTCAGCGCCTTGCAGGGCCGGAACCTGCGCGATCACCTCGCCGGTTGCCGGGTCGCGGATGGCCAGGATTGCACCATCGTCAGCGCTGATCCATTGCCCATCGACGTAGGCGCGGTCCACCAGCAGGCTGGGGTCTTTCAACTGATTCTTGAGCATGGTCGAGTCCTGTTTCGGGGTACCTGCCAGTCTAGGCAGGCGTCGCAGTCCAGGATGCTGAAAGCAGGATAACGGCAGCGTCCGATGCTGAAATTCGCGTCCGGACGGCAGCCTCTACTGCTTCAGCGAGCCCAGCAGGCTTTGCAGAAAGCGCTCACCCGCATCCATCTGACTCTCATCGATGAACTCGTCCGGCTTGTGCGCCTGTTCGATGGAACCCGGCCCGCACACCACCACCGGCACGTTGAGCCGTCCGGCAAACAGCCCGCCTTCGGTGCCGTAGGACACCTTGATGTGTTGGGTGCCCGGCTCGGCAAACGCGTGCAGCATGCGCACCGCCTCAACGCTTGGGTGAGTCTCAAGCGCGGGATACTCGTTCATCACTTCGATTTCGATGGCGGCCACTCCCGACAGCTGCCGTGCTTCACGCACCAGCACTTCGGCGCGCTCGCGCAGTTGCTCCAGCAGCACGTCGGGATTGTCCCCCGGCAGGTTGCGGTACTCGAATTCCATGGTGCACAGGTTGGGCACAATGTTCAGCGCCTTGCCGCCATCGATACGGCCGATGTGCAAGGTGCTGTAGGGGATGTCGTAACCCTCGTCGCGGCTGCCCTGCTGCTCGATCCGTTTCTGGCTGTTGCGCAGTTCGGCGATGAAATCGCTGGCCAGGTGAATCGCGTTGACCGCTCTGGGTGCCAGCGAAGAATGCGCCTCCTGGCCTCGGCAGAAGGTGCGATACGACGCCTTGCCTTTGTGCCCGACGGCAAACTGCATCAGTGTGGGTTCGCCCACCACGCACAGGAATGGACGCACCGGCGCAAGGTGCAATACGTCCAGCAGACGCCGCACGCCAACGCAGCCGATTTCTTCATCGTGGGACAAGGCCAGTTGCAGCGGACGCAGCAGGGTCATCTCTGCCGCATTGAGCATGGCGTCGATGGCCAGCGCAATAAAGCCCTTCATGTCGCAGGTGCCACGGCCATAGATACGGCCGTCGCGCAGGGTGGCCTGAAACGGCGGCATCGTCCATGCCTGGCCGGCAGCCGGCACCACGTCGGTGTGCCCGGAAAGCAGCACGCCCGGCACATCACGCGGGCCGGTGCTGGCGAACAGGTTGGCTTTCTTGCCGGTCTCATCCTTGACGATCAACGACTCGATGCCCTTGCTGGCCAGCAGCTCGCGGACGTATTCGATCAACGCCATGTTCGGCTCCGACGACACGGTGTCGAAGGCGATCAGGCGCTTGAGGATTTCCAGTGCACGGGGGCTCATGAGGCTTTACTCGCGTGTTCGGTAACGATGTCAAAACGGCGAATGTCGAACGGGCTGATCGAGGTGCTGGTCGTGCCGGTGCTGATCAATTCAGCCATCACGTCACCCACACCGGGGCCGAGCTGGAAGCCGTGCCCGCAGAACGCGAACGCATAAAACAGCCCGTCTACCTTGCCGCTGCGGCCCATCACCGGCAGTGAATCGGGGGTGTAGCCTTCGATGCCGCTCCATACGCGAATGATGTTCAGGTTACCGACACCGGGCAGCAGACGACGCATCTGCTGGACCTGATTGACGATGCTGCGTGGCTCGACATAGGCGCGACGATTGACCATGTCCGGCTTGCTGCGAAAGCCACCGCCAATGACAATATTGCCGCGCGCGATCTGCCGGAAATAAATCACTTCGTGGGGGATTTTGGTGAACACGCCGATGACGGTCGGCAGCGCATAAGGCACCGGTTCGGTCACGGCCATCTGCGGGCCATTGGTTTCCAACGGCACGGGTTCGCCAAACTGCGCGGAGAGTTTTTGCCCCCACGCGCCAGCGGTGATCAATAATTGATCAGCCGTGAAGATACGCCCGTCAGTGGTGGTGACTTCAAATTCGTTACCGACCTTTTCGACATGCGCCACTTCGGTACGCTCTTCGATCCGCGCCCCGGCACGAATCGCTGCACGCGCAAAAGCAGGCGCGGCCAGACGCGGGTTGGCGTGGCCATCGTGCGGCGCGTAGGACCCGCCCTTCACGTCAGACCCGAGAAACGGAAAACGCTCGTGCAGCGCTTTGCCGCGATAGATTTTCAGGTCCAGCTCACGCGCTTCTGGCGCAGCGGCATAAGCTTCCAGCTCAGCAATTTCGTCCTCGCGATAGCAGACGCGCATGTGCCCGCTGGGCAGAAATTCCAGGTCTTCGCCGATCAGTTCCGGCAAACGCTGCCACAGTGCACGGGAACGGTTGGACAGCTCAAGTTGCCCCAGATGACGACCCTGACGCCGCACGTTGCCAAAATTCACGCCGCTGGCGTACTGACCGACCACGTCACGCTCCAGCAGGGTCACCGACTTGCCGCGCTGGCGCAGAAAAAACGCCGACGCCGAGCCCATGAAGCCGCCACCGACAATCAGCACATCGACTTTCGGTTGTTTCATGACACCACCTCGTCTATCAGCATCGACAACGGTTTGACCGGTGCCTGACCGCGCTGCCGGCCCACCTGCTCGACCGGCACACCGGCTTGGGCGGCGATCACCTCGGCCCCGGCCTGCGAGCAATAGCGGCCCTGACAGCGGCCCATGCCGACGCGGCTGAATGCCTTGGCGCGGTTGACTTCGCAAGCGCCTTTTTCACGCACCACGCCACGCAATTCGCCTGCGCTGATCATTTCGCAGCGGCAGACAATCGCCTCATCAGGCAGCGCCGCCGCCTGAGCAGCAGGCCACGGGAAGGCTTCGGCCAGCCCGACGCGGAAGCGGTCCATGACCACCAGGTTTTTGCGCACCTCTTCACGGTGCGAGTTATCCACAGGTCGGCCAAGGTCTTCCAGCAACGCCATTGCTGCCAGCCGGCCCGCCTGCTCGGCCGCATCGGCACCGCGAATCTTCGCGCCGTCGCCTGCGGCATATACACCTTTGACCGAGGTGCGGCCTTCTTCATCGACGGCCAACACCCATTGCCCGGAGGCGTCATCGAAGCGCAACTGGCACCCGGCCAGGTCAGCGAGCTGGGTTTCCGGGCGCAAGTGATAGCCCAGCGCCAATGCATCGCAATCGACAGTCAGCGCGTTGCCGTTGGCGAGCTTTACCCGCACGCCGGTCACGCCGTCCTGCTCGCTGCCCATGATCTCTTCAGGCTGCACGCCCAGATGCACCGGCACTTTGGCGCTGTACAACTGCGCCAGCAGTTTCATGCCGTTGAACAGCAAACCGGGGCGCGCCAGCAACTTGGGCATCGCGCCGATGCGCTTGCTGAACGGTGACGTGTCGAGCACGGCGGCCACCTCGGCACCGGCTTTGACGTACTGGCTGGCGACCAGATACAGCAGCGGCCCGCTGCCCATGAACACCACGCGGCTGCCGATGGAAACCGACTGCGACTTGAGCGCGATCTGCGAACCGCCAAGGCTGTAGGTGCCTGCCAGTTGCCAGCCCTTGATTGGCATCAGACGGTCGGTAGCACCGGCGCAGAGTATCAGCGCGTCGTATTCGACCACGCTGTGCACGCCCTGGCTGGCGCAGCACAGTTCACCCTGCGTGAGGTTCCAGGCCAGCGTATCAGGGCGATAGTCGATCTGGTTGCGCAGGCGGTCGAAGCTCTCGTGCAGGTCGCGCGCCTTGGCCGCTTCAGTGCCGTACAACGCCGAGTAATCACGCTTGAAGCCTTCGGGCTGGCGGCGATAGATCTGCCCGCCGTCACGGCGGTTTTCGTCGATCAGGATCGGCTTGATACCCGCAGCCAGCAGGGTTTGCGCACAGCGGGTGCCGGCCGGGCCAGCGCCAATGATGACGACTCTGGGGCTGGCAGGGTTATGAACGTCTAACCGTGAAGAAGTGGCCATTTCGCCTCCGGCTGGGTGGTGACGATGTCGAGTCCATCGCGAACTTCGTTGGAGCAGGCGCGCAGGCGCTCGCCGCTGCGGGTCCAGACCCAGCAATCCTGGCAGGCGCCCATCAGGCAAAAACCGGCACGCCGCCCCGAGTCGAACTCAGACTGGCGCAGCGTGGCTTTGCGGGTCAGCAACGCAACCATGAGGGTGTCGCCCTGCAAGGCTTCGATGGGCGCACCATCGACCAGCAGGCTGACAACCGGGCGATCACGCTCGCCCAGTCTTACAAAACGGCCACTCATGCGTAGGCTCCCACGGTCACAGGATTAAGGTTTTCTTGTACAGCTTGCAGTTCGTCGCTGTCGCGATGGCAAAGAATTTCGCTGCCGCCTGCGATGCGACGACGGCCAGGCGCGGTCTTGTTGCACAGGCCTTCGACACGCGCCGGGCAGCGATTGAGAAAGGTGCACAGCTCCGGATTGTTAGCCGGGGCGCTGATCGGCGGCAGTTTGCCGCTGGTCACGCCACAGCTTTCCAGCCAGCCCTGACGCAGTTCCGGCACCGAGTGCACCAGCAGGTCGGTGTACGGGTGGAACGGCACGTGGCTGAACGCTTCGCGGCTGCCCTCTTCGACCTTGTGGCCGCTGTACATCACCACGATATCGTCGCACAGCGCGCGGACGGTGGAGATGTCATGACTGATGAACAGGTAGGAAACACCCAGCTTGCGGCGCAGTTCGCCGAGCAGTTCAAGGATGCACGCACCGACCACGGTATCCAGCGCCGAGGTAACTTCATCGCAAAGAATAAGGTCTGGTTTGGCGGCCAGCGCACGGGCCAGGTTGACGCGTTGCTTTTGCCCACCCGACAGTTCGTTGGGGCGCCGCTCGGCCAGCTCGCGTGGCAGACGCACCAGATCCATCAACTCGTCGATGCGCTCGCGCAGCGCCTTGCCCTTGAGACCGAAATACATTTTCAGCGGTCGGGCGAGAATCGCACTGACACTGTGCATCGGGTTAAGCGCGGTGTCGGCGTTCTGGAACACCATCTGGATGCGCCGAAACTGCTCTTCGGTGCGACCCGCCAGGGTGCCGGACAATTCAGCACCATCAAACGTCAGGCTGCCGTGGGCCGGATCCAGCAGACCGGCTACTACGCGGGCCAGGGTCGATTTGCCCGAGCCCGACTCGCCAATCACGCCGATGGCCTGGCCACGGCGGATGGTCAGGTCGATGTCTTCCAGCACGCGAATCATCGGCATGCCTTGCAGGTTCTTCTTGCCGTAGCCCGCGGTCAGCCCCTTGATGGTCAACAGGGTGCTGTCCTTGACCACCTCGCTGGCCGGTTTCAGCACTTTATCCGGCCGGGCCGCTGCCAGCAGGCTGCGGGTGTACGGGTCTTCCGGGCCTTTGAGCAGCGCCGCCGTACTGCTCTGCTCGATGATCCGCCCGCCGTTGAGCACCACGATCTGGTCGGCCATCTGCGCCACAACTGCAAGGTCGTGGGAGACATAAACCGCCGTCGCACCGCGCTCGCGCACCACACGCTTGAAGGCGCGCAGCACGTCGATCTGCGTGGTGACGTCCAGTGCGGTGGTCGGTTCGTCGAGGATTACCAGCAACGGGTCGCTGATCAGCGCCATCGCCGCCATCACCCGCTGCAACTGACCGCCCGACACCTGATGCGGATAACGCTGGCCGATGGTGTCCGGGTTGGGCAAGGCCAGATCGCGGAACAGCTCGATGGCCTTGGCCTGCAAGTCTGCACGACTGCCCAGACCGTGAATCAGTGCGCCCTCGATCACTTGATCGATGAGCTTTTTCGCCGGGTTGAACGCCGCGGCGGCACTTTGCGCGATGTACGAAACGCGGTTGCCACGCAGGCTCTGCAACTGGCTTTCGGGCAGGCTGAGCATGTCATGCTCGCCGACCTGAACCACGCCGCCGGCCAGTTTGCAGCCGCGCCGGGCATAACCCAGCAGTGCCAGCGCAATAGTCGTCTTGCCCGAGCCGGACTCGCCGATCAACGCCAGCACTTCGCCTTTTTCCAGCGCGAAGCTGACGCCTTTGACGATTTCCAGCTCACCGTGATCGCTCTCGGCAACCACGCGCAGGTCTTGTACGCGAATCAACTGGCTCATCTCAATGCCCTCCCGAACGACGACCACGCCGTGAGGCCAGCCGGTCGATGAACAGGTTGACGCCGATGGTCAGCGTGCCGATCGCCAGCGCCGGAATCACGATGGCTGGCGCGCCCTGGCTGAGGCCGCCGATGTTTTCGCGCACCAGCGAACCGAGGTCGGCATCGGGGGGTTGCACACCCAGCCCGAGAAAACTCATGCCGCTGAGCAGCAACACGATGAAACCAAAACGCAGGCCCAGATCGGTCAGAACCGGGTTGAGCATGTTCGGCAGAATCTCCCGGCAGGCGATGTACACGCGGCCTTCACCACGGGTGCGCGCCACTTGCACGTATTCCAGCGCCTCGATGTTCACCGCCAGGCTGCGCGCAATACGAAACGCCCCCGGCGAGTAGCTCAGCACCGCCGTACAGATCAGCAGCACTTCGGACGAACCGAACGCCGACACCATGATCAGCGCCAGCATCTTGCTCGGGATCGAGATAAAGGCGTCCATCAGGCGGCTGATGATTTCGTCCAGCCATTTGGGCGCAACCACCGACAGCAACGCACACAGGGTGCCGATGCCGCTGGCCAGTACCGCCGAGATTAACGCCAGGCCCACCGTAAATTTCGCACCGACCAGCACCCGGCTGAGCATGTCGCGGCCCAGGTAATCGGTGCCGAACGGATAGACCGCGCTCATGTTTTCAAACATGTTGTCGGACACCACTTCGCCAACCGGATGCGGCGCGAGCCAAGGGCCGAACAACGCGACCATCAGCCAGAGAAAGCACACCGTTGCGCCCAGCAGGCCCAGCCAGGAAGTCGGGCGGGACGCTTTTTTGCGCAGCGCCGGTTCCGGCGCGACAGGCGTCGATTTCGCAATGAATTGAGTCATTGGGTTCTCAGCCTCGGATTGGAAAGAATTGCACACAGGTCGGCCATCAGCACCAACCCAAGATAAGCAGCACAAAACAGCATGGTGCAGCCCTGCACCAGCGCCATGTCACGGTTGGTGACCGCGTCAACCATCAGGCTGGCGATGCCTGGGTAGTTGAAGATGGTTTCAACGATGACCACACCGCCCAGCAGGTACGAAAGGCTCAGCGCCACGGCGTTGACGATCGGCCCGATGGCGTTGGGCAAGGCGTGACGCAACACGATACGCACCGGGCTGACGCCTTTGAGGCGGGCCATTTCCACATACGGGCTGTCCAGCTGGTCGATGACGGCGGCGCGGGTCATGCGCGCCATCTGCGCCACGATCACGCAGCACAGGGTCATCACCGGCAACGCGTAGGTGCGCATGAACTGCCACGGCGAGGTGACATCAAAGCCGTAGGACAACGCCGACAGCCAGCCCAGGTTGACGGCAAAAATCAGTACGGCCAGCGTCGCCACGAGAAATTCGGGAACGGCCACCAGCGACAGCGTGATGAAGTTCAACGCGCCATCGAGACGACCACCACGGCCCATCGCAGCGCCGATACCCAGTGTCAGGGCGACCGGCACCGAGACCAGCGCGGTGGTCGCGGCCAGCATCAGGGTTTTCGGAAAGCGTCCGGCAATCAGCTCGGAAACCGGCATCGCGTTGGACACCGATTCGCCGAAGTTGCCACCGAGCAGGTTCATCAGCCAATGCAGATAACGCACCACCCCGGGTTGGTCCAGGCCCAGTTTTATACGCAATGCCGCGACCTGTTCAGGGGTCGCGAATTGCCCAAGAGCCTGTTGTGCAGCGTCGCCAGGCAGTACCGCCGTAATGGCGAAAACCACGATGGAAACGATCAACAACGTCACGATCGCCGCGCCCAGGCGCTGCACGATCAACCAGAGTGTGTTGCTATTCATCTGCATCCCTCCCGCTCGGTTCAGCGTTGCATTTACGCGTCCAGCCAGACCTGCTCGCTGAACATGTAGCCCATGAAGCCGCCCAGCGGGTTGCTGGAATAGCCCTGGATGCGCTTGTCCACGCCGTCGATGTTGCTAATGAACACAGGGATGCCGATGCCGCAGTTCTGGCTGACCAGAGTCTGCATGTCGCCGTACATTTTGGCGCGCTTGGCGTCGTCGGTTTCGCCACGGGCAAGCAGCAGCAACTGGTCGAACTGATCGTTTTTCCAGCCCGATTCGTTCCACGGTGCGGAGGACTGGAAGAACTGCGAGAAGATCACGTCGGCGTTCGGACGCGGGTTGATGTTGCCGAAGCTCAGCGGGTGCTTCATCCAGTGGTTGGACCAGTAGCCATCGCTCGGCAGGCGGTTGACGTTGAGGGTCAGGCCGGCCTGTTTGGCGGATTGTTGCAGCAGCACGGCGATGTCCACCGAACCGGTCGCGGCAGGCGATGCCGCCACAGCCATGGTGATCTTTTCCATGCCGGCTTTCTTGAGCAGAAACCTGGCCTTTTCAGGATCGTAGGCGCGTTGCGGCAAGTCGGCGTTGAAGTAACGCGAACCAGGCGCAATCGGGTGGTCGTTACCGACGCGGGCATAGCCACGGAATACAGCCGATTTGACCTGTTCACGGTCCAGCAGGTACTTCATGGCCTCGGTGAATTCCGGGCTTTTGCCGGGCATTTGGTCCTGGCGAATGATCAGGTCGGTGTAGTTGCCGGACGGCGCATCCACCACGCGGTGCCTGGCGCTGGCGGCAATGCGCGTGGTCGAACGCGGGTTGACCTCGTTGATCATGTGCACATCGCCGGAGAGCAGCGCGTTGACCCGCGATGGCTCATCGGAAATGGCGATGAATTCGATTTCGTCCAGGTAGGGCAGGCCTGGCTTCCAGTAGTTGGGGTTACGCGCACTGACCGAACGCACGCCAGGGTTGAATTCCTTGACGGTGAATGGGCCGGTGCCGATGCCTTTGCTGAAATCGGTGGTGCCTTCGGGCACGATCAGCAGGTGCGAAACCGCGAGGATCGACGGCAGCTCGGCGTTCGGCGAGCTGAGGGTGATCTGCACTTCCATCGGGCCGGTGGCCTTGATTTCGGAGAACTGCGCCATCAGCGGCAGGACTTTCGAGCCGGTGGCCGGGTCTTTATGGCGCGACAGGGAGAACACCACGTCGCCTGCGGTCAGCGCTTTGCCGTTGTGGAAGGTTACGCCCTGGCGCAGGGTCACGGTCCAGACGGTAGCGTTGTCGCTCTCGATTTTCTCGGCCAGTTCCATGTGCGGAACCAGGTGGCTGTCGAAACGGGTCAGGCCGTTGTAGAACATGAAATGGCGAACGTAGTCGGTGGACAGTGCGCCCTTGGCCGGGTCCAGTGTGTCGGCGGTGGAACTGGACATGCCCGCCACACGGATACGACCGCCTGGCTTGCCTTTGACAGGCGCATCGGCGTCATCGGCAAAGACCTTGCCCGCTGCACCGAACAGGCTGGTGGAGCCCGCGGCAACCACACCTGCGACACCCAGCATACGCAGTGCATCGCGACGCGACAGACCACGATTGAGACCCTCGAAAACACGCAGGCTGTCTTGGCCTGTGATCAACTGGGAGTCGGTTTTATTGTCAGCCATATCAGTTCTACCTGCCGAAAAGGGGAAATTCCGAGTTGCTCACGGTTGGCCGGAGCGTCCTTCATGCACACACGACGACGGTGAAACAAAAACTCAGTGGCGACTGTCCTGATAGCGGTAATAAGCGCCTACCAGGGGCAGAAACCAGGGCTTGCCGAAGTGGCCGGGAATCGCTGGCCAGTTCAGGTCTTTCCAAGGGTTGGCCTGCGCCTTGCCTTCCATAACCTCGGCCATCACCTGCCCCATGTGCACCGACATCTGCACGCCATGCCCGCTGTAGCCCATGGAATAGAAAACGCCGTTGTGCTCGCCTGCACGCGGCAAACGGTCGGACGTCATGTCCACTAGACCGCCCCAGCAGTAGTCGACCTTGACGTGTGCCAGTTGCGGAAACATCTGCACCATCGCCGCTTGCAGCACCTTGCCGCTCTTGGCATCGGAGCTGCTGTTGGACATGGCAAAGCGCGCCCGGCCGCCGAACAGCAGGCGGTTGTCCGGGGTGAGGCGGAAGTAGTTGCCGATCAAACGGCTGGTCACGTAAGCGCGCTGATGAGGGAACAGCTGGTTGATCAGCGCCTGCGGCAACACTTCGGTGACGATCACGAAACTGCCGACCGGCACGATGCGTCGGCGATACCAGCCCAACCCGCCATGCTGGCAGGCGCCGGTCGCCAGCAACACCTGCCCGGCCTGAATAGACCCCTTGGAGGTGTTGACCACAAAACCTCCACGGTTGGCTTTCCAGTCCTTCACTGTGGCGCCCTGATACACCTTTGCGCCGTGGCGCACAGCTGCATCGGCCAGGCCCAGGCCGAAACGGCCAACGTGCATCTGCACACCGTTGCGCTGCAGCAGGCCGCCGTGAAATTCGTTTGAATCGATTTCGCTGCGCACATCCTGAGCCGACAGCAACTCGACGTCGGCATCGACCTCACGACGAATCAGCTCGCAAGTGCGCGCCAGTCCTTCGTAATGCCCAGGCTTGGCGGCCAGTTTGAGCTTGCCGTTGCGCTTGATGTCGCAGGCAATGCCTTCTTGCTCGACCACCGTGACAACGCTCTGCACGGCACTTTCGTAAGCCTTGTAATACTCGCGGGCCTGATCGGCCCCCAGGGTTGCGCTCAACGACGCGTAGTCCTGAGCCACGCCAGTGTTGCACTGCCCGCCGTTGCGGCCAGACGCTTCGCCGATCACCCGGCCCGCATCCAGAACCACCACGCTGGCACCTTTCAAGGCCAATGCACGCGCCGCCGCAAGGCCGGTAAAACCGCCACCGACCACCACAACGTCAGCTTGCCCCTCCACTGCGCCATCCTGCGCGCCGGTGAAATCTGGAGCGGTGTCGAGCCAGTAAGACTCACTGCGCATTCTGTTCCCCTTGTCACTCATTGAAGAGCACCTTGAAAAATGCCGGTGTTGCCCGGGTTTGCCGGTTTAGAGACCGACCAGCCCGGCCAGCCCACCGATGTCCGGGATCTGGTGGTACTCGTAGAAGCTGTTGGCTGGCTGTTCATGGCCACGCGCCACGAAGGCCTTGTTCTTGATTTTCATGTCGTGTGCGGAGAACAGGTCGTAACGGAAGCTTGAAGACACATGCAAGATGTCTTCCGGGCCGCAACCGAGGTTGTCGAGCATGAACTCGAAGGCTGCCAGACGTGGTTTGTAGACCTTGGCCTGATCAGCGGTGAACACCTTGTGGAACGGCGCGCCGAGCTTATCGACGTTGGACATGATCTGGCTGTCGCTGGCGTTGGAGAAGATCACCAGCGGGATCTTGTCGGCAATCTTCGACAGGCCGGCCGGCACGTCGGCATGCGGACCCCAGGTCGGCACGGCGTCGTAATACAGCTGGCCTTCCTCGCGGTATTCAACATTCCAGCGCTTGCAGGTGCGAGCCAGTGCGACTTTCAGGATTTCGTCGTAAGGCATCCAGTCACCCATGACCTGATCCAGACGATACGCCGAGAAGTCCCTGACAAACTGGTCCATCTGTTCAGCCGGAACGCGGTCGGCGAAGATCTCGCGCGTCATGGTGCCCATGTGGAAGTTGGTCAACGTGCCGTAGCAGTCGAACGTAATGAATTTTGGTCGAAGAAAGCTCATTGTGTGCGGTCCTGAAAGTTCGTTGAGGTCATGGCATGACGAGCAATCCGGCCTCGTTCCAAGGGCGGTGATGCACGCTGCAGCACACCCTCATTACAACACCGTGAAATCAGCATATGGCGTTAAAAGTGATGGCTGCTTGATAGAAACCACCGTTTTGAGGTGCGCGCTCAGCAGACTTTGCGGGGCGCTCCAGCCTTGGGCAAACCCCTGTTTTCGGCGCTTTTTTGACCCTTTTCAGGGCGCTCAGGCTCAAACACGGGGCTTTGCACCGCAGAAACTGCGCCGCGCTACCGATTGCGGAGCGGGCAAATCCGGCCACGCTATAAAGAGCTTGATCCGGATAAAAAACCACAAGCATTTGCTGCCGAGCCCTCGGCCGATTTAAGCAGTAACTGTGGTCTGGCGAACGGCGGTTTGTGGAATCTGCCGAATGCGTTCCGCCCTCTTGTCACCTCTCGCCACAGGTGGGATACAACACACCTGCCGCACCTTTTATTTGCCTGTGCATCCTTATGGACGGAGACACATCATGCTCGCTCAGCAACGCCTCGACTTTGAATTTCGCCCCATGACCGCCGCCGATGTCGGCAACGCGCATGAACTGTCCATCGCCCTGAAGTGGCCGCATCGGCTTGAAGACTGGGCCATGCTGCAACGTGTCGCCCAGGGTTTTGTCGCGGTGCACAACGGCCGTTTGATCGGCAGCGCCTTTGCCTGTCATCAGGGCGAGTTCTCCACCATCGGCCTGGTGATCGTCAGCGACGACTATCAAGGCAAAGGTATTGGCCGCAAGTTGATGGAGCTGGCCGTCGGCAGCGTTCCGCCACGCACCGCAATCCTCAACGCCACGCTGGCGGGCGCGCCGCTGTACGAGAAAATGGGTTTTGTCAGCTTTGGCGAGATTCAGCAGCGCCAAGGGCAGGCGCAACTGCCGGATGCGACGGTATTAAAGGCAGAAGAAAGTTGCCGCGTGCTAAGCGAAGCCGATCACGCTCGCGTGCTAGAACTGGGCAATGCCGGTTCAGGCCTGGACCGCTCGGCCACGCTGGGCGATGTACTGAACAACCTCGAACACGCAGTCGGCATCGACCGTGACGGCCAGCTGCAGGCCTTCGCCCTGCTGCGCCCGTTCGGCCGCGGCCTGTGCATCGGCCCGGTGGTTGCCCAGACGGTCGAGCAAGCACGGCACATGATCGAACACCTGCTGGCCAGAGTGCCCTACGCCTTTGTACGCATCGACATACCCACTGACTGCGGCCTGGCGGACTGGCTGGAAGAAGCCGGCCTGAAACGCGTGGACAGCGTGACCTGCATGAGCCTGGGCGCAGTTCCGCAAGCCCGCGAAGGGGTGAGTCAGTTTGCATTGATAACCCAGGCGATCGGTTGAGCGCAGTCATAGCGTTCGACGGTGTGCGCAAGTCCCGAGAGGCCCATAGATCTGGCTTCTGCCCGGAGGGCGTGGGAGATGCAGGAGGTTACGACGGCTGCGATGGGCTGTGAAGCGGCCCCGAAACAGGCTATCTCGGCTGTGTCTGGTACACCGAGGCCGCCGGTTTTACTGTCGGTTCCCGACAGATCGTGGACAAGTCCACTCCTACGGCCTCCGGCCAGAATCAAAAGCAGAGTTATGCATAACGTCCTGATAGTCCCCGAAATGAAGCTTTTGTGGGAGCGAACCGGGCGACGCTTCGCTTGTTCGCGAAGACGGCGTTTCAGACGACACATTTCCGAAGAGTATATCGGCCCTTTCGCGAACAAGAATCTCCCACGGCCTTCGGCCAGAATCAAAAGCAGAGCTGTGTACAACGCTGAGCGTTCAGCGTGAGAACGATCATCGATGAATCATAAACCCTCACCCAGGAACTCACTTCCGATGCCCCAACCCACCGCACTAATCCTCGCCCGCGCCGACCTCAGCCCGGTAGAGACCGAATTCACCACCGGCCCGCTCGACGCACACGACCCCTTCAATGAAGGCCGTCGCACGGCGTTCATCGACGATCAGGGTATTGCTGCCGGCCTGGTCCATTTCAGCACATCGCTGTCCGTAGCCGCCTATCCCTACACCGAAATGCTGGTGGTGCATCGCGGCAGCGTCACGCTGACCTCAGGCACCGACAGCGTCACCCTCAGCACCGGTGAAAGCGCAGTGATCGGTCGTGGCACGCAGGTACGCATTGACGCGCAATCGGACAGCGTCTGGGCGTTCTGCGCATCCACTCAGGCCAGCGGGCCAGACAAATCCGGCATCACCGCCCTCGATCGCCTCGCCCTGCTCACGCCGTCCTCGCCGCCCGACCCGAGCATCATGATCAGCGCGCTGCCGCAGTGCCGCAGCAACAACCTGTTCGAAGACACCGCCAGCACCCTGCGCATCGGCGTCTGGGACTCCACGCCCTACGAGCGCATCTCGCGCCCACACAAAATCCACGAACTGATGAACCTGATCGAAGGCAGCGTAGTGCTGAGCCTGGAAAACGGCCCAAGCCTGACCGTGCACACAGGCGACACGGTATTCGTTGCAAAGGGCGCACCGTGCAAATGGACCAGCACGGGGTATGTGCGCAAGTTTTATGCGGTGACGTGAGATACAGGGTCGCGCCCTTCAGCTCTGTGGGGCGCTCTAACCTGCACACTTAGAAATTCTGCCAGCGCAGTTAATCCAACTCGACACTAAAACACAAGAACAATAATATTCATTAGCTGATTTGCAAAGAATCAGAAATTTCCTACTTTTCTTCCCAGCCCATCGTGCTAAAACATCACCAAGAATTGCGAAAAGTTAATCTTTTCTTCTGACCCGCCCAGCGGAACCGCCCATGTTTCAGCATAGGGTTTTCCTCTGTATACCTCCTACATCAAGAATGCTTTACAAGGGCGGCGCTCACACCTGCGCACTCACACTCCAGCAGTTTTTATCTGGACGACAGGCTGCGACCTCGAATTAATAGTGTGCAGTGCCGCCTTGCGTACACCTTATTTAAAAATACGAATTTAATTACTTCACTCAGGAACTACCGATCATGAAAACCAAAAACGTCTTACTGACCTCGTTCGCTCTCGCCACACTATGCGCCGTCGTTTCTGCGCACGCGGGGCCGCCGGTGACTGTTACATTTAAAAACTTGGGCACGGAGGTTGCCGAATATAAAGTTGTCACTCGCAACGAGATATCGACTCAGCTAAATACCAAAACGACTATTGCCCCAACAGTCCAACCTGGGGGTTCAGATAGTTACTCCACGCGAAGCACTCTATCACCGGATACAGGTTACGCCAGTGTTCGCTACGTCATGGGCTCCAAGGCTTGCGTATTCTCGACCACCTTCATAAAGCTTCCGGGTGCGGGGGGTGCCAAGGTGCCGAAATGGAACCGGACTGCAAACTCTGAAGGCGGCGCTGTCTGCACGGCGACGTCTCGCGCCACCAATTTCTCCACCTATGCGTGGGCTGCTGAATTCACCATGAAATAAGCTCCGGAGCGTGCGTGTCGCATTTTGACACGCACGTTTTCAGCAGAAAACTAAAGCTGGTTCTGGCCTGGCCGATACAGAGATTGAATATAAAGCCATGGATTGGCCTCAGCAGCGAGGACGCAGCATGATTGATACAACATCCATCGCACACCTCACCCATAACACCACAATAACGACTGTCGAGAAAAGTACCTCCGCCACGAATATAAGTTCCAACCTAAAAGAGCTCACTTCTGCACCAGCCATTGACGACGCCACCTTCTCGACATTGTCCAGCCAATTGAGCAATAGTGCCGCACGCGCCCAGGCTCGCGATAACAGCCTTGACATCAAAAGCCTGGGTTCTCTGGCAAAAAGCATCAGTGACAAAATTGCAGGCAACAGTTATTACGCCAATAGAAAACTGCACGACGCAGAGATACCGAATACGGACGACCCTGCACTGATCGAGAGGGCCAGGCAAGCGACTTCGTTCAAGAACGGGTCAGGAACGAATCCGTTCGCGGGGCTATCTCAGGATCAACTAAGCCTGATCATGTACGACGAAGACAGCGACTTCACCATTAACGAAAGAAGTGCTGCGTATTCAGAGCACTACGATCAAGAGCAAATATGGAAAAGGGCCATCTGCCAACGATATGTCGACGAATACAACGAAACCGGCAAAAGCACTCAAACGCTGGTGATGCTTCTCGCCCACTACAACCAGCTGCCCCCCATAGAAAAGGCTCAATACCCCGCCAATTACGCCGCGCTCATCACATCGGACGACAGCTCGGCCATGGACATTTTCAACGCGCGGAAAAGCCAGTCAGATATTCAGGAGGCTTGAGCGCCTACGACGGAGCACGCGGTTTCGCGTGTCCGGTATTGCTGTCGGCGTTCTGCTGAATTGCCGCTCGCCGACACAACGGCAATACGGCCATCTCATTAGTCGTGGCTCAGGGCCAACGTATAGAACTTGTTGTCCACCGCAATCAGCGGAAAGCTCGCAGGCAGGTCCTCTTTCTCTATCTCCCGAAAGCCGTGCTTCTCGTAGAAGCGATGTGCAGCGTGAAACTTGTCAGTCGTGCCCAGGAGCACCTCAGTAACGCCCCTGCGGCTGGACTCCTTGATCAAACGGTCCAGCAGCCTGGCTGCAATCGAGAACTCTTTGCCGCGAAACGGCGCGGCGACAAACATCTTACGCAGCGCTGCCTGCCCTGAACCGATGTCCTTGAGCGCGATGCTGCCGACGACGTGATCACCTTGCACCGCGACCCAGAAATCACCTGTGCCGGTCTGGTAAAACGTCGGAATCGCCTTCAGATCAGGCTGATCCTCGGCAGTAATGGGGATACCGAATTCTTCACGCTGGATGGGCAGGATCAATGCCGACACACCTTGCTCATCGTTCGGCACAAAACGTCGTACCTGAATTCCGGTCGCTGTCACAAACCACCTCCTTGTCATCGTCACAAATGGAAATCAGTATTCCAGACAAGCAAACGCCCCGACAAGTCGAAGCGTTTACCCGAGCATTTCCAGGGGGCGCACGTCGGTGCGGCGCCGGAGATGTTTAATTACAACATGGCCCCGGCACCTGTACATTACGACCGTAGCCAGTCAATCTCGACACTCGCGATTGAGGGCTCGATTAGCGCCTGCGCCATGTCGGGCAAATAGATGACGGTAAGCGTGAGATCTCGACCCTGTCCATTGAGGAGCTCACCCCATCAATCGAGTCAGATCGAGAGAAAACAGTACAACCGGGATGGAAACTTTATCATCTGCAGCAGGCCAAAAAACCACACGTAAAAAAAGCCGATCACTATAGAACTGGATATAGCATGCAAGCCTTCAAGAACCACATAAGGAAAAAACACTTCTGGCCTTTTTTATTTCTTTTTTTATATCGATTGCTTTAGTGATCTACGCCGACCTATTCAGCCTGCTCGACAACTCCAGCTGCCAGCACTATAACCACACAGAAAAATTAAATGGTGGCTCAAAATCTTTCAACAATAAACCGTTCACGATAGCTATTTGCGGGGCCGGGGTGAACAACAGTCTTTTTAATGGCGATGGCATGGAAAGGGTCCGGCTGACTATCTTCGACGATCAAGGCGAACTGTTAGCCAGGCGATACTATAAGGTTTTTTGGGGCGGCCAGCCCGGACATGAGCCGCTCAAGGTCTCCGAGGATAGTATTGTCTATCAAGATGACAAGGAGCAGATGGAGCACACAATGACGATGCCTCCCACACGCCTGGAATGGATTCGGGCAAGGCTTCCCCTGTAAGGGGTCAAGTTTGATTTACTGAAGTGCCTGGACCTCTATCACAGCAAAGAACTCAACGCCCTGGTAAAGGAGGTTGTGATAAAACCTGGCCACACTTATGTTCAAGACAATAAATGACAGATCCTGAAATTCGTAAAACGAAGGCAAAAAAAACCGCCTGATAAAGGCGGTTTTTTCAAGCAGCGCTACTTACAACTTCGGACCCGCAGCCTTGATGGCGTCGCTCACGTCGAACTTCTTGAAGTTCTCCACGAACAGGCCAGCCAACGCCTTGGCGGCTTCGTCGTAGGCGGCTTTGTCAGCCCAGGTGTTGCGTGGGTTGAGCAGGCCGGTGTCTACGCCGGGTACCAGTTTCGGTACGTCGAGGTTGATGGTGTCGAGGTGTTCGGTTTCTGCACCGATCAACGCACCGCTCTGGATCGCTGCAATCACGCCACGGGTGGTCGGGATGTTGAAGCGCTTGCCGACGCCGTAGCCGCCGCCGGTCCAGCCGGTGTTGACCAGGTAGACCTTGGATTTGAAGCCGCGGATGCGCTTGATCAGCAGTTCTGCGTATTCGCCAGCCGGACGCGGGAAGAACGGTGCACCGAAGCAGGTGGAGAAGGTGGACTTGATGCCCGAACCCGAACCCATTTCAGTCGAACCGACCAGTGCGGTGTAGCCCGACAGGAAGTGGTAAGCGGCTTGTTCTTCGCTGAGGATCGACACGGGCGGCAGGACGCCGGTCAGGTCGCAGGTCAGGAAGATCACGGCGTTTGGCTCGCCACCGAGGTTTTTCGGGGCGCGTTTTTCGATCAGTTCGCGCGGGTAAGCGGCGCGGCTGTTCTGGGTCAGGCTGCTATCGGCGTAGTCAGCGGTCTTGGTGACCGGGTCGAGTACGACGTTTTCCAGTACAGCGCCGTGCTGGATGGCTTTCCAGATGACCGGCTCGTTCTTCTCGGACAGGTCGATGCACTTGGCGTAGCAACCGCCTTCGATGTTGAACACCACGCCCACGCCCCAGCCGTGTTCGTCGTCACCGATCAGGTAACGGCTTTCATCAGCGGACAGGGTGGTCTTGCCGGTGCCGGACAGGCCGAAGAACAGGGTTACATCGCCCTCTTCGCCCATGTTGGCAGCGCAGTGCATCGGCAGTACGTCTACGGCCGGCAGCAGGAAGTTCTGCACCGAGAACATGGCTTTCTTCATTTCGCCAGCGTAACGCATGCCTGCGATCAGCACCTTGCGGGCGGCGAAGTTGATGATGACGGTGCCGTCGGAGTTGGTGCCATCACGCTCAGGGTCGCAGACGAACCATGGCGCGTTCTGGATTTCCCACTCGTCCTTGCCAGCCGGGTTGTACTGTTCAGGGTTGATGAACAGGCAACGGCCGAACAGATTGTGCCACGCTGTTTCGGTGGTCATCTTGACAGGCAGGTAGTGCGCAGGATCGGAACCTACATGAACGTGGGAAACGAAGCGCTCGCGCTCGGCAAGGTACGCACCGACACGGTTCCACAAAGCGTCGAATTTCTCGGCCGGAAACTTGCGGTTGATCGGGCCCCAGGCGATGGCGTCCTGGGTGCTCGGCTCTTCAACGATGAAACGATCGACCGGCGAACGGCCAGTACGATGGCCTGTCTCCACAACCAGTGCGCCAGTGTCGGACAGTACGCCTTCGTTGCGGGCAAGGGCTTCCTTGACCAGTTCGTCGGTGCTCAGATCGGTGTGCACAGCGTTGTTGATTTGCGTCATGAGGTTCCCCGTCGGCCTGTAGCCGAGTGCTCCAAACGGTTTTGTAGTAAAAAAACAACCACTACTACAGCGTAAAAGTGGGCCGGATTATGCCAGAAATGCCCAGAAATGGTAGGACCCTCCTGTCAGAACAGCATTACAGGGGCCCACACCGTATTCTGAGGCTGTTTACGCGTTGATTAATGACGCGTGTCAGATGGCGAATCGACACCGCCGCCAGCAAACAGCTGCGCAACGTCAGTGGCATCGAACAGGTAGCGCTCGTTGCAGAACTGGCAGTCGATCTCGATGCTGCCGTTGTGCTCGATAACCAGTTGCTGCGCGTCCTCCAGCCCAAGGCTGGCCAGTGCGTTGGCCGAGCGCTCGCGCGAGCAACTGCAGCGAAAGCAGATCGGCTGGACGTCGAACAGGCGCACCGGGTCTTCGTGATACAGGCGATGCAGCACGGTCTGGTTGTCCAGGCTGAGCATTTCTTCGGCCGTCAGGGTGCTGGCCAGGGTAACGACGTGCTCCCAGCTGGCATCGCGCTCTTCCGGGTCGGTGATCTGGGCGGCGGGCAGTTGTTGCAGCAGCAGGCCACGGGCGCGATGACCGTCAGCCTTGAGCCAGAAGCGGGTGCCCAGCTGTTCGGACATCACGAAGTAGTTGGAGAGGCTTTCCGACAGATCGACGCCGTCCAGCGCCACGATGCCCTGATAGCGCTTGCCCTGACGCGGATCGACGGTCAATGCCAGCGAGCCGTCCGGCATCAGGTCCTGCAGGCCTGCGCCAGGGGTGATCAGCGCTTCGTCGTAACGGGCAATGCCACGCAGCTCACGCTCGCTCGAGCACTCGACCATCAGCAACGGTACGGCGCCGCTGGAGCGCGCCTGCAGAATTAGCAAGCCATCGAACTTGAGGGTGCCGACCAGCAGGGCCGCGGCCGCCATCAGTTCGCCCAGCAGTTGCGCGACCGGCTCCGGGTAGGGATGTTTGGCAAGCACTTCGGCGTAGCTGCGCTCCAAGGCTACCAGCTCTCCACGAACGTCGCTTTCGTCGAAGATAAAACGCTGGGTGAAATCGATGTCCGGGAAATCATGCATAAGAAGTGGGTATCTGAGGTAATGACAGTGAATGGCTCGCGGCGGGAAAAGCGCCGTCCTGCACTCGAAAGTGGCTGGGGCCATACGGGTTGACCGGCATTTTATGAGCTATCCGGGGCGCTTCCAAGCCGGATGGCATTTCGAGCGCCGAGCGGAGCTTTTATTCGCTGTCCCGAGCGCCGCGGAAATCGAACAGCTGGCGACGCTGCTTCTTGGTCGGCTTGCCATCGGTGGTCACCCCCAGGTTGCCGGCCTTGCGCTGAAGGGCCGCATTTTCACGCTTGTCGATGCTTTCCGGGGTCTCGCGATAGAGTGTCTGCGCTTCCGGTGCGCCACGACGAACAATGGACAGCGCCTCGACGACCACCGTGCGCTCGTCGAAGCCCATGCGAATCTGAAACTCGTCGCCAAGGCGAGGTTCCTTGCCGGGCTTGCAACGTTCGCCGCGACAGTGCACCTTGCCGCTTTCGATAGCGGCTTTGGCCAGCGCACGCGTTTTGAAAAAACGGGCGGCCCACAGCCATTTATCCAGACGAACCTTGTCGTCCTCTTCCATCTTTTGTGCCATTTGAATTCCTCATCAGTGCGGCAGTCTGAACGTTATCCGGCTCATCAGGAAACGTGACTGCCTGCGGTTGCTGATCTGTAGCTATCAAGAACATGAAGTAACCGATCCTTGCTTGTCAAAATCAGCTATTCATCATTTTATGGCCCCGACCCCACATGGAGCGCGACGTGACAGATTTTCCAACTTCGTTGACCGCCCCCAAAAAGGGGTGTGAGAGCTGCACCGGCAGTCCGGAACTGGGCTTTTCGTTTGATTACGCCTACCAACCTATCGTCAACCTGCACGACCAGTCGATCTTCGCCCACGAAGCGCTGGTCCGCGGTCCGAATGGTGAAGGCGCGATGTCGGTGCTGAACCAGGTCACCGACCAGAATCGCTATCGCTTCGATCAGAAGTGCCGGACCACGGCCATCGCCGGCGCGGCAAAACTGGGGATGACCGAGCGTTTATCGATCAACTTTCTGCCCAATGCCGTGTATCGTCCCGAGCTGTGTATCCGCAGCACGCTGGAGGCGGCCAAGCAGCATGACTTTCCTATCGAGCGGTTGATTTTCGAGACCATCGAAAGCGAGCATGTGGATAACAACAACCATTTGAGCAACATTTTGCGAGAGTATCGCGAGTTCGGTTTCATGACCGCCATCGACGATTTCGGTGCCGGCTACTCCGGGCTGACCCTGCTGGCTGATTTTCAACCCGACCTGATAAAGCTCGACATGAATCTGGTCCGCGACATTCATCGTGATCGCGCACGTCAGGCTATTGTTCGTGGTGTTGTCACAATGTGTACGGACTTGGGGATTAAGCTCATCGCCGAAGGTATCGAACACATTGAAGAGCGGGATTTTCTGGCTGATTGCGGCATATCCCTGATGCAAGGCTATTTGTTCGCCAAACCTGCATTCAAAGCCCTGGCTCAGGTAGCACCTGAGGCTTGGCAGAAGCCTTGAGAAGTACGGAATCGCATTGAAAACATTTGATCACCTGACCGTTATCGGCCTGCGCGAGTGGGTGGCGCTGCCCGACCTTGGGGTCGCTGGCCTGCGGGCAAAAATCGATACCGGGGCGAGCACTTCAAGCTTGCACGCGACTGAAATCGAACCGTTTGAACGTGATGGCCAGAAATGGGTGCGCTTCAACGCGCACCTGGGCACGGTGGTGCAGTTGCGCCATCGCCGCTGCGAGGCGCAACTGGTCGCCATGAAAACCATTAAAAGCTCCAACGGCCAGGCACAGGTGCGTTACGTCATTCGCACCACGCTGGCCCTGGGTGATCGTATCTGGCCGGTGGAATTCACACTGGCTTGCCGCAGGTCGATGCGTTATCGGCTGCTGCTGGGCTCCAAAGCCTTGATCGACGGCCAACTGGTCGTCAATCCGGGCATCACTTATGTACAAGACAAGCCGGTGTTCCCGGCCTCTACTTCCTCAGGTGTTGCATGAAGATCGCTGTGCTTTCGCGTAATCCGCGTTTGTATTCCACACGTCGTCTGGTCGAAGCGGGTATCGAGCGGGGCCATGAGATGGTGGTGATCGACACGCTGCGCGCCTATATGAATATCGCCAGCCATAAACCGCAGATTCACTATCGCGGCAAACCGCTGGAGGGCTTCGATGCGGTCATTCCGCGCATTGGCGCCTCGGTGACGTTCTATGGCTGTGCGGTGTTGCGCCAGTTTGAAATGATGGGCGTGTTTCCGCTCAACGAATCCGTCGCCATTGCCCGCTCGCGGGACAAGCTGCGCTCGCTGCAATTGCTGTCACGCCGGGGGATCGGCTTGCCGGTCACCGGCTTTGCGCATTCGCCGGACGACATTCCCGACCTGATCCAGATGGTCAACGGCGCGCCGCTGGTCATCAAGGTGCTGGAAGGCACTCAGGGGATCGGCGTGGTGCTGTGCGAAACCGCCACGGCCGCTGAATCGGTGATCGAAGCCTTCATGGGCCTCAAGCAGGACATCATGGTTCAGGAGTACATCAAGGAAGCCGGCGGCGCAGACATTCGCTGCTTCGTGGTCGGTGACAAGGTGATCGCTTCGATGAAACGTCAGGCCAAACCGGGGGAGTTCCGTTCCAACCTGCACCGTGGCGGCAGCGCCAGCCTGATCAAGATCACCCCTGAAGAGCGCATGACCGCGTTGCGCGCAGCCAAGGTCATGGGCCTGAGTGTGGCGGGCGTGGATATCCTGCGCTCCAATCACGGCCCATTGGTGATGGAGGTGAACTCCTCACCCGGCCTGGAAGGCATTGAAGTGACCACCAGCAAGGATGTCGCTGGAATGATCATTGAGTACCTGGAAAAGAACAGCGGTCCGCACATGACCCGTACCAAGGGAAAAGGCTGACCGGGCAAAATAATGTCGAGCGCCCAGGGCATAACTCATCTGCGGATGAGCAACCTTGGGCGTTTTGATACCGTACATCTGTTAAATCCCCCGCGTAATCGATTCAGCATCACGATGTTCGCCCTTCCCCCGCGCATCTCCTCATCTGCCCGAAGACGACGTATTAGCCACCTTTACGCCGAATAGCCATCTTCTTGCCTGACACAAATCAACACATATTTGCGCATTTGTATGCCGATTGAGCATGAGGTAGTCGTTTACGGCATTAGACGTACACGCACGTCATGGGAATAGTTGCGACTTTTTTCGCCTGCTATAGAGCTGGGATGCTCGCCTGCGGTGACCTTCTCGGGACATTTCCAAAGGGAGCCCGTGCCCTGAAAGTGCTGTGAAAAGCACGCTCGGAGCATCGGTCTGGACTTGCCCAAGCCACTTCCAACAAGGGTAATAATATGAAGAAGGCAAAGCTGAGCCTGGCCTGGCAGATTCTGATCGGGCTGGTACTGGGTATCGCGGTGGGAGCACTGCTCAACCATTTCGGTGACGAGAAAGCCTGGTGGATCACTAATATCCTGCAGCCCGCGGGCGACATTTTCATTCGTCTGATCAAGATGATCGTTATTCCTATCGTGGTCGCATCGCTGATTTTCGGCATCGCGGGGATGGGCGACGCGAAGAAGCTGGGGCGCATCGGCCTCAAGACCATTCTTTACTTTGAAGTCGTGACCACCATCGCCATTCTGGTGGGTCTGGTGCTGGCCAACGTGTTCCATCCGGGCACCGGCATCGACATGAGCACCTTGGGGACGGTCGATATTTCCAAGTATCAGCAGACCACCGCTGAGGTTCAGCACGATCACGCCTTTGTTGCGACCATCCTCAACCTGATCCCGTCCAATATCTTCGCCGCCATGACCCGTGGCGAGATGCTGCCGATCATCTTCTTCTCGGTGCTGTTCGGCCTGGGGCTTTCGAGCCTGCAAGCCGAAGTGCGCGAGCCGCTGGTCAAGCTTTTCCAGGGCATTTCGGAAACCATGTTCAAGGTCACTCACATGATCATGAACTACGCACCGATTGGCGTATTCGCCCTGATTGCGGTGACGGTCGCCAACTTCGGTTTCGCGTCGCTGCTGCCGCTCGCCAAGCTGGTGATTCTGGTTTACGTGGCCATCGCCTTCTTCGCCTTTGTGGTGCTGGGGCTGATCGCACGGGCATTCGGCTTTTCGGTCATCAAGCTGATGCGTATCTTCAAGGACGAGCTGATTCTGTCCTACTCCACCGCCAGTTCCGAAACCGTGCTGCCGCGCGTGATTCAGAAGATGGAAGCGTACGGCGCGCCGAAAGCGATCTGCAGTTTCGTGGTGCCCACCGGCTACTCGTTCAACCTCGACGGTTCGACGCTTTATCAGAGCATTGCAGCGATATTCATTGCCCAGCTGTACGGCATTGACCTGTCGATCAGTGCGCAATTGATGCTGGTACTGACCCTGATGGTCACCTCCAAGGGCATCGCGGGCGTGCCGGGCGTGTCCTTCGTCGTGCTGCTGGCGACACTGGGCAGCGCGGGCATTCCGCTGGAAGGCCTGGCGTTCATCGCTGGTGTCGACCGGATCATGGACATGGCGCGTACGGCCCTGAATGTGATCGGCAATGCGCTGGCCGTGCTGGTCATCTCGCGCTGGGAAGGCCTGTACGACGACGCCAAAGGCGAACGCTACTGGAACTCCCTGCCGCACTGGCGCAGCAAGGAATCTGTTGCGCTGGGTCAACCGACAGCGGATTGATCTTCCGGCCTGCGTGCTGAAAAACCCCGGACTTCCGGGGTTTGTTGTTTTCAGGTCGCCGGTTAGACTGCCCGCCTTACTTGAGGATTTACCATGACCGACGCAATCGAAAATGACGAAGAAGAATTTGCCGCCTCGACCCTGATCGAAGCCATCGAGAACCAGATCGAATCCGGTAACCCGCCAGCGGCCAAGGCCGTGTTCAACATGCTCACGCTGGTCAATTATGAGCGTGACGACATTCTTGAAATGATGGCACACGTACTGGCAATCGAGATCGACGCCTTGCTCGAGCAGGACCGTGCGTTCGATACGCAATGGTACGAAGCAGCGCTGCGCGCCCTGCCTGAGCTGCCGCCCGAGAAATAATCACCCGGCCGGTCACGCCGAGAATATATATGCTGCAAACACGCCAGACGCTGACTACACTGCAAATGCCCCGCCGCCGCTCAATCCTCCGGGGCTATCACGCCAAACCGGCTTTAACGGTCATCCAGAACCGACGAGCGCAGACAGGACACGTCGATTCCAGAGCCCACCCGCCAGCCGGCCAGGTCGTACTACTATAAAAAGTCTGGAGTACCTATGTCGTATACCCCTGAGTTGGTTGCCGAACTGGAAATCCTTGCACTGTTCAATCTGGGAAACACCCAGGAAGGCCTCAAAGTCCACCACATAGCGGCCCCCGCTGCCGTCTCTGCTGCAAAAAGACTCTTCGAAAAAGGCCTAACGACTCAAGTTGATGGCGGCTACCTGACCAGCCTCGGTCTTGAATCCGCTCAGCACGCGCAGTCACTGCTGACCATTCTCAATGTCTCCAGACAAGCTGCCTGACGGTTGCCGGGCCTGCACACAAAAAAGCGTGGCAGGCCCTTTACTTATCTGAACGCCAGTCGATACAAGAAACTGGCGCCAGAATAACAACCCGACTGAATCCGCTTCTCTCGGCTGCAAACTTTCTTTGCCCTTTTGCTCAGTAAGTCCATGCCTGCACCAGCCAGGTGCCTTGAGTTGCGATGACGCGTAATCCTGAAATTCGCCCCGATCTGGATGAGGGCATTGACCGCAAGGTTCTCAGCCAGCTGCGTAACCGCTTCCTGTCGCTCAATGACGGGCGATACGCGCGTGCCCTCGAAGGCATGTCGACGCGCCAGCAAAGCGTATTGACGCTGCTGCCACTGTTCTTCCACGTCAATCATCCACTGTTGCCCGGCTATGTTTCGGGCAGCACGCCTGCCGGCGTATCGCATTATGAGCCAGACACCCTGGCACTGGCCGAGGCGCAACGCCTGACGCGCTCGTTCTCGTACAAAGCGCGACACGGCAACCCGCCGCAGCCGATTCACGGCCTGTTTCTGATGGGCAGCCTCGGTACGCTGGCCCAAGCTGATCAAAGCGATATGGACGTTTGGGTCTGCCATGACAGCGAACTGGACCCGGACGCCATCGCCGAACTGCGCAAGAAATGTCAGGCCCTTGAAGCCTGGGCTGCCACCATGGGGGCAGAGGCGCATTTTTTTCTGATCGACCCGCAACGCTTCAAAAGCGGCGAGCGCGACTCGCAGCTAAGCTCTGACGATTGCGGTACCACCCAGCATTATCTGTTGCTCGACGAGTTTTATCGCACAGCGATCTGGCTCGCCGGGCGCACGCCGATGTGGTGGATGGTGCCGGTCTACGAAGAGCAGAATTATGAGGATTACACCTACACCCTGCTGAGCAAGCGGTTCATCCGCGCCAGCGAAGTGCTCGACCTCGGACCGATGTCGCACATCCCCGCCACAGAGTTTATCGGCGCAGGGCTATGGCAGCTGTTCAAAGGCATCGGGTCGCCTTACAAGTCAGTGCTCAAGCTGCTGTTGATCGAGGTGTATTCCAGCGAACATCCCCGCGTGCAGTGCCTGAGCCTGCGCTTCAAACAGGCGGTGTTTGCCAATCAACTGGACCTGGATGAGCTGGACCCTTACGTGGTCGTGTACCGCCGTATCGAAGAGCATCTGCAGGCGCGCAACGAGCCCGAGCGTCTGGAACTGGTGCGGCGCAGCCTGTATTTGAAGGTCAACAAAAAGCTTACCGGCTCGACCCGCCAACGCAACATCGGCTGGCAACGCGTGCTGCTTGCGCGCCTGACCTCGGAATGGGGCTGGGATGAGCGGCAATTGACGTTGCTCGACAGCCGCAGCCAGTGGAAAGTGCGCCAGGTGGCCAGCGAGCGCCGCGCGCTGGTCAATGAACTCAATTACAGTTATCGCTTCCAGACCCGCTTCGCCAGGGCACAAAGCACCGACGATACGCTCGACGCCCGCGACCTGACCATTCTGGGCCGGCGCCTGTATGCGGCGTACGAGCGCAAGGCGGGCAAGGTCGAGTTCATCAACCCGGGCATCGCCCCGGACCTTGCCGAAGACACGCTGACGCTGGTGCACTCGCCTGACAAGCGCGAGCCGGGCAAACATCAGTGGGCGCTGTACAACGGCAACCTGGGTATTAATGAGTGGGCAAACTTTTCGCCCATCAAGCGCAGCCGGGAATTGCTTGAGCTGCTGGCCTGGTGCCACCGAAACAATGTGATCGATACCACCACCCGCGTAGCGCTGCACCCCGGCACCAGTGACCTGAGTGAATTCGAGCTGTTCAACCTGCTGGGGGCCTTGCAGCAGAGTATTGAGCTGCCACTGCCCGAGGTCAGCGACGACGAGCTGCTCAAACCCAGCGCGCCCAGCGAGATATTGCTGCTGATCAATGTCGGCGTCGATCCGCTCAGGCATCACCGCGATCTCAATATTCTGATGACCACCGAGCGCACTGATTCGCTCAGTTATGCAGGCGTTCGGGAAAATCTGGTGCTGACGCTGGACCAGATTACGCTCAATACCTGGAACGAAACGCTGGTCAGCCGCTACGACGGCCCGCACGCGCTGCTCGACTGCATGAGCGAGTTGCTCGGCAGCTTGCCGACGAGTGGTAAACAGCAGCAGATTCGTGTGCGTTGCTTTTGCCATAACCGCGCGCCTGCCATCGCCCAGCGTGTCGAAGAGCTGATCAGCACAGCGCAATTGTTACTCGCCAGACAGCTGAACCACCGTTATCTGATACAGGTGCAGCAGCAGTATCACGTACTGGAGATCAAGCCAGGCCAGGTCGGCCATGTGGTGGTCAACAGCCTGCCAGGGTTGTTCAAGTACCTGGGCGAGGAACTGCCGCGTTACAGCCCTCTGCATCTCGACCCTCAGGCACTCGACGGGCATGACCTGACCCTGATCCTGCCGCTCGGGCAGCCGGAGTGCATTCAGGTGTTTTACCGGGTCAACGAGCCGGATGCGGATCTGTATGTGCTGGACGAGCACAATTCGCTCTGGCACCAGCGTGTGCCTTATCACGATGAGCAGAGCCTGTTGACGCCCCTGCAGCGCTTTTTTCACTCGCTGGTCTATCGTCGTGGCGCGTCGTTGTCGCTGGATGACCCGTCCGAGCCGGTTTCGCTGGAAACCCTTTACTATCAGATCCTGCCTTCCGGCCCGGGGCACGCCCGGCGTGTCGAACATCGACTGGCCCCGACCGCGACGGACCGGTCGTTCTATGACGTGCAGGCAATCATCGAAGAAACCTCGCCGGGGCAGCTCAACGCCACCCTGTATTGCGACAACAGCGAGTTTTCCGAGCTGGAATACGGCGATCAATTGTATGCAGCCGTTGCTCGGCAAATCCTCGGCAAACGCCTGGAACCGCAACGCTATCGCTGTTACATCACCGACCTGGACCTCTCCGGCCTGCTGGATGGCAAGCACGGACAAACTATCCTCTTCCTGCGCCATAAGGCCGAGCTGGAGACACTGTTGAACGAGGCGATGGAGCAGGCGTGACGCTGGAGCGTACGGAACGATAACCTCGACTATCATGCGACGCTCCGCGTCCGATCTTGGGTATGCGGCACGACACGGCAGGCATTCAGCGGATGCAACGCCTTGGGTTACTCGTACTCGCCCGCCGCTTCCGGCTGATATTCGACCGCCAGCAAGGTCAGTTTGAGGGTCTTGCCGCCCGGTGCAGGCCAGTCGATATGCTGGCCGACGCAGGCCGAGCAGGGCCGAACCCATTGGGGCCAGGACCGATACGGTGCCCTCTGCGCCGGCATCCTGCGGATAGACCAGTTTGAGGTGGTAGTCCTTGCCACTGACTTCTTCACGGCAATGTACACGCGAGTTCATGGTCACAACGCCCGCAGGCACTTCATCGTGGCCAACCACGTGTTCGGCGCGGTCCAGTTCGGCCTGCAACGCCTGGAGGCCCGGCGTGTTTTCGTCCTGGCTGCCGATGAAGCTCTCAAGACGTTGTACGTCGAGCCGGGTGAGGATGATCGAAGGTGCTGTGGTCATGGTCTGGGCAGACTCCTTTATTCTCCATGAATAAAACAAAACCCCGCCGGGGCAGGCGGGGTTTTACGGGCTTCTCGATCTGGAGAAGCAGGGTCTGACACTAACACAGCGCAACAAATACACAACCCGACCCGGCGCTAGCCAGCGGCTTGCCCAACCTCGGCAGCGGCCCGGCGCTGGTCTGCATTGAGGCGGATCTGCCGACGCCGGTCGTCATCGGCCGAGCGCCATTCGCGGATGTCTTCGACGTGGCGAAAGCACCCCAGACAGACTTTCTGCTCGTCAAGCCGACACAAGCTGACGCAAGGTGACGCCACGGCAGGGCTGACGTTGCTGAAAAGCGGCTTGGGCGGTCGTGCAGGTGTCTGGCTCACAATCAGATCTCGGAGAAATCCAGGTCGGCGCCAGCTTGCTCAAACGTCATGCGCGCAAGCATCTCGCTGAGCAGTTCGTCGCTGGTGTCACACGCCCAACGGCTTCCTTCTTCATCGTAATCGAAGTGAAAACCACCCGATTTGGCTGCCAGCCAGAGCTGACGTAGCGGCTCCTGACGGCTGAAAATAAGCTGCGAGCCACCTTCGAACTTGACGGTTAATACACCGGCCGAGTTTTCCAGATCGACATCCAGACCACTCTCGTCGAAAACGTCTTCGATATTCTGCTGAGTCGCATCGACCAGGTCGTGGAATCGCGCTTCGGTCAAACTCATTACGGGAACCTCGATAAGTGTCTGCTGATAGCGCAGAGGGGCAAGATACGGACGCTGCCAGGCAAATGCAAAGCTTACCCGCCAGTTGGTGTTACGAGAACGGTTTAATGTCCGAGGCCCGCCAGACGGGAAGCCCATCGCATAGGCAAGCTGCCGGGTGGTCGGTATACTCGGGCGCAATTAATGCTTTTACAAAGGATTTCGCCATGAAGCGCCTGATCTCTTCGCTTGCTGCGCTTGTCGCGGTCGCTTGTCTTGTTACAGCCTGTGGCCAAAAAGGCCCGTTGTATCTGCCGGATGACACCAAAACCCCGGAAGAACAAGCCAAATCGCAATCGCACAAGCACCTTTAAGGGAATCCCATGGACGCCTTCAACTACCGCGACGGTGAGCTGTTCGCGGAAGGGGTAGCATTGTCTGCCATTGCCGAGCGTTTCGGCACGCCGACCTATGTCTATTCGCGCGCTCACATCGAAGCGCAGTATCGTGCCTTCGCCGACGCGCTGAGCGGCATGCCGCACATGGTCTGCTTCGCCGTGAAAGCCAACTCCAACCTGGGTGTGCTCAATGTCCTGGCGCGTCTTGGCGCCGGTTTTGACATTGTGTCGCGTGGCGAACTGGAACGTGTGCTGGCCGCTGGCGGCAAAGCCGAAAGAATCGTGTTTTCCGGCGTCGGCAAGACCCGTGAAGACATGCGTCGCGCCCTTGAAGTCGGCGTGCACTGTTTCAACGTCGAATCCACCGACGAGCTTGAGCGCCTGCAGGAAGTCGCCGCCGAACTCAATGTTCGTGCGCCGATCTCGCTGCGCGTCAACCCTGACGTGGATGCAGGCACCCACCCCTACATCTCCACGGGCCTGAAAGAAAACAAATTCGGTATCGCCATCGCGGCAGCCGAAGACGTTTACATTCGCGCCTCGCAGTTGCCGAACCTGGAAGTGATCGGCGTCGATTGCCATATTGGCTCGCAGCTAACCACGCTCGAGCCGTTCATCGATGCGCTGGATCGCCTGCTCGATCTGGTTGATCGCCTGGGCGATTGCGGCATTCACCTGCACCATATCGATCTGGGTGGCGGCCTGGGCGTGCGTTATCGCGATGAAGTGCCCCCGTTGGCGGGCGATTACATCAAAGCGGTGCGCGAGCGCCTTGCCGGGCGTGATCTGGGCCTGCTGTTCGAGCCAGGGCGCTTTATCGTGGCCAACGCGGGCGTGCTGCTGACCCAGGTCGAGTACCTCAAGCATACCGAGCACAAGGATTTCGCCATCGTCGATGCGGCGATGAACGACCTGATCCGCCCTGCCCTTTATCAAGCCTGGATGGACGTCACGGCGGTGCGCCCGCGTGACAGCGAACCGCGTGCATACGACATCGTCGGGCCGATCTGCGAAACCGGCGATTTCCTTGCCAAGGGCCGCGAGCTGGCACTGGCCGAAGGCGATCTGCTGGCGGTGCATTCGGCCGGCGCTTACGGTTTTGTCATGAGCTCTAACTACAACACCCGTGGCCGTGCCGCTGAGGTACTGGTCGACGGTACCCAGGCGTTTGAAGTGCGTCGTCGCGAAACCGTAGCCGAGCTGTTCGCTGGCGAAAGCCTGCTGCCGGAGTAACCCCATGCTGCTGCGTTTTACCAAGATGCACGGGCTGGGTAACGACTTCATGGTCCTGGACCTGGTGAGTCAGCACGCGCACATTTTGCCCAAGCACGCCAAACAATGGGGCGACCGCCACACCGGCATCGGTTTCGATCAGCTGTTGCTGGTCGAGGCACCGAACAACCCGGACGTGGACTTTCGCTACCGGATCTTCAACTCGGACGGCTCCGAGGTCGAACAGTGTGGCAACGGCGCACGCTGCTTTGCCCGTTTCGTACTCGACAAGCGCCTGACCGCCAAGAAACAGATACGCGTCGAGACCAAAGGCGGCATCATCGAGCTCGATATCCGCAGCGACGGGCAAATCAGCGTCGATATGGGGCCGCCGCGCCTCGTGCCGGAAGAGATCCCGTTTCAGGCTGCAGAGCAAGCCAAAAGCTACTCGCTCGACGTAGACGGGCAGACGGTCGAACTGGCGGCTGTGTCGATGGGCAATCCTCACGCCGTGCTGCGTGTCGATGACATCAACAACGCGCCTGTGCACACGCTAGGCCCCAAGATTGAACATCACCCGCGCTTTCCGGCACGGGTCAATGTCGGCTTCCTGCACGTTGTGGACCGCCAGCGTGCGCAGTTGCGCGTCTGGGAACGCGGCGCCGGGGAAACCCAAGCCTGCGGCACCGGGGCCTGCGCAGCGGCAGTGGCCGCCATCAGCCAGGGCTGGATGGATTCGCCGCTGCTGATCGACCTGCCCGGAGGTCGCCTGTCCATCGAGTGGGCAGGCCCGGGACACCCAGTCATGATGACTGGCCCTGCAACAAGGGTCTACGAAGGCCAAGTTCGTCTTTAAGCGAGTAACTACGATGACCGATCAGCCTCCCGCTTCAACCGGCACCCCCAGCGAATCGCCTGTCGATAGCGCAGCGCCAGACCTTGAAGCAGAAGCGGTCATCGCTTTTCTGCTCGAGCATCCCGAATTCTTCGCCGAGCATGACGAGCTGCTGGTGTCGATGCGCATTCCTCACCAGCGTGGCGACACCGTCTCGCTGGTCGAGCGTCAGCTCAAGCTGCTGCGCGAGCGCAACATCGAAATGCGCCATCGCCTCTCGCAACTGATGGACGTGGCACGCGACAACGACCGTCTGTTCGAGAAAACCCGCCGCCTGAACCTCGCATTGATGGACGCCACCAGCCTGGACGAGCTGGTGATCGCCGTGGAAGACAGCCTGCGCCAGGACTTTCAGGTGCCTTTCGTCAGCCTGATTCTGTTCAGCGACAGCCCGATGCCCGTGGGCCGTTGGGTGAGCAGTGCCGAGGCGCAGAAAGCCATTGGCGGCCTGATCGGCGAGAAGATCATTTGCGGCGCGCTGCGTGAACATGAGCTGGCATTTCTGTTCGGTGCCGAGCAAGGCAAGGAAGTCGGTTCGACCGCTATCGCCAGCCTCAACCATCTGGGCCTGCATGGCGTGCTGGCCATCGGCAGCCGTGACCCACAGCATTACAAAAGCTCGGTCGGCACGCTGTTCCTCAGTTATATCGCTGACGTGCTGAGCCGTCTGTTGCCCCGCTTCGCCCATTCGCTGCGTTCGGTCCGCTAGCTGTGGAACAGCATCTGGACGCCTACTGCATGCACCTGCGCAGTGAGCGCCAGGTGTCGCCGCACACGCTTGAAGCCTACCGACGCGACCTGAGCAAGGTTCTGGCGTTTTGCCAGAAAGCACAGCTGTCGAGCTGGAATGATCTGGATATCCAGCAACTGCGCAGCTTCACAGCCCGCCAGCACCAGCAAGGCCAATCCTCGCGCAGCCTGGCGCGGATGCTGTCGGCGGTGCGCGGCTTCTACAAGTATCTGAACCGTGAAGGCCTCTGCCAGCACGACCCTGCCAACGGCCTGTCTCCGCCCAAAGGCGAACGACGCCTGCCCAAGACGCTGGATACCGACCGCACGGCGCAATTGCTGGACGGTGGCGTTGAAGATGATTTTCTGGCTCATCGCGATCAGGCCATCATGGAGCTGCTTTACTCATCAGGGTTGCGGCTGTCCGAACTGACCGGCTTGAACCTCGACCAGTTGGACCTGCGCGACGGACTGGTGCAAGTGCTGGGCAAAGGCAGCAAGACGCGCGTATTGCCAGTCGGCAGCAAGGCACGTCAGGCGCTGGAAACCTGGCTGCCGCTACGCGCCCTGACCAATCCGCAGGACGACGCCGTGTTCGTCAGCCAGCAAGGCAAACGCCTCGGCCCGCGCGCCGTTCAACTGCGGATCAAGACCGCCGGTGAGCGCGAACTGGGGCAGAACCTGCACCCGCACATGTTGCGTCACTCGTTTGCCAGCCATCTGCTGGAATCGTCACAGGACTTGCGCGCGGTGCAGGAGCTGCTCGGTCACGCGGACATCAAGACCACGCAGATATACACGCACCTGGACTTCCAGCACCTGGCCACTGTCTATGACAGTGCCCACCCCCGAGCCAAGCGTAAAGGAGCTGCAGATGATTAAGCTGGTGACGTTCGATCTCGACGACACGCTTTGGGACACCGCGCCTGCCATTGTCGGCGCAGAAGCCGCGCTGCGTGACTGGCTGGCCGAGCATGCGCCAAAGCTCGGGCCGGTCCCCGTGGAGCATCTGTGGGAAATCCGCTCACGCCTGCTGGACGAAGACCCTTCGTTCAAGCACCGGATCAGTGCACTGCGACGCCGCGTGCTGTTTCACGCCCTTGAAGATGCTGGCTACGACTCCGACGAAGCTCAGCAGCTAGCCGACGAGAGCTTTGACGTCTTTCTGCATGGCCGCCATCAAGTGCAGATTTTCCCGGAGGTGCAGCCCACTCTGGAAATTCTCGCCAAGACCTTCACGCTCGGCGTTATCACCAACGGCAATGCTGACGTGCGTCGCTTGGGGCTGGCCGACTACTTTGCCTTTGCCCTGTGTGCCGAGGACCTGGGCATCGGCAAGCCCGACCCGGCACCGTTTCTCGAAGCGTTGCGCCGTGCAAAAGTCGATGCCAACGCCGCCGTGCACGTCGGCGACCACCCCAGCGACGACATTGCCGGCGCACAACAGGCGGGCATGCGCGCCATTTGGTACAACCCGCAGGGCAAGGCCTGGGACGCAGATCGCTTGCCGGATGCCGAGATTCACAACCTGTCGCAACTGCCGGAAGTACTGGCGCGCTGGGCCTGAAAACGGCCTGAAATGCCCACAATAGAAAAAGCCCGCAGCGACGGCGGGCTTTTTCTCATACAGCGTCTGCCACTTTAAATCGGGCGGCTGCCGTATTTGTTGTCAGGCTTTTTCGGCGGATCGGCGACCACATTGGCCTCCACTTCCTGCACCTTGCCGCCACGCGCCAGGAATTCTTCCATCGCACGCGCCAGAGCATCACGCTCTTTGTTCTTGGCTTCTACGCTAGGCAGCTCGTCAATCGAGACCGCAGCCTTGGCCTTGCCTTTAGCGGGCGCTGCCGGGACGTCGGAATCGTCTGGTTCGGCCGAGTCGTCTTCCGGGGAAGCAGCTGCAAGCCCCTCACCGTCCTCTTCGCCTTCCAGGTCGTCTACCAGATCGTCGTTAGTATCGTCGTCGTCGCTCATGTTCTACCTCATGACTTACGAAAGCTGATTAGTTATAGCCCAACCGCCCAGAATTGCTAGGGTCTGTTCCCGTTTCCACGTAACCCATTGATCCCTATGAGAACAGGCCCGTATAATCTCGAGATCGGAAGAGCGTCGTGTAG
>NZ_ATDK01000301.1 GCF_000444135.1 Pseudomonas avellanae BPIC 631
CCCGGATCAGTGTCAGGGCTCAGCCGTCACTTACGTCGCACTCTGCGTCGTCAGCGCCATCGTGGCAAAAAAGCGCTTTCGTTTATGTGCAGCGACTGCGTGCAAGACGTGCCGTTGTGCTACAGCATGAATTTGTGACACGGAGCGTCAAGAGACAGCATGACGACGCGGAGCGTCGCACGATAGTCAAGATCCCTGTGGGGAGCTTGCTCACGAAGACGGTATTTCAGACGACGCATTTGCGGAGAATGCATCGACCGTTTCGCGAACATTGCGGGTCGCCGCCCCGGTCGCTCCACGATAGCGCGGGGCGCTCCAGCGTGTATGCGTAACAACGCCCTACTGAAAAATCACCGGCTCTTCCGCTCTCGCAGAAGCGACGCCCGGCACTGCAATCTCCACCGGTATGCCGTCTTCGGCTGCTACCACGTCACGGACCATGTCCCAGTTCATGCGCAGGTTGTTGGCCAGATCGTCACGTTTGAGCAGCGCGTTGATGACTGCCGTGTGTTTGTCGACCACGGAGGGGTTGCCCAGGTCGTCGACCGGTGTGTGCGCTTCAAGGTAGACCTTGCCGCCGCTGAGGCCGAATTTGTAGGGCTCGCTGATGATGCGCACTGTGGTGCCGACCGGGGCCATGCCGGCCAGTTCCAGTACGTTGTTGTTGTACATGCGGAAACAGCCGTGGCTGGTGCGCATGCCAATGCCGAACTTCTTGTTCGAACCGTGGATCAGGTAGCCAGACAGGCCCAGGCCGAACTTGAACGGACCCAGCGGGTTGTCCGGGCCAGCCGGTACGACGTTGGGCAACGGATCACCGTCGGCAGCATGCTCAGCCTTGATCGAAGCGGGGGGTGTCCAGGTCGGGTTCGGGGTCTTGGCCGTTACCTTGGTCACACCGATAGGCGACCCCCAACCTTCACGACCGACGCCCAGCGGGTAGGTGTGAACCACATTCTGCCCCTTGGGGTAGTAATACATGCGGTATTCGGCGAGGTTGATGACAATCCCTTCGCGCGGACCCGGCGGCAGAATGAAGCGGGTCGGCAGCACGATGTCCTTGCCGGCACCCGGCAGCCACGGGTCCACGCCCGGGTTGGCGGCGATCATTTCCAGATAGCCCAGGTCGTATTTAGTGCCCAGATCAGCGAAAGTATCTTCGTATTTGGCCTGGATGACCTGCACCTGACCAACGATGTCCTCGCCGGGCGGCGGCAATGGAAACTCCAGGGCATGGACAGAGCTCGCCGCGCACAGAGCAGCAAGCGACAGACAGCGGGTAACGGCTGGAATGCGCGACAACATCCGGGAAGATCCTTCGGGTAACGATACTGTGGAGACAAGCGCTGAAGTGTACACCGGCACTTGCCGGATCGGGGATATCTGCGCAAGGCCCGTGCGCGGCGTCGACAGCTAAAGTTCAGGCCAGATCGGATTCATGCCCCTGCGCTGCGCGTCCATGATGGCCTTGCACAACGGGCACAGGCGCTCATCGCGCATGGCTTGCAGCTCGACGGCGCGCATTTGCGGCTGCGCTGGCAACAACGTGCCACACAATGTTCTATCAATCGAGCCGCCCAGCTCCAGCTGGCGAGCGATCAGATGGACGCGCACTTCCTGACAGGCGAACAGATCCAGCTGTTCATGGGGCTCAAGCATTTGATAGGCATACAGGGACCAGGCGGGACGCGGCATGGGGGGCTCCAGATCGGGGGCGCCACATTAGCCGAAAGCCCCCGCCCGGGAAAGCCTCAAAGCAGCGGTTTCAGGCTCGGCCAGACATTTTCCAGCAACTTGCCCTGCGCCGCTGCGGCGGGATGCAGACCATCGGCCTGCATCAACCCGGGCACCCCGCCGACCCCTTCGAGAAAGAACGGCACGAACGGCACCTTTTTCTCTTCGGCCAGATGGCTGTAGACCTCTTTGAAGGCGGTGGTGTAACGCGGGCCGTAATTGGGCGGTATCTGCATACCGAGCAATAGCACCCTGGCACCGGCCGCGCGTGAGCTGTCGATCATCGACGAAAGGTTTTGTTGCAATTGAGCTGGCTGCTGGCCACGCAACCCGTCATTGCCACCCAACTCGAGAATGACCAGCTCGGGCTTATGCTCTGCAAGCAGCGCAGGCAGACGCGCCTGGCCCCCGGCACTGGTGTCGCCACTGATCGACGCATTGACCACCTTGTCGGTGTATCCCTCGGCCTTGAGCCGCTGTTCAAGCAGGCTGACCCACCCCACACGGGTATCCAGGCCGAAAGCCGCACTGATACTATCCCCAACGATCAAGACTGTGCCCGCCATCGCCCCCTGTGACAGCAGCAACAACCCCAGGCCAGCACTTAAAAACCACGCACGCATCGGATTCTCCATGAGTGAAAGTATTCTCAGTGCCCAAAGCCTCAGCAAAGTGGTCCCCAGCACCGAAGGTGACCTTACCATCCTGCACGAACTCTCCCTGGAACTAAACAAGGGCGACACACTGGCCATCGTCGGTGCCTCCGGCTCGGGCAAATCTACGCTGCTCGGGTTGCTCGCCGGGCTCGACCTGCCCAGCGCCGGTTCCGTCATCCTGTCAGGCCGCAACCTCAGCGAGCTGGATGAAGACCAGCGCGCCAGGGTGCGCGCCGAGCACGTCGGGTTTGTCTTTCAGTCATTCCAGTTGCTCGACAGCCTGAATGCACTGGAAAACGTCATGCTGCCGATGGAACTCGAAGGCCGCAAGGACGCCCGCGAAAAAGCCCGCGACCTGCTGGAGCGCGTGGGGCTGGGCAAACGCCTGACCCACACGCCACGCCAGTTGTCTGGAGGCGAGCAGCAACGCGTGGCGATTGCCCGCGCGTTCGCCGCCGATCCGGACGTGCTGTTTGCCGATGAACCCACCGGCAACCTGGACAGCCACACCGGCGAGCGCATCAGCGACCTGCTGTTCGAACTGAACAAGGAACGCAACACCACGCTGGTGCTGGTCACCCACGATGAGCGCCTCGCCCATCGCTGCCGCCGTCTGATCCGTCTTGAAGGGGGCCGCCTGGTCGCCCCGCTGGAGCCTTGATGGCACGTTTGCCTTTTGCCCGTCTGCTGAGCCTTGCCACACGCCAACTGTTGCGCGATGCCCGCGCCGGTGAATTACGTGTGTTGTTCTTTGCATTGCTGGTGGCCGTGGCTGCCAGCACCGCCATCGGCTACTTCGGTGCGCGCCTGAACGGCGCGATGCTGTTGCGGGCGACCGAATTTCTCGGCGCTGATCTGGTTGTCGAAGGCTCAAGCCCGGCGCGCGCAGAGCAGATTGAAGAAGGCACGCGCCTGCAACTCAAGCACGCACAGATTGTGGTCTTTTCCAGTGTGATCGCCACCGACGCCGGTATCCAGCTGTCGAGCATCAAGGCGGTCGATGATGCCTACCCGTTACGCGGCGAACTGAAAAGCGCGCCGGACCTGTATCAGAGCGAGCAGGCCGGCAGCGGCCCGAAACCCGGCGAAGCCTGGGCCGAGGCGCGGCTGTTTCCTGCAGTGGACTTGAAGATTGGCGACGACATCGATGTCGGCGCCAAGACCTTGAAACTGACCCGCGTGCTGACCTACGAGCCGGACCGCGCCGGCAACTTCTACAGCCTCACCCCGCGGGTGATGATCAACCTGCAGGATCTGGCCGCCACCGGTGTGGTGCAGCCGGGCAGCCGGGTCAGCTACCGGGAAATGTGGAGCGGCCCGCCCGAGGCGCTGGCCACCTACCGCAAGGCCATCGAACCAGGCATTGAACCGCATCAGGAAATAAAAGACGCACGCGACGGCAGCCAGCAGATTGGTGGCGCATTGGGCAAGGCCGAACGCTACCTGAATATGGCGAGCCTGGTCGCGGTGCTGCTGGCGGGCGTCGCCGTAGCACTGTCAGCGTCTCGATTCGCTGCACGGCGTTTCGATGCCAGCGCCCTGCTCCGCTGCCTGGGCCTGTCGCGCGGCGAAACCATGACATTGTTCAGCCTGCAACTGGCGATCATCGGCCTGCTGGCCAGCCTGAGCGGCGCACTGCTGGGCTGGCTCGCACAATTGGGGCTGTTCGCGCTGCTGCAAAACCTGCTGCCGGCCAGCGTGCCGCCGGGAGGCTTCTTGCCTGCGCTGGCAGGCATGGGCACCGGGCTGGTGGCGCTGGCCGGTTTCGCCCTGCCGCCACTCGCAGCGCTGGGCCGCGTGCCGCCGCTACGCGTGTTGCGTCGGGACATGCTGCCGATCCCCGCCAGTTCATGGCTGGTGTATGGCGCGGCGCTGCTCGCGCTGGGCCTGATCATGTGGCGCCTGAGCCTGGACCTGGTGCTGACATTCGCCCTGCTGGGCGGTGGCGTGGTCGCTGCGCTGATACTGGGCAGCCTGTTGCTGCTGGCACTCAACAGCCTGCGCCGCTTGCTGGCCGGGGCGTCGCTGCCGTGGCGACTGGGTCTGGGGCAACTGCTGCGTTACCCGCTGGCCGCTGCCGGTCAGTCGCTGGCCTTCGGGCTGATCCTGCTGTCGATGGGCTTGATCGCGCTGCTGCGTGGCGAGCTGCTCGACACCTGGCAGAACCAACTGCCCAAGGATGCGCCAAACTACTTCGTGCTCAATGTGCTGCCCGCCGACAAGGACAACTTCGCCCAGACCCTGAGCACGCTGTCCACCCACTCTGCCCCGCTGTATCCGGTGGTGCCGGGACGCCTGACCAGCATCAATGGCGAACCGGTGAGCAGTTTCGTCACCAAGGACTCGCGTGGCGAAAACGCCACACGCCGCGACCTGAGCCTGACCTGGGCGGCGGACTTGCCCGAGGGCAATACCCTGACCGCTGGCACCTGGTGGAAAGACCTGCCCGCTGACGGCCAGAGCAACGTGACGCCCGGTGTGTCGATCGAGGCCAAACTGGCCGACAGCCTGCAGATCAAACTGGGCGACCGTTTGAGCTTCATCGTCGGCGGACTGACCCGCGAGGCGCAGGTCACCAGCCTGAGGGATGTGAACTGGGACACCTTCCAGCCCAACTTCTTCATGATTTTCCAGCCCGGCACCCTCGCCGACTTGCCGACCACTTACCTGACCAGCTTCTATCTGCCGCCCGGCCAGGACAAGCAGATTGTCGAGCTGTCACGGGCCTACCCGTCAATCAGCATTCTGGGTGTCGAGGCGCTGCTGGCGCAGGTGCGCAGCATTCTCGATCAAGTCACCCTCGCTGTGCAGTTCGTGCTGCTGTTTGTGCTGGCGGCAGGTATTGCCGTGCTGTTTTCAGGGTTGCAGGCGACTCTGGATGAACGTATACGCCAAGGCGCGCTGCTGCGGGCGCTGGGTGCAAGGCGGGCATTGCTGATCAAATCACGGCGCATCGAATTCGGCTTGCTGGGTGCTGCCAGTGGCACGCTGGCTGCACTGGGTTGTGAGCTGGTGAGCTTCGTGTTGTACCGCTACGCCTTTTCCCTGGAATGGCAACCGCACCCGTGGTTGCTGCTGTTGCCGGTGATCGGCGCATTGCTGGTAGGCGGCGCTGGCGTATTCGGCACCCGAAGAGCGCTGAACGTCAGCCCGCTGACCGTGCTGCGCGAGGGTTGAGGCTAGAAGCTGGACGGTGCTCCGCGTTGTGCGCAGCGCCTCAGGAGTTGACTATCGTGCCGATGCTCTGCGTCGGCATGCAGTTCGTGACGCTCTGCGTCACACGGCGGTTCTGCGATGTCAGTGATGTTTGTTT
>NZ_ATDK01000302.1 GCF_000444135.1 Pseudomonas avellanae BPIC 631
GGGCGGTGGCTTCTCGATTCGACAAACTCAAGAGAAACTATGAAAGCGTCATAGCAATGGCCTGCGCTTTTCTGTGGTTGCCAATGTGAAACGGGAACAGCCCCTAATCCAGCATGAACAGGGCATCGTTGCTGAATTGCGCTTCGAATTGGCTGGGTGGCATCGGGCGGCCGAAGAGGTAGCCCTGGACTTCGTCACAGCCGTGCTCGCGCAGGAATTCCAGTTGTTCGTGGGTTTCCACGCCCTCGGCGATGACCGAGAGGTTCAGGCTGTGGGCCATGGCGATGATGGCGCGGGCGATCTGGGCGTCCTGTTCGCCTGAGGGCAGGCCATCAACGAAGGTGCGGTCGATCTTCAGCACGTCGATCGGGAACTGTTTGAGGTAGTTCAGCGACGAGTAACCGGTGCCGAAGTCATCGACGGCGATGCTCAAGCCAAGGTTTTTCAGGCCGTCGAGGATCTGCATGGCCTCGTTGACCTCGCGCATCAGGATGCTTTCGGTCAGCTCGAGCTCAAGACAGGCAGGCGACAGACCTGTCTGCTCCAGTATGTGGGCGATGCGTTTACCCAACTGGCCGTCCGAGAATTGCCGCGCCGAGATGTTTACCGACACTTTAGGTACGCGAACTTTCGCCTGGTGCCAGTGCTTGAGCTGGCGACAGGCTTCGGTGAGCACCCAGTCGCCGACTTCCACCACCAGCCCGAGCTCTTCGAGCACCGGGATGAAGTCGTTCGGCGGCACCAGCCCGCGACGTGGATGGCGCCAGCGCAGCAGGGCCTCCGCGCCCGTCAGGCGTTTGCCGTCACCACTGAACTGCGGCTGGTAATAGAGGGTGAACTCCTGCTGTTCCAGGGCGTGACGCAGATCGCTCTCCAGCTCCAGACGCTCCAGCGCCGTGGCGTTCATGTCGGTCTGGTAGAACTGGAAGTTATTTTTGCCGCACTCTTTGGCGTGATACATCGCCGTGTCGGCGTTCTTCATCAACTTGCTCAGTTCGCTGCCGTCCTGCGGGCTGAGCGCGATGCCGATACTTGCGGTGACAAAGAACTCACGGCCTTCAAGCACAAACGGCGTTACCAGACTGGTCAGGATCCGCTCGGCCACGTGAATGGCGCGCGTCAGTGCCGCTTCGCGCGTGATGTCCGGTTGCAGCAACAGCGTGAATTCATCGCCGCCCATACGTGCCACGGTGTCGTCGGCCGATACACAGGCCAGCAGGCGCGTGGCCATTTCCTGCAGCATCCGGTCGCCGGCGGCATGGCCCAGAGAGTCATTGATCGGTTTGAAACGGTCCAGGTCGAGGAACATCAGCACCACCCAGGCCTGTTGACGCTCTGCCTGCTGCAACGCCGAATGCAGGCGATCCTGAAACAGTGTGCGGTTGGGCAGGTGCGTCAGCGCGTCGTAATAAGCCAGGCGGTGGATGCGGTCCTCGCTGGCCTTGCGCTCGCTGATGTCGCTGAAGAAGCATACATAACTGGCCAGGTCGCCTTCGTCATCGACCACTGCAGTGATGCCGACCCAGGCCGGATAGTGTTCGCCGTTGCGGCGCTTGAGCCTGATTTCACCTTCCCAGGTGCCTTGCCCGTTCAGCTGCCTGAGGATGTAGCGCAAGTGCGCTTCCTGTTCGCTTTCAACGGTGAGCATGCCCGGCAGTTGGTCGAGCACTTGAGCGACTTCGTAGCCGCTGACGCGCGTAAAGGCCTCGTTGGCTTGCACGATATAGCCTGCGGGGTCGGTAATGAGGATTGCCGAGGTGGAGTGCTCGAAAACCGTGGCAGCCATGCGCAGGTCTTTTTCGGCGCGGCGCTGCTGGCTGATGTCCCGGCCAACGCCGAAAATACCCTCGAAATTGCCGTGTTCATCCCATACCAGTACCACGCGCAGTTCCACGGGGATCTTGCGGCCGTCTGCACGCAGGCAGTCGAACAGAAACATCCGGGTGGTGACTTCGTCGCGCAACCGCGCCAGTTCCTGCGGCTTGTTGAGCACTTTGCTGATACGGCTGATGAGCGCATCAAAACCGGTCAGTTGCTGGGGGTTGGCAATGGCGGCAGACCAGCCGTTCCGGGTAATCCAGTCAGCGCTGTAGCCCAGTGCGCGCTCGACCGAGGGGCTGACGTAATTGACGGTCAGATGGGCGTCAGTGGAAAAGATTACGTCGCTGATGCTTTCGGCGAGCATACGGTAGCGCTGTTCGCTGTCGCGCAGCGACTGGCTGGACGCAACCTGCTCGGTGATGTCCTTGGCAATGCCGATGATACGCGTGACCAGGTGTTCTGTGTCCCAGGCCAGTGCCTGCTCGCGCACGTCGAAACAACGCCAGTTGTTCTCGTGATCGCGAAAGCGCAGCACGCATTGCAGCAACTCGTTGTGCCCGTGGTGGCGCTGGCGCAGGCGCATGTCCTGATAGCTCTTGGCATCTTCCGGGTGCAGCAGTATTTCCCAGAAGAACTCGCCCATCGCGTGCAGTTCGAACTTGTTGTAGCCCAGCGTATGGCCAAAATGGTGGTTGCTGTAGATCATGCGCTGGCTGAGCACGTCCTGCACATACAGGTGGTCCGGCACGGTGCGGATCACATCGGACCAGAAGCTTTCGCGGTCCAGCAGTGACAGCTCGGTCTGTTTGCGGCTGGTGATGTCGCCGATGCTGAGAATCACGGCATCGAAGTCGCTACGCGCCTCGGGCAGGCGCATGACCAGCCACAGATGCTGGTCCTGGCCACTTGCACGGGTCAGGCAGATTTCCAGTTCCAATCGTGTCTGCCTGGCAAGCACGGCATGAATCACCTGAATGCCAATGCCTGGGCGCGTGCGCGATTCGCCCTCGATCAACTGCTGCCAGGCCTGTTCGTTGCACTCGATTTCCAGCAGGCCAAGCGCAACTTCGTTGAGCTCGTTGATGCGCAGTTGCTGCAGCAGCCTTTTCAGCGAGGCAGGCTGGCTCTTGAGCAGACGATCAAACTCTTCGCCCGTGCTGACCTGAAGGGCGTCGAGCTGCTCCTGCAGGCCAGACATGTCCATCACGCAGATCGCCACGCCCGCGCCCTCGAAGATGTCCCGATAGCGGCGTCGACTTTGCAGCATCTGGCGCTGACGTCGGCGCAGGCTAATCAGTGCTATGAATGGCAGGATCGAGAGCAGCAGGCCGATCACACATTTGCCGATCAGTGGCGTGAGCAGTTCGCTGCGTGCCTTGTAGGTGTCGAACAGGCCGCGCAGCTGCCAGTCACTGTTGCTGAGCGGTTGCAGAAGAATGGTTTCGGACAGACCGCTGTCGGCCTCATTGGAGGGCAGCGGCTCGCGGAGGATGACCCGTTGCGTCTTGCGTTGCTCCAGACGCCACAAGTGCTGAAAGTCCTGAGCCGGCTGGCTGGCCAGGTCTTTCAGCGCGTCCGGTGCCATGCGCAGCGCCCAGTAGTCGCCGGTAATGCCGCCGCCCTGACGAATCAGCACGTAGAGCTGGTTGCCGTCGTCGGTACTGGTGTAGAAATAAGGGCGGCCCAGCGCCTGCCTCATGGCACGCCTGAGAAAATCACCGTCGCGGGGCACTTCGGTGCTGTCGCTGACGATGTCACCGGCCGGGTTCAGGCGAGCAACGCTGCGCAGCGCGGGCAGGGCAGTGCGCAGGCCTGCCAGCATGACGGGCTGCTCCAGGCGTTCCCCGGACGATTGCGCCTCGTCCAGCAGGTTCATGGCGATCTGCGCCTTGAGCGCCATGTTCAGGCTCATCCGGTCGGAAAGCTGGATGCTGTATTCCAGGCTGCGCTGACGCTGGCGTTCCTGCGTCTGGTTAAACTGCTCGATCAATTGCCAGAGCAACATGGCAAGCATCACCAGGACCAGCGCCGCCAGTACACCTTTCACTGACCCACGCAGAGGCCTTGTCGCACTGTCTGCAGCAACATGGGGTGACGGCAAAGGCGTTGAAGTGGGCAAATCGTTGTTCCCTGACTGCTGGACTGGAAGCCGTAATGCTTAGTGCAAAAATGCCCGTCGCTTAAAGGGCGGCTAGCATGCCTTTACTTGTGGCAGAGTGCCAGCCCCATTGGGCCGGATCGTTTGCCCTGCAGGCTGCATTCGGGTAGCTTTGCGCAACGCGCGGTATCTACCGACTCCTGCACGAGTGACTCCACTCTTTGCAATACCGACCAGGCTTTATAGTTGCCAGCACTGCCCGATCTGCTTCTACCTGGTTTTATTCAAGGCTCGGAACGGTCTCGCGGCAAGTCTTACGGACAAATAAAAGCTTTTTTCCGGCCGGAGCTTTAAGCTCGCGCTTCAAATCGGTCCTCATCACAGACGCTAGGTTTTCATTCCATGGCTCAATACGTCTACACCATGCATCGGCTGAGCAAAGTTGTGCCGCCGAAGCGTGAAATCCTGAAAAACATCTCTCTTTCTTTCTTCCCCGGCGCCAAGATCGGCGTGCTGGGCCTCAACGGTTCGGGTAAGTCGACGCTGTTGAAGATCATGGCCGGCGTCGATACCGAATTTGACGGCGAAGCGCGCCCGATGCCGGAACTGAACGTGGGTTATCTGCCGCAAGAGCCACAACTTGATCCGGAAAAGACGGTTCGTGAAGTGGTTGAAGAGGCGGTCAGCGTCATCAAGGACGCCCAGGCGCGTCTTGATCAGGTTTACGCTGAATATGCCGAGCCGGACGCTGATTTCGACAAGCTGGCTGCCGAGCAGGCCAAGCTTGAGTCGATCCTGCAAGCCAGCGACGGTCATAACCTGGAGCGTCAACTCGAAGTCGCTGCCGATGCGCTGCGTTTGCCTGCCTGGGATGCGAAGGTTTCGGTACTGTCCGGCGGTGAAAAGCGCCGTGTCGCGCTGTGCCGTCTGCTGTTGTCCGCCCCCGACATGCTGCTGCTCGACGAACCGACCAACCACCTGGACGCCGATTCCGTCGCCTGGCTGGAGCATTTCCTGCACGACTTCCCGGGTACCGTGGTCGCGATCACGCACGACCGTTACTTCCTGGACAACGTGGCGGGCTGGATTCTGGAACTCGACCGCGGCGCGGGCATTCCTTACGAAGGCAACTATTCTGGCTGGCTGGAAGCAAAATCTGACCGTCTGGCTCAGGAATCCAAGCAGCAGACAGCCCATGAAAAGGCCATGAAAGACGAGCTGGAATGGGTCCGCAAGGGCGCCAAGGCACGTCAGTCCAAATCCAAGGCGCGTCTGCAACGCTTTGAAGAAATGCAGTCGCAGGAATTTCAGAAGCGCAGCGAGACCAACGAGATCTACATCCCGGCCGGTCCGCGTCTGGGCGACAAGGTCATCGAGTTCAAGAACGTCACCAAGGGTTACGGCGACCGTGTGTTGATCGACAACCTGTCGTTCTCCATGCCCAAAGGCGCCATCGTTGGCGTGATCGGCGGTAACGGTGCCGGTAAATCGACCCTGTTCCGCATGCTGATGGGCAAGGAGCAACCGGATTCGGGCAGCATCGAAGTTGGCGAAACCGTGCAACTGGCCTGTGTCGACCAGAGCCGTGATGACCTGGACGGCAGCAAGTCGGTGTTCCAGGCGGTTTCCGATGGCTCAGACGTGATCCGTATCGGCAACTACGAAATCCCGTCGCGTACCTACGTGGGCCGCTTCAACTTCAAGGGCGGCGATCAGCAGAAGTTCGTCAAAGACCTGTCCGGTGGTGAGCGCGGTCGTCTGCACCTGGCGTTGACCCTGAAAGAGGGCGGCAACGTGCTGCTGCTCGACGAACCGTCCAACGACCTTGACGTCGAAACCCTGCGTTCGCTGGAGGAAGCACTGCTGGACTTCCCGGGCGCCGCCATTGTGATCTCCCACGATCGGTGGTTCCTTGACCGCGTGGCCACGCACATTCTGGCGTACGAAGACGATTCGCAAGCAATCTTCTTCGAGGGCAACTACACCGAGTATGAAGCGGATCGCAAGAAGCGTCTGGGCGAAGCTGCTGCCCAGCCGCACCGCGTACGTCACAAAAAACTGGCCTGATCAGCCCCGGCAGCGCTGTTCCCGTTCGGGAGCGGCGCTGCCGTTGTCGGCCTTAGTGATCGGGTTCGATCAGCAGCACTTCAATCGTCTGATCCCCTGCCGGGCGCTTCCACATCACCTCATCGCCTTTCTGCGCGCCGAGCAGTGCGCTGCCCAGCGGTGATCCCCAATTGATCAGCCCTCGGGTTGCATCGGCCTGATCTTCCCCGACCAACTGCACACGCTGATGGTTGTCTTCTTCGTCTGTGAACGTGATCCAGCCGCCAATCTGCACCTTTTCGGTGGACAGAGCAGGCGCTACCACCTGCGCGCTTTGCAGGCGTTGGGTGAAGTAGCGCAGGTCGCGCTCCAGGTCGGCGAGGCGTTGTTTGTCGGTGGCCTCGCCCAGCGCATTTTGCGCGCTGTGCTGTGCCTGCAGGCTGCTGACGTGTTCTTTCAGTAACGTCAGGCCGTGCGCCGTGACGTAATTGGTCTGTGCGCTGACCAGCCGCTCTACCGGTTGTTCGGCATCGGCGGCAGCGTTGTCTTCGTTTACGAATGCGCGACTCATGAAATGTCCTCCCTAATCAGGGTTGGGCCGCACGAGAAGGGCATTGGTTTCGTCAATCTTGCAGTGTGCCGACCGTCAGTTCGGACGATAAGCCTTGGCCGCGCTGCGGGTCTTTTCCCGTTCCCAGGCCCGGTCGCGATCATTGAAGACCTGGCCGGGGTCGAGGCGGTCACGGTTGTCCTGCGCCGCCTGGCACTGACGGAAGCCGTCGGTCCAGCCTTCGGCGTACAACTTGTCCTTCAAATAGCGGGGTACGTTCTTCTTGAATTGGCCAGTGCTGGCACCTGCGGCGTCCCGGCCACTGCCGCAGCCGTCCTGATAACCCTCGGCAAACCCCGGTGGATAACCCTCGGCCAGCATCTGGTCACGGGTGGACTGACAACCCGCCAGCACGAGGGCCAGCGACAACAACAGCCAATACTGCTTCATGGTGGTTTCCTCTTATAAAAAGAGTCTAGAAGCAAATGTGTTGGTTATTTGTAAAAGCGGCGTAGGGAATGTGTGATATCACGATAGTGGCTTTTTTCTGCCGTCGAATGCCACGGTAGCTTGAAGCTTTGATTTGGAACCGGACGAGGCTTTTTACCACTCTTTCACAACGCTGAGCTTCAAGAACGACAAGGCTCAGGACGTGGCGTCTCTTTACCAGAAAAGCCCTTTCCTTGAAATCGAAAGCCGTTCTGCATTGCGTATCAAGGCGCTTTCTATGTCACGTGATGAACAAGAGGGATTGTTCCCTCTGAGCACATCTTTCCGGGTCACCGGCAAAGCAAAAGCTGACTCTGGTCGCTGGCACATAAATTTGCAGGAAATCGAGAAGACTCGTTCTTCATCTTGATCTCGTTATCGTCCGTCACAGGAAACACCGATGAATATCAACCCTTCCCAAGGCACCTATGGCAGTGCCTACTCGTCGTCCCAAAATGATACATCGAAGGCCACTGGAAAAGCCCCTGCGCCCTCTTTGCTCAAACAGTTGGGCAGCTGTTTCTCGCCATGCCTTGGTTCTCAAGCCTCAAGCAGCCAACACCTGTCCGCCAGTCATGCGCAAACGCTCAGTCAGAATTACTCCAGCAACATTCCAGAGGGGACGAGCCGCACACGCCAGCCGAGAGCGCCCTCGCCACGCCTGTCAGATACGCCCATGAAGCAGGCGCTTTCCTCAATGATCGGACGCGAGCGTTTGCGGCTTCAAGGTCTTTCGGGAGGAATGTTCTCGGGCATTGACTCCGCCGATGCCATGATTGGTCGAGCGCTCACGAAGAAGGATTCAAACCCAAAGGCTGCGCGTTTTAGTGATGATGAGTTTCTCGCCATTCACCTCTACACAACTTGCCTCTACAGACCTATCAATCATCATCTTCGGTATCAACACCAGGATGATGTACCTCCGATTGTGGAGGCCCTGAAGAGTGGTCTCGCCAAGCTTGCCCGCGATCCCGACTATCAAGTAGCTGCCCCGCTTCACCGAGGCATCGAAAAAACCATGTCTGATGAAGAGGTCATGAAGCGTTTCAATTCCGGTAGGCCGTACCGTGATGAAGCGTTCATGAGTACATCGACCGATTCCGTCATTGCGAACAGTTTGACCTCAAGCGTGGCACTGCACCTTCAATCAACCTCTGCGGTCAATGTGAGCCCGTTCGCCATAAATGCCCACGAGAAAGAGGCGATTATCCCGCCTCAAACCCCTTTCGAGGTCGTGGGGCTCAAGAAAATGCACAGTACTTGGCATGTGGATTTGAAAGAAGTTCAGGACAACGCTGACGGGAGTTAGACGCAATGAGAGCTGTGGCTGGTGTTTTACCGCCGCCCGTGCATGAACGGGTGTTGGGTCACCCTGCACGGGTTGGAAGTCCTAAAACAAAAGCTTCTGGATTGCAGCTTAACAGTCGCATTGAAAGGTGGTTATTGAACATATCTCAGGTCATCCAGCAGCAAAAATCACGATGCAGTCATTGGTCGGTACATTGACCCATACCTTCGTCATGGCTCATGGGGAAATCAAGGGCTGGGCGGAGATCGTCCAGTCACCTTCGCGTCCGCACGACAGTAACCGGAAAGGCAGCGGCGTTTTGAGTGCGTGCATCGATCTGATGGCGTGTGTGGGGTGGAATGCTGCACTGACTCGGGCGACCGCTGATCCAGCGACAACAACAGCCAATAAAGTGTCATGGTGATTGCCTCTACTGATGAGCGGAATCTAGAAGCTTATAGGTGAGTTATTTGTAAAAAACGACGCGGGGAAAAGGTGATATCACAATAATAGCGTTATTAGTTTAGTTGCCCGGAACCCCTGCGCGTCCAGCGCCACTCAGTGACAGGACTCACTGCAAGGTACTTATGCCATGATCGCGTTCGCAACCGGACTGCTAGAACACAGCCTGAAACGGCTTGGATACGACGCCGCAGATTTGCACTCTCTTCGGGATGAAGGGTTTTTGCTGTGGCACGGAAACAACGGTCACACCAGCCTGTTGGTGCCCGCTGCTGGCGGGGATGCGCTTTTTGTCATCAGCACCCTGAGCTACATCGACCCTGAACAGGACGGGCGGCTGCTGGCGCTTGCGCTGCATTTGAACTTGTCGCCAGCCCACACCCTGGGCGCCAGTATCGCGCTGGATATCGAGCAAAATACCTTGTGCCTGCGTTACACGCACGACCTCACCGGGCACGGCACAGACAGTTTGTCCCGCGCGCTTGAAAGCACCCAGGCACTTGCCGAGCAGATCAAGCAGGTCATCGAAACCTTCCGAAGTGAATTCGGACGCCCGCCAATGCCCGCCCACACAGCCCGACGGCCAGATGCCGTGGCGCTTTAGCCGGAGAGGTCCTCGTGAAAAAGTCTGGCGCTGGAACTCAAGCCTACGCGTTGTTCGCCTCTGCGACGGGAAGCTCGTCGAAGGGCGTTTTAAGTACCCTTGCCAGGCATCTGACGGGATGTTTTGCGCCCAACAAGGCTGCCCTTTATTCAGCAACGGCCGTTGCGTATGAAACATCACCGGTCGGTTATTCTGTCGCGGCGAGTGTGAATGCGTTGTCGGTTGATCACCGTCAGCCGGCGCTGACACGGCTCAATAATGTGCTGTTCAATCAGGCACTGGCGCTGGACCTGGAGCGTTTTGACGAGGTCGTGCCAGCAGAGGAAATGTTTCGGCCTTCGCTGAAACGCAAGGGAGCCCATCCCCGATTGGTCGACTCACTGGATGGCGAGCATCTGACTGTGCAAACCATGGAGAAGGGCCTTAAACGGCTGGCAGAGGATCCTGCGCAGTCCTTTGCGCGATGCCATTGCGTTTTTTACCCGATCAGTAGTGATACCACTTCACCTCAAGCATCACTTCGTTCTGTGGCGAGCTCATCTGGCTGAATTCGCGTTGGGCGCTCAGGCGCAGGCCCAGGTTGCGCGACAGCTCCCATTGCTGATTGAGGCTGACGCTGCGACGTACTTCGCCGTTGATGAAGTAGTCGCCCTTGGCTTCCAGGCTCAGGTTGCCCAGCGGGTTGCGCCACAGCACGCCGGTGTTGAAGCCGGCGGCGGGGGAGATGAACTCGGCAAAATCGTTGTTGTGCTCGACACGCACTGTGCCCAGCGCAAAGCCCAGCACTTCGTCACCCAGTTGCCAGGTGCCGCCACCGCCACCGTTCACATGGCTGACGAGGTTTTCGTCGCCATGCTTGCCTAACACACGCTCCAGCCCGCCAGTGACTTGCCATGACCAGGGTTTGAGCAGTTCGGTGCGCGGTGTCAGGGAGCGGATGGTGGCAAGATCCAGTTGCTGCACTTGCCAGTCGTTGCCTTCGTATTGGCGCACCTTGAGCTGCAGAATCTCGATCTGCGCGCCCAGCGGGAAGCCATAGGCGTTGTCGTTCAGGTCGTGATAGGCCATGCGCAGGCCGTATTCGGCAAAAGCCTTGTCGCCACGGGTGCCCGCGCCCAACTGCCAGGTGCGTGACTCATGGCCTTCTTCAGGCAGGCCGGGGCGCGGAATATCCAGTTGTGGCGGCGGGTTCTGATTGATGGACTGCAACAGCTCGAAGCTGCGTTGCGAGCGTTGCGTGTCGCGTTCAAGGCCGTTGGCGCGATAACGTTCAAGGCGATAGGCCGCATCCTGAATCAGCGCGCGGCGCTCTTTGGGCTGGGCCAGATACAGGCTGTCCTGCAATTGCTTCTGATCGGCGCTGACGTTCAATACCCACTGTTGCTCGTCGGCATCGAGGGGGGCGGCACGGCTGAGCAATTCACGCTCGCGGGACGGGCGATAGTCGATCTTCTCCACCAGCCCTGCGGCCTTGATGGCCTTGACGGTGTCGGTGGGGATTGCGGTCAGGCCGAACTGCTCGGTCAGGTGCAGCCCCGGTCGGGCGACCTGCAACAATTCCAGCAGGCGATAGGAGCAGTTTTCATCGAAGAAAAAGTAGCTGAAACGGATCTGTTTCAATTCCCAGACGTGCTCGACCATGCGCCCGGTTTCTTCTGCGGTCAGGTTCAGCCGGTATTCCCACAGGTCACGGTTTTCCAGGCTGCGGTATTCCGAAAGCTTTTCCTGATAGGGCACCAGGGCAAACAGCCCCGGATAGCCGCCCGCCAGGCCTTTCCAGGCGTACAGAATGCTGTTGTCCATGCCTTCGATGTAGGCACCGAAGTTGATCGCATAGCTCAAGAGCGTGGTGTTGTTGGTTTTCGCGCTGGCCGGGTCGATGCGCAACAGCGTATGGCCAAACATCGAGGACGGGCTGTTGAGGTAGGCCGCCGGGAAAATCAGCACAGTGCTGTCCGGGGCCACATCCTTGTACCAGGCCTTGAATTCCTTGCAGTCCGGGGTTGGCAGGTCAGTCAGGTGCAACTGGTCGCGCAGCCAGCGGGTACGTGCCGGGTACACGCACTGGGCGTGGGTCTGTTCGTTGGTCACGGGGGCGTAAATCGCCTCCAGCGTGGCGCTCAGCTCTGCCTTGGGGTCATGGGCACCGTCGGCGGCGAGAAAGAATTTGGGGTCTGTGACATAGCTGCGCCAACCACCCAGCTTGCCGGCTTCGTAGTGACCCAGTGAAATCCAGAATGGCTCGTTGGCCATTTGCTGCAAACGGTCTGCGGTGGCATGAGGCGCGGCAGACAAGGGGGCACAGACAAACAGCGCCAGCGTTACAAGACGTTTGAGCATAGAGGGCAACTAGTCAAGAAAGAGAGTCCCGCCCTTCGCGAAGAAAGGGCGGGCGAACGACTTTAAGCCTGAGTAGCGTACTTGGCCAGAGTCGGATCGTTTTTCAGAACGTTGACGGTGTTGGTGTGAACGTCTTCAGCAGTGGCGTCGGCCTTGCTGAAAATCTGCGAGAAGTGTTCATGAGTGACGGCCGCGAAGTGCTCGCGATCCTCTGGCGCAACGCCCAGTACCACGGCGTAGGTAGTCAGTGCTTCGCCCTGACCCATTGCCATGTCCTTGGAGAGTTCATCCATCATGCCGTTCATGGCAAGCCAGGATTTACCGCCGTAGGTCAGTGCGCTGTTGGTCGAGCAGCCGTTGGTGCCGGAGGTCATGCCGAAGGTGGCGTTACCCGAAGTGCCGTTAGTGGTTGATGCAAGGAAGTGAGCTGGAGTACCGCGCTGGCCTTCAAACAGCATGTTGCCCCAACCGCAGTCAGGACCGCCTGGAGCTTGAGCCATAGCGTTGATGGATACAGCGGCGAAGAGCGTTCCAAGAAGAATCCGTTTCATAGCTTTTTCTCTTTTTAGTTCAGCCAAGGGTCGAGTTTCTTGAGTAATCACATCAAGACAGGCGGCCAACCAGCAACCACCTGCGCAATTTGGAGCGTAGGCGGGTTCCAAGGGTTCCGCGATCTATTGCAGATTATTGCCGGAAGAAGATTTTTTTTCGCACAACGGTGATGGCTTTGCATCCGCGAGCGCCTTTCGGGGCTTTCCTGCCTTGCAAGTCGCGTGCGGCGAGCGCCAGAATGCCGACATCTGCCCCGCCTGATGTAAGGATTACTGATGCCCGATTCTGTCGCAGCCAACCTACGCCTGGCGCCACACGCGCTGACCCGTCCGTTTTCCGCTGAGCAGTTCAGCTTTGCGACCACCCACGAGCTTGAACCCTTTCGCGGTGTACTTGGCCAGGAGCGTGCCTTAGAAGCCCTGCAGTTCGGCGTTGCCATGCCGCGCCCCGGTTACAACGTGTTTGTCATGGGCGAGCCCGGCACTGGCCGCTTCTCGTTCGTCAAACGCTACCTCAAGGCCGAAGGCAAGCGCATGCAGGCGCCTTCGGACTGGGTTTACGTCAATAACTTCGACGAGCCCCGTGAGCCCAAAGCCCTGGAATTGCCGCCGGGCACCGCCCATGAGTTCATGGCCGATATCGGCGGCCTGATCGACAACCTGCTGGTGACCTTTCCGGCAGTGTTCGAGCACCCGTCCTATCAGCAAAAGAAAAGCTCCATCGACCGCGCGTTCAATCAGCGTTACGACCGCGCACTCGATGTGATCGAGCGCCTGTCGCTGGAAAAGGACATTGCGCTGTATCGCGACAATTCCAACATCGCGTTCACACCGATGGCCGATGGCAAGGCGCTGGACGAAGCCGAGTTCTCACAGTTGCCCGAGGCCGACCGTGATCGTTTTCACGAAGATATTTCCTTCCTTGGGGAACGTCTCAATGAAGAACTGGCCAGCCTGCCGCAGTGGAAACGCGAGTCCAATAACCAGTTGCGTCAGCTTAACGAAGAAACCATTACCCTGACCTTGCAGCCATTGCTGGCGCCGCTTTCGGAAAAATATGCCGAAAACGCCGCCGTTTGTGCGTACCTGCAGGCGATGCAGGTGTACTTGCTCAAGACGCTGGTTGAGCAACTGGTCGACGACGCCAAGACCGATGCCCAGGCGCGCAAGTTGCTGGAAGAGCAGTACAGCCCGAGCCTGGTGGTCGGAAACACCCGTGACGGCGGCGCGCCGGTGGTTTTCGAGCAGCATCCCACATACGACAACCTGTTCGGGCGCATTGAATACAGCACCGATCAGGGCGCGCTATACACCACCTACCGCCAGTTGCGCCCCGGCGCGCTGCACCGTGCCAATGGCGGCTTCCTGATTCTGGAAGCGGAAAAGATGCTCAGCGAGCCGTTTGTCTGGGACGCGCTCAAGCGCACCCTGCAATCGCGCAAGCTGAAAATGGAATCGCCGCTGGGCGAACTGGGCCGCGTGGCAACCGTGACGCTGACGCCGCAGGTGATCCCGTGGAACGTCAAGATCATCATTGGCTCCCGTTCGCTGTATTACACCCTGCAAGACCTCGATCCTGACTTTCAGGAGATGTTTCGGGTGCTGGTCGATTTCGACGAAGAAATCCCGATGGTCGACGAGACGCTGGAGCAGTTCGCGCAGTTGCTGAAAACCCGCACCTCGGAGGAGGGCATGGCGCCTCTGACCGCCGACGCGGTGGCACGACTGGCGACCTACAGCGCCCGACTGGCCGAGCATCAGGGCCGTTTGTCGGCGCGCATCGGGGACCTGTTTCAACTGGTCAGCGAGGCAGACTTCATCCGCCAACTGGCCAATGATGACAAGACCGACGCGGGGCACATCGAACGTGCGCTCAAGGCCAAGGCCACGCGTACCGGGCGGGTTTCTGCGCGGATTCTCGATGACATGATGGCGGGTGTGATCCTCATCGATACCGACGGCGCGGCGGTCGGCAAGTGCAACGGCCTGACGGTTCTGGAGGTTGGCGATTCGGCGTTTGGTGTGCCGGCGCGTATTTCCGCTACGGTCTATCCGGGTGGCAGCGGCATTGTCGACATTGAGCGCGAAGTCAATCTGGGCCAACCGATCCACTCCAAAGGCGTGATGATCCTCACCGGTTACCTGGGTAGCCGTTACGCACAGGAATTTCCGCTGGCGATCTCCGCCAGTATCGCGCTTGAACAGTCCTACGGTTACGTGGACGGCGACAGTGCGTCGCTGGGCGAGGCCTGCACGCTGATCTCGGCGCTGTCGCGCACGCCGCTCAAGCAGTGTTTTGCGATTACCGGCTCCATCAACCAGTTCGGTGAAGTGCAGGCGGTGGGCGGGGTCAACGAGAAGATCGAAGGCTTCTTCCGTCTCTGCGAAGCGCGTGGCCTGACCGGCGAGCAGGGCGCAATCATCCCGCACGCCAACGTCACCACCCTGATGCTTGATGAGCGTGTGGTTCAGGCCGTGCGTGACGGGCAGTTCCACATTTACGCTGTACGCCAGGCTGACGAGGCCTTGAGCCTGCTGGTTGGCGAGCCCGCCGGTGCGCCTGACGAGAACGGTGAGTTTCCGGAAGGCAGCGTCAATGCGCGGGTGGTGGAGCGCCTGCGCGATATCGCAGAAATGCTCAGCGACGAAGACCTCAAGGAAGAGCTGGAAAAAGAGCCTGCGCAACTGCAACCCGAGCTGAAAATCTGATAACGGTGCTCATTGAACCGGGCGGTGCTGACGCCGCCCGGTGTTCCGTTTATCAGGGAGGTTTCGCGTAGAGCGGGTTTTCTTCTAGTCTTGATCATGACCGCAGCAGCCAGAGGGTTGGCGTGCATTCTGCTTATGAGAAGGATGAGCACTGTCGCTGATCAGGAACGCATCATGCAGCGTAGCCTTTGCCTTACCCGGGAATGTATGGGGCTGATGACCCGCATCGAATGTGTCATCCGGCCTCTTCCCCATGACAATGGGCAATGGGTGGTGCTGTTTGCGGCTGGCATGGCTGAAGAGCAGCCTTCGGCAATCAAGTCTCAAGGGCCTTTCAATGGCATGCCCGAGGCGCAGTCGGTGCTGACCAGCATCCTCGAAAACCTTTCGTTGCACGGCTACCGATGCCTCGACGATGTGCCGATCTGGTCACTGCATCTGCAGGCCGAGCTGAGGCGAATCGGCAGTGACGGGGCGGTGCGCCAGCGCTCATCACTCTTTTAATCCCTCGATACCCAGTGCCTCTACGGTGCCTTGTGCGCCCGTCGTGCGATATTTTGTCGCAGCTCCAGAGCAGCGCGTTACCGCTGATATACTCGCCCGTCCTTCCAAAACACCTTGCGAGTATCAATGGAACGTTTTTTTGAGAATGCCATGTACGCATCGCGCTGGCTGCTTGCGCCGATCTATTTCGGTCTTTCCCTGGGCCTGCTGGCCTTGTGTCTCAAGTTCTTCCAGGAAATCTTTCACGTCATCCCCAATATCTTTTCCCTGGCAGAAGCCGATCTGATTCTGGTGCTGCTGTCGTTGATCGACATGGCGCTGGTGGGCGGCCTGTTGGTGATGGTGATGATTTCCGGTTATGAGAACTTCGTGTCGCAACTGGACATTGATGATGACAAGGAAAAGCTCAACTGGCTGGGTACCATGGACTCGTCTTCGCTGAAGATGAAGGTTGCGGCTTCCATTGTGGCGATTTCCTCTATCCACTTGCTGCGGGTGTTCATGGATGCCACCAACATCAAGCCTGAATACCTGATGTGGTACGTGATCATCCACATGACCTTCGTGATCTCCGCGTTTGCAATGGGCTATCTGGACAAGCTGACCAAGCGCTGATCCTGTGAAGGATAAAAGGGGCGGATGGTTTCGTTTCTGGCGTGTCGGCGCAGTGTGTTGTAAAACGTCCGTTCCGATGCATTAGACGTTGCGCAGGAGGTTCGACCATGAATTACCAGGAGTTTACCGACCACGCCCAGGCCGGTCGGGTCGACGAGCTGAACCTGATCTCCATCGAAGGCGGTATCTATCTGCTCGATGTGCGCATGAGCGGCACTTCGGTGATGCTCAAGGATACGGCCGGCAAGACTTTGCACCTTCGTTCGGTCGAGCATGCCCGTGAATTGCTGAAGAATGTGCCGGTGGTGCCGTTTTATCTGGTGCATTGCGTGGTGCACGATGAGCTGTGCGGCATGCCGGTCAACGACCGCTCCGAGATGCGCATGCCGATTTCCTTTCATTCGTCGTGGTCCTGACCGCCAAGGGGCGATGGCTGCTGCGATAGGGCGTGCTGGCTCAATTGTGCTAGGCTGCTCGCCCTTTTGGTTCGGGGCGCATCAGGGTAAAGCGTGATGACCGTTCAGGTTTTACGAAATTATCGACTGCGTGCCCCTCTGCGGAGCAGTGTCATGTCCGAAGTCAATCTGTCCACCGACGAAACTCGCGTCAGCTACGGCATCGGCCGTCAGTTGGGCGACCAGTTGCGCGACAACCCGCCACCGGGCGTCGATCTGGAAGCCATTGTTGCAGGCTTGCGCGATGCGTTTGGCGGTCAGCCAAGCCGTGTGGGTCAGGAAGAAATGTCCGCCAGCTTCAAGGTCATCCGTGAAATCATGCAGGCCGAAGCAGCCGCCAAGGCCGAACAGGCTGCAGGCGCCGGCAAGGCTTACCTGGCTGAAAATGCCAAGCGCGAAGGCGTGACCACGCTGGTTTCCGGCCTTCAATTTGAAGCGCTGACTTCCGGTGATGGCGCCAAGCCAACCCGTGAAGACCAGGTACGCGTTCACTACCACGGCACGCTGATCGACGGCACTGTCTTCGACAGCTCTTACGATCGTGGCGAACCTGCCGAGTTTCCGGTCAGCGGCGTGATCGCGGGCTGGACCGAAGCACTGCAGTTGATGAACGCCGGCAGCAAATGGCGTCTGCACGTGCCGAGCGAGCTGGCGTACGGCGCTCAGGGCGTCGGCAGCATCGCACCGCACAGCGTGCTGGTGTTCGATGTGGAACTGCTGGACGTTCTGTAATCGACCCGTTCGATACAGAAAATCGCTGAACGAATCGCGCTGACTCGTTCAGCGGCGGGGTTGTGCTGATGCTTCATGCTCAGTGCAACTCACCCATCGGGCGCAACGCCCGCGCATAGCAGAACAGAAACAGGTTTCTCACCAGCTCCTTGAGCACCAGCGGCTCGCTCGAACTCAGGCTGCACACGTCCAGATCACCCTGATCGCGCAACTCCTCAAGCGCCTCTTCCTCCAGAACCGCACACACTTCCCCCGTCTCGCGATGAAGAATTCTCAGGTAAGGGTGTGGTCGGTCCAGCCATGCATCGATCAAATAAGTCATGTCTCATCTCCTGTTCAAGTAAGATGAGAATAATTCTTATCGGTATAATAGCAAGGCACTATTGAGATTAATTCTCATTTTGCGCTGAGTGGTTGATTCAGGTCAGTGAATGTTCCGGGAGGATTGGACGCAGAGCGTCCAGAACGGCATGCGACGCGGA
>NZ_ATDK01000303.1 GCF_000444135.1 Pseudomonas avellanae BPIC 631
TACTTTGATGGGGCCAAAGTGAGCAAAACCCTTGGCTCCGTTTCCGTCACTTACGTCGCACTCTGCGTCGTCAGTGATATCGCGTTAAAAAGCGCTTTCGTTTATGTGCAGTAAACATGCGCATGGAATGGCGTTGTGTTGCAGCACAGATGTGACCCCATCTGGGCAAGAGCCCGTTTTCCGGGCTCATCGGGGCTTGCTGAACATCACGCGTAGTAATCGATCTCGCTGGTGCCGATCACGCGCGCAGCCGGCTGACTCACGGGAATGGCGGCGTCGACGCCGGCAATATCCTCAGAGGTATCGCCCGACCCCACACCGCTGCCGCGACCACCGCGCTGGGCGCGACTGGCTTGTTCCTGGGCCTGTTGCTGGGCTTGCTGTTGCGACTGGTCGGACACGTTGACGTCAACATTGCCAAGGCCCTGCTGAACGAACGACTCACGCAACTTTGACATCTGGCTTTCCAGTGCGTCGCGCACGCCCATGTGGGCGCTCATGAAGGTCACTTGGGTCTGCTGCTCTGGCGCCATGTTGATGCGGATGTCCAGACGCCCAAGCTCGGCGGGTTCCAGCTTGATATCGGCGGTCTTGAGGTTCTGGCTGGACAAATACATGACGCGGTCGACGATGCCTTCGGTCCAGCCGCTCTGGTGCATGGCCAACGGCTGATTCATCAAGGGCGCGGATGCCGGTGCGGCGGCTGCGCGGGCAGGTTGCGCCGCCTGGCTCAACGCAGCCAGACGATCAGCAAAGTTGTCTACGCGTGTATCACCCGCAGCGCTTTTGACGTCCTTGAGCCCCTCGCCGATAAGCCCGCTGAACGATTTGTCACTGCTTTCTGTGCTGCTGTCATCCGCAGCAAGCTGCTCGGTCAGAGCCGACAGGTTATTGACTAAATTCTGGTTTGGATCAGCTTCTGCGTTTGACGGCGTCGCCTTGTTGGCGGCGTGAGCGTTCTGTGCAGCCAGCTGCGTTCTGGCGCTGGCATTTTCGAGCGCCAACTGCACCGCTTCCAGCCCGTCCAGAGGATCTGCGTCCGGATTGAAGGCTTCTTCAGCGACGACCGGCGTTGCAGGCGCAGCCTGAGTTGTAGCGAGGGTCGCAATAACAGGTGCAGTCGTGACTTCCGGCGCCTGTACTCTGGCTGCCGGCAAGGCAGGCGTTTGTGCCGCCAGCGCTTGCAATGCGGGATCAAGCGCAGGGTCCAGAGCTGGATCGGTAACGGCCTGCCCGTCCGCCAATGCAGCGGCAGCTGCCTGTGCGTCGTCAGGTGTCGAGTCAGCGCTGGCAGTGTCAGGGTCATTGCCGGCGACAGATGACGCTGCAGGCAAATCGTTGCCGCTATCGGCAACGGTGGACTTGTCAGCGGCATTGGCCTGATCGTTCTTGCCTGCGGCGACCTTGTCCTTGTCAAGCGCAGCCTTGTCCCGGCTCGGCTTGACCGGCACGTCATCGCGCGGCGCAACCGTGTCTTTGGCCTGTTTGGCGTAGACGTTGGAAAAGCTGGAAGCCCCGTCCTTGCTGCTGTCAGCAGACTTGACGGCATTGGTGGCCGCACTGGACCTGGAAGTCGCAGCGGTGCTGGTCTGAAGAAGCGCATTGGTCGCAAGGGGCATTTCGGTCTCCGCATAAGCTGCTGGTTGTTGCCATACAACAAGACACAGCAATATGTGGGCCAACTTTAAAATGCAGCCCTTCGACAGGGCATTATCGATCAACTGATGAAGAGCTGGCGCTCAGCATTGAACAAACCACGGACGGTCAGGTATTCGCTGCCGATCCTGCCGATCAGGTCTGGCAGATCCGAGGAATCGTTCTGACGAGCACGCTCCTCAAGCTGGTGACACAATTGCGAAAGCTGCAGGGCACCCATGTTGCTGCTACTGCCCTTGAAGCTGTGCGCCGTGAGGCTCAGTTCCTGAAGATCGAGATTGCCGGTTTCAACCGCAAGGCGCAGTTGGGCGAGACGCTGCTCGGAATCCTTGAGGAACACATCCAGCAACGTCGGATATTCGTCCTCCATGACTTCCTGCAAGGCACTCAGTACGCTGTAATCCAGATGAATCGACACTTGTTCACTCCTTGATCAAGAACCCGGAACGGATTATGCCACTCCCTCCCAGGAAAATTCCACGTAGGCGGTCCTGCCATCAGTGGACCAACGGGCCTCGTGACTGAGTTCGCACACCAGCCGAAGTCCGCGACCATACAGCTCATCGCTGTCAGGTATCAACATTTGCGCCTTGTTTACATCAAATCCGTCGCCGCTGTCTTCGACACGGAGGGTCAGTCGCCCGCCTTCTCCGACCGGCTCGACCTGCACAGTCACGCGAATGAATCCCGACTCAAGTGCGCCCAGACGCTCCGCCCGCTGCTGGTAATACAGCGCGAAACCTGCGGCATCATGCTTGAGCGCCGAGTCCAACCCTAGCACACCGTGCTCCAGCGCATTGCTGTACAGCTCACCGAGCACCATGTGCAACGCCGCGCCCTGATTGCGCAACCCATGAACTTCCAGAAGCAATTGCAGCACATAAGGCAGCGGATTGAAGCGTTTGAGGGTCGAAGCCCGAAACTCGAAGCTGACCGACCAGTCCAGCGGGCTCGACGCGCCGCTGTCCGAATAAGTGGGGGCCGGCCGATGGGTGAGCGGCTCATCGACCGCGCTGATTTCCAGCAGGCTGACATCGTCACGCGCCTTGCCGCCGAAATCGTTGAGCGCCTGGAGGATTTCCTGAATCAATAATTGCGGCTCGCGATTGGCAGACAGAACCTCCCGCAGCCGCTGCACGCCGAACAACTGGTCGTTGCTGTCGCTGGTGTCGAGCACGCCATCGGATAACAGAAATATCCGGTCACCCGGTGCCAGCGGATAAACCTCGGTGCGCGCATCAAAAGCGTCGACACTCAGCACGCCCAGAGGCAGATGACTGGATGCCAGCGGTACATGCTCGCCGTCCGTACCGCGCAACAGATAGCCATCCGGCAAGCCGCCGTTCCACACCTCGACCTGTCGTTGCGGGAGATTGATGCACAGCAGCGTCGCGCAGCAGAACATGTCGACCGGCAGAATGCGCTTGAGCTTGGCATTCATTTCACGAAGGATCTCGATCAGACCATAGCCCTTGGCGGTCATGCCGTAGAACACATCGGCAAGCGGCATGGCACCCACGGCCGCCGGCAAACCATGGCCGGTGAAATCCCCGAGCAGCACCTGCATGTGCCCGGCCGGGGTGTAGGCAGCCAGCATCAGATCGCCGTTGAACAGCGCATAAGGCGATTGCAGATAACGAATATTGCCCGCCCCCAGACATCCGGCGTGCGCCACCTGATCGAAAACGGCCTTGGCAACCCGCTGCTCATTGAGCAGGTATTCGTGGTGTTTACTGATCTGGTCGCGCTGCAGACGAACGGTTTCGTGCAATACCCGCAAGCGGTTCATGGCATTGATCTTGGCAGCCAGTACCAGCGGGTTGTAAGGCTTGGACATGAAATCATCGCCGCCGGCGTCCAGACAGCGCGCCAGCGCTTCACCTTCGGTCAGTGAGGTGAGAAAGATGATCGGCACCAGCGATTCGCCCGTCAGCGCCTTGATCCGTCGCGCCGCTTCAAAGCCATCCATGACCGGCATCATCGCGTCCATCAGAATCAACTGCGGGCTTTCGGCCATGAAGATCGCCACCGCCTCGACACCATTGGCCGCACACAGCACTCTGTGGCCCTGACGCGCAACAATGGTCGAAAGCAGCAATCGGTCACTGGCGCTGTCGTCGGCAATCAGAATGCACAGTTTCTTCAGAGGCGACTGCAAAGGATCAGCTCAGCTGGAACAGCTTCGAGAAATTGGAGATGGCGAGAATCTTGTGAACATCAGGCGTGCAGTTGATCAGGCGCACTGTCGCCTTGTCGCCGCCGGCATGGTCGCGCAACAGCAACAGCATGCCCAGCGCGGAGCTGTCCAGATAATGCGTGCCGCGCAGGTCGACGACGTAGTCGAGATCATGCGGACACTCCTCATAGGCCGCACGAAAATCCTGATGGGACGAAAAGTCAAAGCGGCCCTCGATAAAAAGGGTCAATTGTCGACCCTCTTCGGAGCGTACGGAAGTCACTGTCATGGGAACCTCGAGGTGTTTCATCACCGAGACATTAATAGCGTAGACCAGACCAGAGGATCTCCGGGACTGATTAAATGAAACGTCAGAATTGTTCGTGACGTGGCAAACGTTGCGACAACTCGTCGAGCAACTTCTGCTCGCGCTTGTCTTCAAGCCTGCGCGCTTCATCCATGTAGCGCTGGACCAGCTTGCGCAAGCCCTCGACCCGCGCATAGCAATCCTGCCAGGCACTGCGCGCTCTATCGAGGTTGGCCTTGTGCCATTCGAGACTTTTGTATTGCTGGGCAACCGCGACATCAAGCTGGCTGAGGAAGCGCTGGTAGCCCAGTAACCACTGTCCGGACACCCCGGCACTGCCGCGCTGCAGCCATTGCTGCTGGTAATCCTGACGAAACTGGTCCAGCTCCTGCAGCTTGTTGTTGGCCAGATTGACCTGCCCCTGAAAATGCCCGAGCCGCTGAGCCGCCGTACGCTCGGCCGCTTCGGCCATCTCGACCACAGGCGCCAGACGCGCCGCTCGACTCTGGGCCATAGGCTATCAGCCGCCAGGGGCCGGAGCGAATATCGACGCCAGCGCGTCGCCGCTGCCCTGCATGCTTTCGTTCTCGCGCAACGCCTGACGCTGGTAGCGCACCAGCACCGGGTGCAAGGCAATCGCCATGTCGGTTTCGCGATCACCGCCGGCCACATAGGCGCCGACGCTGATCAGGTCGCGAGTCTGCTGGTAACGCGACCACAGCTGTTTGAAGTGTTGTGCCCGAGCCATGTGTTCGGGGCTGACCACGGCGGGCATGACCCGGCTGATCGACGCTTCGATGTCGATGGCCGGGTAATGCCCCTCTTCAGCGAGGCGCCGCGACAGCACGATGTGGCCGTCGAGCACGCCCCGCGCCGAGTCGGCAATCGGGTCCTGCTGGTCATCGCCTTCGGAGAGCACGGTGTAAAACGCAGTGATCGAACCACCGCCCTTTTCAGCGTTACCGGCGCGCTCGACCAGTTTGGGCAAGCGGGCAAACACTGATGGCGGATAGCCTTTAGTGGCTGGCGGCTCGCCGATGGCCAGGGCGATTTCCCGCTGGGCCTGAGCGAAACGGGTCAGGGAATCCATCAGCAGCAGAACATTCTTGCCCTTGTCACGAAAGTATTCGGCGATTCGCGTGCAGTACATGGCTGCGCGCAGGCGCATCAGCGGCGCGTCATCGGCTGGCGAAGCAACCACCACCGAGCGCTTGAGGCCTTCTTCGCCGAGGATGTGCTCAATGAATTCCTTGACCTCACGGCCCCGCTCACCGATCAGGCCGACCACGATGATGTCCGCCTCGGTGAAGCGCGTCATCATGCCCAGCAGCACACTCTTGCCTACGCCCGTACCGGCAAACAGCCCGAGACGCTGGCCACGCCCGACCGTCAATAAACCGTTGATGCAGCGAATGCCGACATCCAGTGGCTGGCTGATCGGGTCGCGCTTGAGCGGGTTGATGGTCGGGCCATCCATCGGCACCCAGTCTTCGGCCTTGATCGGTGAACGCCCATCCAGCGGGCGACCGGCACCGTCCAGCACCCGACCGAGCATGCTCATGCCCATCGGCAGGCGACCGGTATCGGCCAACGGCACGACCCGCGCACCCGGCGCGATGCCGGCAACGCTGCCCACCGGCATCAGAAACACCTTGCCGCCGGAAAAACCCATGACTTCGGCTTCGACTTCCACCGGGTGATGGCTGTCGTCATTGATGACCATGCAGCGACTGCCCATTGCCGCACGCATGCCTTCTGCTTCAAGCGTCAGGCCGACCATGCGCAGCAGGCGGCCTTCCACCACCGGCTGGGCAGGCAGGCTGATCGACTCGGCGTAGCCACCGAGGCGCTTGCCGAAGCTCACGCGATCAAGGCGCATCGAGAGCGTCCACGTCAGAATCGTCAGCCTTCGCCGTGCTGACGGGTGAGGCATCAAGATCGACGCTCAGGTCAGCGGCGGCAGGATGAGTCGCCTGTTCATGCAACTGATCGTGCATTTTCGAGATCGCCAGGGCGATGCGTGTTTCGACGCTGGCGTCGATACGGCTGTGTTCGGTTTCGATTCGGCAACCACCCGGCAGCAGATCTTCGTCCTCGACGATTTTCCACGCCTCCTCATGACGCTCGCGCATGGCCTTGACCAGCAGGAAGTCCTGGGGGTTGATGAAGATTCGCAGGTTCTGCGCGCCCATCGGCAATAGCTTGAGCGCATCGCGCAACACGCTGGCGATCTGCCCGGAATCAGTGACCAGTTCGCGCTGAATAACCTGCCGTGCGATGTGCTCGACCAGATGAATGACGGCCTTTTCGATCTGCGTGTCCTGCTCGGCGATAGGTGCCAACAGGTGGCCCATCAGCTGTTCAAGGCTGGCAACCTTGGCCGCAAGAACGACTTCCGCCTCCTGGCGCACTTTTAGCTGAGTACTGTGAAAGCCCTCTTTTTCACCCGTGGCAAAGCCTTCGTTCCAGGCTTCCTGGCGGATGCTTTCCAGCTCTTCCAGGGTCAGCGGCTGAACCTCGTCAAGCGGCACCTCTTCCATTTCGGCCGGCTCGTCGACCGGTTCCGGCTCGGGTTCAGGCTCGGGTTCCACGTGCGGATCGAAACTGGGCAATGCCCAGATGTCGAGTAACCCGGCATCCTTGGCGCGAATGAGGTCGCTGGCCGATTCTTTATTGGAACTGGACATGAGTCGGCTGAATCCTTAGATCATTTCCTCGCCACCCTTGCCACCGAGTACGATCTCGCCGGCCTCGGCCATACGACGCGCAATGGTGAGGATTTCTTTCTGGGCGGTTTCCACATCGCTGACACGCACCGGACCTTTTGCTTCCAGGTCGTCGCGCAACAGTTCGGCGGCACGCTTGGACATGTTCTTGAAGATTTTTTCCTTGATCGCCTCGTCCGAGCCTTTGAGCGCCAGTACCAGCACGTCCGAAGACACTTCGCGCAACAGCGCCTGTATACCGCGGTCGTCCACGTCGGAGAGGTTGTTGAAGACGAACATGAGGTCTTCGATCTGCACCGAAAGGTCTTCGTCGACCTCGCGAATCGAATCCATGAGCGCGCCTTCGATGGAGCTGTCGAGGAAGTTCATGATGTCGGCCGCACGCTTGATACCACCCAGGGTAGTACGCGACGTGTTGGCGTTGCCGGAGAACTGCTTCTCGAGAATCTGGTTCAGCTCTTTGAGCGCGGCTGGCTGTACGGTGTTGAGCGATGACACACGCAGGATGATATCCAGTCGCACTTTATGGTCGAAATGGCCGAGCACTTCACCGGCCTGGTCAGCGTCAAGATAGGCCACCACGATGGCTTGAATCTGTGGGTGCTCGAAACGGATCACGTCGGCGACAGCGCGTGGCTCCATCCATTTGAGGCTGTCCAGACCGCTGGTGTTGCCGCCCAGCAGGATGCGGTCGATCAGGCCGTTGGCCTTATCTTCGCCGAGTGCCTGGGTGAGCATTTTACGGATGTAGCCGTCCGAACCGACCCCAAGGCTGGTCTGATCGCCGACGATGTCGACGAATTCGCTCATCACCTCTTCGACCTGCTCGCGATGTACGTTGCGCATCTGAGCCATCGCGACGCCCACTTTCTGGACTTCCTTGGGGCCCATGTGCCGAAGCACCTGAGCCGCGTCGGTTTCGCCCAGAGAAAGCAGCAATACCGCAGCTTTCTCGACTTTGGAGAGTTTGGCTACCATGGCTCGATCATTCATCAGTGTTAATCCACTCTTTCACGACCTGGGCCACACGACCCGGGTCTTCAGCCACCAAGCTCTTGATTGCGTTCAGCTGTGCGTCATAACCCTCGGTAGGGCTAGGCAGCAGGATGCTTTGCGGACCACCCAGGCTGACACGGTCATTGGACAACTCGCCATCCAGACCGCCCATGCCACCCAGTTCGGCGTCGCCACCGAAACCGGCCAGTTCCTTGCTCTTGCCGCTGGTGATGTTGTTCAACACCGGACGCAGCACACCAAACACCAGGATCAGGATGAAGATCACCCCCACCGCCTGCTTGACGATGTCCCAGAACCACGGTTGCGTATAGAACGACGCTTCAGGCAGTACTTCGGCGCGCTCACTGGAGAACGGCACGTTGATTACGCTGACACTGTCACCACGGCTGGCGTCGAAACCGACGGCATCCTGTACCAGACGCGTGAAACGCGCCAGGTCCCCAGCGCTCCACGGCGCACGGGAAACCTCGCCGTTGGCCGCGTTGGTCTTGACCATGTCATCGACCACTACCGCGACCGACAGACGAGTCAGACGACCCTGCTGTTGCTTGGTGTGGCTGATAGAGCGGTCCAGCTCGAAATTCTTGGTCGATTGCACGCGCTTGTCGGCCGGGTATGGCGCCAACGCTGGCTGACCGGTTGCCGGGTCCATGATCTGCTGACCGTTGGCATCCAGCAGCGGCTGGCCTGGGGCGATAGGGCCTGCCGCACCGGCAGCACCCGCCGCCGCATTTTGCGGTGCGGTGGCAGGGCCCGGCGGCTGATTGCTCAATGCACCCGGAACACCGCCTGTGCTTGAACTGCTGGAACGTTGTTCGTTGACCGATTGCTCGCTGCGCAAGGCAGGCTGGTCAGGGTTAAAGCTTTCTGCGGTCGATTCGACGGCGCTGAAATCGACCACTGCCGAGACTTCCGCCTTATAGCGATCATTGCCCAGAATCGGCTGCAGGATGTTCTGCACGCGCTGGGTCAGCATGCCTTCCATACGACGGCTGTAATCGAATTGCTTGCCGGCCATGTTCAGTTCGGAGTTTTCCGCCTGATCGGACAGCAGCGTGCCCTTCTGGTCGACCACGGTAATCTGCGACTTGCTCAGCTCGGGGACACTGGTGGCCACCAGATTGATGATGGCCAGCACCTGGCTGGGTTCCAGCGAACGGCCGGCATACAGCTCGACCAATACCGAGGCGCTGGGCTTGCGGTCATCGCGGACAAATACCGAGCTTTTCGGAATGGCCAGGTGCACACGGGCACCCTTGACATTGTTCAGGGCGGAGATGGTACGAGCCAGTTCGCCTTCCAGACCACGGCGATAACGCGTGGCTTCCATGAACTGGCTGGTCCCCAGCCCCTGGTCCTTGTCGAGGATCTCAAAACCTATATTGGCGTCGTTCTGAACCACGCCCGCCTGCGCCAGCTGGATACGCGCACGCTGCACGTCATCGGACTTCACCAGCAGAGCACCGGAATTGGGTTCGACGGTGTAGTTGATGTTCGCCGCCGTCAGGGTGTCCATGATCTGCTTGCTGTCCATGCCCGCCAGGCTGCCATAAAGCGGACGGTAGTCAGGTTGCTGGGACCAGAGCACCACGGCAAAGCCGATGGCCACGCTCGCGGCAAGACCGACCATAAGGCCGATCTGACGCAGCATGGTCATTTCAGAGAGATTTTCCAGAAAAGACAAACCGAACAGCGGTTTCTTATCGGAAGCGCCCGCTCTTGCAGGAACGGTATCGGCAGTTGCTTCGGCCATGACTCAGTACGTCCCTTAAACCGGCATCTGCATGATGTCTTGGTAAGCTTGAACCAGCTTGTTACGCACCTGGGTCAACGCCTGAAAAGACACACTGGCTTTCTGCGACGAGATCATGACGTCGGTCAGATCAATGCCGCTCTTGCCCACTTCAAATGCATTGGCCAACTGGCTGGAAGCCTGCTGGGTCTGCGCAACTTTGTTGACGGCCTGGCCAAGCATGTCGGCGAAGCTGCTGGCTCCGGCTTCCTGCGCGCCGGACACGGGCTTGGGTGCAGACATCGCATCCATCTGCATGGCCCGCATATCCAACATCAAGCGATTAAATTCAACACCTTGGCTCATGGACGTTTTCTCTCGTAAGGCCCGCAAATTTTTGACACTGATTCAGCGGGTACAGAAGACATAGCAACAACGGTGCCAGCTGAATGATGGCAATTTGACACATCACAAGGGAATGCCATGTTACCCGACATAAAATCGCTCTGGACCGCTTGTATATCAAGGGGCGCGGGCGATTATGGCTTCCGTCGGTTATACAAAACCCACACGAAAATTGAACACACGCTCATCGCACGCCACCTGTTCAGGTGGCAAACAGATAACCCTCGACATCCATCCCGGCGTCGCGCATCTGCGCCAGCTTGTAACGCAACGTACGCGGACTGATACCCAACCGTTCGGCCGCCTCCTTGCGACGACCGCGCTCGGCGCGCAGCGTGTCGATGATCATTTGAAACTCACGACGCCTGAGGTCATCACCCAGCGCCCCGGCTGATTCAGCACCTACACAAACACCGGCATTCTCTGCCGAAGAGATGACAGGCTGAGGGGGCAAAGCCTCGCTCGGCACCGCGACAGGCAGGCTGGTGACCGGCCCGGCAAGACAGAAATCCTGCGCCTGTATCACCCCGCCCTGCTGCAGAATCAAAGCCCGCTGCACGGCGTTATCCAGTTCACGCACGTTGCCGGGCCACGGGTAGCTCACCAGACACTGCTGCGCCTCGGCAGAAAGACGAACCGGCGCATGTTTCATTTTATTGACGTGCTTGGCCAGTAGTCGCTCGGCCAACGGCAGAATATCGGCAGTCCTTTGACGCAATGCCTGCCACGCCAGCGGAAATACCGAAAGCCGGTAAAACAAATCCTCGCGAAAACGCCCCGCCGCCACTTCACCGGCCAGATCGCGGTTAGTGGTTGCCACTACGCGAATGTCCAGAGTGATCGGCTTGCGCGCACCAACGCGCTCGACCTCTCGTTCCTGCAATACACGCAGCAGCTTGGCTTGCAGCCCCATGGGCATTTCAGAAATCTCGTCGAGCAGGATTGTGCCGCCGTCTGCCTGCTCGAATTTGCCTGCCTGCGCCGCAATTGCGCCGGTGAACGAGCCCTTTTCATGACCGAACAGCGTTGCTTCCAGCATGTTGTCGGGGATGGCGGCGCAGTTGATCGCAATAAAAGGCTTATCGGCACGCGGCGAATTTTGATGAATGAAACGCGCCAGCACCTCTTTGCCTGTGCCGGACTCGCCGGAAATAAGCACGGTGGAGTCGCTTTTCGCCACGCGACTGGCCAGGTTCAGCAACTGGATGCTGGCGGGTTCGACCGCGATCGGCCCGTCACTCTCGGCAGGCCCCAAGCGCCCCAGTGCATGACGCGCAACCAGCGCGATCAGGGCCTTGGGCTCGAAAGGCTTGACCAGATAATCCGCCGCGCCCTGACGCATGGCATCGACCGCACGATCGACTGCGCCGTGGGCGGTCATCAGCAGTACCGGCAGTTGCGGATGCCGACTGCGCAACAGGCTCAATAATTGATGACCGTCCATGCCCGGCATATTGACGTCACTGATGACCAGACTGAACGGCTGCGCCTCGGCCGCGACCAGCGCCTCCTCCGCAGAGCCGACCGCCTGGTATCCATAACCGGCCAGCTCCAGGGTTTCCCCAAGCGCCTCGCGCAGAGAACGGTCGTCCTCGACCAACAGCACATTGATCGGCATCAGTTGTTACCCATCGGGCTGGAAGCCGGAATCAATGGCAGGCTGACGATTGCACAGGTGCCACGCCCGACCCGTGACAGATAATGCACACCGCCCTGATGCGCACGCGACACCGCCGTTACCACGGCCAGACCGAGCCCGGTGCCGGTGGTCTTGGTGGTGAAGAACGGCTCACCGATGCGCGCCAGTGCGGCCTTGTCCATGCCGCTGCCGTTATCGCTGAAGCACACGCGCAGCACGTTGCCGCGGCTGTAGGCATGCACTTTCAGCAATGACCGCCCGGCACTGGCCTGGGCGGCGTTTTCAATCAGGTTGAGCAACGCACCAACCAATGTGTCGCGATTGCACAGCAGCTCGCCATCGATGCTATCGCACTGCCAGCGCACCGATACGCCTTGCACATGGGTCACGGCAGCGTTTTGCAGCGCATGGAACAGCGCACCGGGCGTAAGACGATCCGTCAGCGGCAACTCGCCACGGGCGAACACCAGCATGTCGCGAACCTGGTGCTCAAGCTCGTGCAGGCGATCCTTGAGCCGCGCGGCGAAGCGTTGCTGGGTTTCCACCGGCAATTCCTGCTCGGTCAAATGGCTGGCGTAGATCATTGCCGCCGACAATGGCGTGCGAATCTGATGCGCCAGAGAAGCAACCATCCGGCCCAGCGACGACAAACGCTCGTGGCGAGCCAGCTGCTCCTGAAGGCGACGGGTTTCGGTCAGGTCGTTGAGCAACACCAGTTGCCCAGGCTCGGCGTCCAGCGAACGGGTGGCAATGGAAAGCCTGCGGCCATCCTTGAGGGAGACTTCGTGGCCATCGTCTTCACGCGGGGCAAAGCAGCGGCTGATGACGTGACGCCAGAGCATGCCCAGCAAGGGCTGGCCGAGCAGATCGATGGCCGCCGGGTTGGCCTCACGCACCACGCCCATGCCATCGATGACGATTACGCCACCGGGCAGCAGATCCAGCAGGTTCTGCAGGCGGTTGGCCAGGCGCTCTTTCTCTGCCAGTTCCTGCAGACGTTGAGCGCCGGCATCGGCCAGTTCACTCTTGAGTTCGGTGACACGCGCTTCCAGCAACCCGTAGGAATCGGTCAACTGTGCGGACATCTGATTGAACAGCGAGAACGCCTGCTCCAGCCCCTGACGACTTTCCAGCTCCGGGGAGTACTGGGCCTGAGCAGATTGGGCGGAAGTCAGTTGGGCGGCCTGGGACATAGTTCATCTCTCTCGTGGCGAACCGTCAGTAAACGGTGTGTTAAGAGAGACATAGCAATCCTCGTGCCGAAAAAAAACCCTTGAAAATTCAAGGGCTTGATTTTTAGCGTTTGAAACAGGCGTCAATCCTCCGCCTGTTCATCACCCTCGCGACGGCTCATACCGTACTTGCGCATCTTCTCGACCAGCGTGGTCCGGCGAATCCGCAAGCGCTCCGCTGCGCGAGCCACAATGCCGTTGGCATCGTCCAGCGCCTGCTGAATCAGACCTTGTTCCAGACCACCCAGGTAGTCTTTCAGGTCGAGCCCTTCAGGCGGCAGCATGGCACCGGACGCGAAGTTCGGCGTGTTGCTGTTGATGGCGACGCGCTCTTCGATATCGCTGCGCATACTGTCGACCATCTGCTCGTCTTCATCATCGACGTAGCGAAACTTCTTCGGCAGCTCGGCCACGCCGATCACACCGTACGGGTGCATGATCGCCATGCGCTCGACCAGGTTGGCCAGCTCGCGAACGTTGCCCGGCCAGGCGTGACGACACAGCGACATGATGGCGGCCGAGTTGAAACGAATTGAACCGCGCTTTTCGTGCTCCATGCGTGAGATCAATTCGTTCATCAGCAGCGGGATGTCTTCTACGCGCTCACGCAGCGGTGCCATCTCGATAGGGAACACATTGAGACGGTAATAAAGGTCTTCGCGAAAGCTGCCAAGCTCGATCATGTTTTCGAGGTTCTTGTGCGTCGCGGCAATGATGCGCACGTCGATGCTCTGCGTCTTGTTGCTGCCGACACGCTCGAAGGTCCGCTCCTGCAACACGCGCAGCAGCTTGACCTGCATCGGCAGTGGCATGTCGCCGATTTCATCGAGGAACAGCGTACCTCCGTTGGCCAGCTCGAAACGGCCGGCACGGCTGGTGATTGCCCCGGTAAACGCGCCCTTCTCGTGCCCGAACAACTCGCTTTCGAGCAGTTCGGCCGGAATGGCGCCGCAGTTGACCGGCACAAACGGCGCATCACGGCGCTTGGAATGGTAATGCAGGTTGCGGGCAACGACTTCCTTGCCGGTCCCGGACTCACCGAGAATCAGGACGCTGGCATCGGTGTCGGCGACTTGCTGCATCATCTGCCGTACGTGCTGGATCGCGCGGCTGGTGCCTACCAGGCTGCGGAACAGGTTCGGCTCGCGATGACGACCGCGCTCGCGGGCCTGATCGTACATTTCACGATAGACCTGGGCACGGTGCAGGGAGTCGAGCAGCTTGCTGTAGCTGGGGGGCATTTCGAGCGCGGAGAGCACGCGCCTGCGCAGATCCTCCGGCAGCTCGACGGAAGAGTTTTCGCTCAACAGCAGTACGGGAAGGAACTCATCCCATGCCGCGATGGTCTCAAGAAGCCCTTGCAGGCTGCCCGGGGCGCTGACGCTCCCGACCAGCACGCACAGAACCTCTCGCGTGGACGCCAAAGAGCCGACCACCTGCTGCCAGTCCTGGCTGGAACAGGAGAGATTTTCTTCGCCAAGAAAATTCAGGATAACCGCCAGGTCCCGGCGGCGCTGGCTATCGTCATCGATTAGCAGAATCTTGATTTCACGCCACATGCAATAGCAACTTCCCTAGTCAACTCAATGCCCATGATTGGGGGGCAGCTTGGCATCTCAGCCGGTATAAACCTTGAGACGCCAGAAAATAGTAAACATCACTAGTTAAGTCAAAAAAACGAACACAGTCAAATTTATGGCGAAACTCTTGTCGACGGATTAAATGACAATTATCAGTCAACCGAACAGATGGTATACCTTCGTCGCATTTTTGGCATTCTGGATTTGCGTCATTTCATCGACGACGGCTTGACGCTCGCCGGTTGCAACATCAATCAGTTGCCGATAGACCCCCAGCAGCTCTTCAAGGTTGCTACGCAGCGCAGGTTCGTCGGCAGGCGCTTCGCTGACCACCGCATCCACACACTCGCGACACGCCAGGTCAAGCTTGACGATAGCCTCCCAGTCGCGCTCGGCCAACGCCCCGACCAAGGCTTCCCGGGTTTCTTCGATACGCTTGAGCGCAGCACTCATTTTATTGTTCTCCTAGAGCAGCAGGTTATTGCACGGTGGCAATCGCGTCCCAGCCTTCCTTGACGGTGATCAGCAGACCGGCGACTTCGTCGAGCATCTTCTGATCGTTGCGGGCATTGGCTTCGGCCAGACGCGTCATCATGTAGTGATAAAGGCTGTCCTGCCTGACCAGCGCTTCGCTGGGGGCGTTGTCCAGGTCCAGGCCTTCACGCAGGCCGCCGACAATACCGATCGCCTTGCTGATGAACACGCCTTTGCTGGCGACGTCACGGCGCGCCATGGCACCCTTGGCTTGAGCGATACGGTCCAGGCCACCCTCCATCAACATCTGAACCAGACGATGAGGACTGGCTTCGGAGGTCTGAGCCTGGGAGCCAATCTTCTGATACTGACGCAACGCTAACATCGGATTCATATGGGGGGCCTCGTCACAAATCCAGAATACTGATATTCAAGCTATCGACGCATCGCGCAGAAACTTTAGCCCAAAAGCAAGAACCCGACACGAAGTCGGGTTCTTGATACTGCTGTAAATTGAATTTACGAAGCGCTTTTCTGCGCGTTCATCGCTTCGAATATCGAAGTGATACTGGTAGAGGTCGCCTTAAGCTGCCCTACAACCAGGTCCATCGCGTTGTACTTCTTGGTCAGGCTGTCCGTCAAGCTTGTAATACGACGGTCAAGTGCGTCCTGATCGCTGGCAATTCGGGTCTGAATTTTGGTCAGGCTGGACGTCTTGCTGGCCAGAACGCCGTCAGACTTCGTATAGGGCAGAAGCGCTTTACTCATCCGCGCAACCAGGCCGCCATCCACCGTACCGTCGGCGTTGGTTGCACCTGTGCCGGTGAACATGGTCTGGATCTGGCTGCCCAGCTTCTTGTCATTCAGCGCTGCAGTGAATGTAACGGTGTCAAGCGACAGCGTGCCGTTGGACTGCTCGGTCTTGATACCCAACTGCGACAGCGCACTGAGGCCGGCACTTGAAGAGGCACCCGCCAACTGATCACGGATAGTTGCCAACAGCGCACGCGGCGTGGCGTCGCCGGTAAGGGCGGCCGCCGTGAAAACGCCCTTGTCGCTGATCGAACCCTTGGTCAGGGAAGTCACCAGGGTGGCCAGCGTGTTGTAGGAGTCCACGAAGGACTGCAGCGACGCCTTAAGCCCATCGGTGTTGGTAGCCACTGTGACGGTGGTCGTTGCTCCAGTAGCACTTGGCGCGACCAGATCAAAGGTCAGACCGGAAATCGCTGTGCTGATCGTGTTCGTCTTGCTGGTCAGACTCAGACCATCAACCGTGAAGGCAGCATCCTTGGCAGTCGCAGTGATCGCTCCTGCACCGGGAATCGCTTTGCCGCTGGCATCGGTACCCGTGCTGGTGTCGCTCATCAGCTTGGTACCATCGATATTCAGCGCTTCCTGACCGGAAGCACCCACTACCGAGATGTCAGAGCCCTTGCCGGTGGTTGTAGAGCTGAAAACCAGCCTGGCACCGTTGTCGTCGTTGATGATGTTGGCGGTAATGCCTTTGCCCTGCAGCGACGAGTTGATCTTGTCGCGCACTTCCTGCAACGTCGATGCCTTGTCGATATTGACATCGTATTCAGTGCCATTCTGAGTGATTTTCAGGGTACCACTCGGAATAGCACTCGCCTGCGTCGAGCTTAGTGCGGCCGTAGCCACCTTCGAAGGCGTTGCCAACTGGCTGACACTGATAGCGTAAGTACCGTTAACAGCCGTGTTGCCGGCAGTTGCCTTGACCACTGCTTCATTGGCAGATGTCGCAGCAAAGCCCTGAAAAGCAGGCGTGGTGGAGCTGCCCAGGGTATCCAGGGTTTTCTGGAACGCAGCCAACGCCGACGTCAGCTGACTGACACCCGACAGCGATGCAGTTGTAGCGGCGGTCTGTTTGTCGATCTGGTTCTGCTTGGGCGCTTTCTCGGCTCCCACAAGACCTTCAACGATGGAGGTAATTGCCAGACCCGAACCCAGGCCCGTTGTCGATGTAATTGGACTTGCCATTTTGCTTCTCCCTTCAAGAATGTCGCCGGTTTTTCTGTCGCGTCAACGCATCAGGCAACCTGCAACAAATACCGTACCGGCGATCACGCCCTGGCGCGGAACAACAAGCTGTTCGCATCACTCAGGCTATCGGCCAGTTTCAGGATTTCTGCATTGGGAATTTGTCTTACCACTTCACCCGAGTCACTGGCAATGACCTTGACGATCACTTTGCCAGAAGCTTCATCAATCGAAAACTCGAGATTGCGCTTCACCGAGTGAAAAAATTTCTGGATGTCTTCTGCAGCGGCTTTGACTTTCGCCTCGTCGTGAGAGTCATCCTTGTGCAAATCCGAGCCTTTACTTTCTTCAGGAGCAGCGACACGCTCCACCGATTTGACGTCGGCTGGCTTGTCAACAGACTTGTCCGACACGGGGGCCTGACTTGCCGGTTGAACGGCCGGATAAGACACGTTCAGCTTTACACTTATATCCATGACCATCACCTCCGAAAGTAAAAAAGCGAGAGAGCGCTATTACGCACTCCCCCGCTAAAACTCATGCCGATATTACTGAAGCAGTTTCAGTACAGCGGATGGCAGCTGGTTAGCCTGAGCCAGAACAGAGGTGGAAGCCTGTTGCAGAGTCTGTTGCTTGGTCAGCTGTGCAGTTTCAGCAGCGAAGTCGGTATCTTGTACGCGACCCAGTGCAGCACTGGCGTTTTCGTTGATGTTCTGCAGGTTGGAGATGGTGCTGGTCAGACGGTTTTGTGCAGCACCGAGGTCAGCACGGGTGGAGTTGATGGTCTGCAGAGCCGAGTCGATGGCGGCGATAGCGGCGGAGAAGTTAGTCTCCGAGGTGGTGCTATCGGAACCAGCGATGGTGACTGCCGAACCGACACCCAGGGTGTTTGCGTCGAAGCTTGCGCTCAGAGTCAAAGTGATCTGGTTCGAAGAACCCGAGTTGGAACCGACCTGGAAAGTCATGGTTCTGGCGGAACCGTCAAGCAGGTTCTTGCCGTTCAGGTTGGTACTTTGAGCGATACGGGTCAGCTCGGAACTCATCGCGGTGAATTCTTTGTTCAGCGCGTCACGGTCGGTGGAGCTGTTGCTATCGTTACGGGACTGAACAGCCAGTTCACGCATACGTTGCAGAATGTTGGTCGACTCTTGCAGTGCGCCTTCAGCGGTTTGCGCCAGGGACATACCGTCGTTGGCGTTTTTGATCGCCATTGTCTGACCACGGATCTGCGAAGTGATCTTGGTAGCGATTTGCATGCCGGCAGCGTCGTCTCTAGAGCCGTTGATTTTCATGCCGGAAGACAGACGAGTCATAGAGATCGAAAGAGCGTCGGAGGCGCGACCCAGGTTCTTCTGGACGTTCAACGATGCTACGTTGGTGTTTACTGTTAAAGCCATGATGAATTCCTCGTTGGTTTGGTACTACGTGGCTTCCGGCCCCTGCAAGCGCCGGGTGTGCCTAGAGAACCTTCGTAATAGTTATCGTCGCGATGGCAGGTTGCTTGAGCGTTTTTTTTGAATATTTTGCCATCATTCCTATACCCCTTATAAAACAAGGGCTTGAGGCGAAACCGAACCCACGTGACACGAGAAAAACTGCAGCCTGGACTTCATTTGCCATGCACAGATGACACCTGTACAAGTTCAAAAATGTGCAATGAATCGATTAGTCAAAAAAAAGCGCCCGATGAACTAGCCACGGGCGCTCTTTTTTTGCCTGCGGTGATTCAGGCTTTATAGATAATTGCAGAACCCCAGGAAAGGCCTACACCAAAACCGCTTAGAGCGACCCGATTCCAGTCAGAGTTAAGCACATGCTTTTCAATCAGCAATGGAATACTGGAAGACACCGTGTTACCCGTTTCGACCATGTCCTTGAGAAACTTCTCGGGCTTGTCTTCAAAGCGACGCGCAACGGCGTCGACAATCGCAGCACTGCCCTGATGGATGCAGAACGCATCGATATCGTCCGGCGTCAGCTCCGACTCGCTCAGCAGTTCATGCAGATGCGCGGGAACCTTGAGCAAGGCAAAGTTGAACACCTGACGGCCATTCATGAAAAACACGCCATTGCTCACCTTCAGGTGCGGCGCACCGGAACCGTCGGTACCGAATTTGGCCTTGCCCAACTGCCAGGCAGCGCCCTCGCCCATCCACGTTGCCGTGGCTGCATCGCCAAACAACATGGTGGTGTTGCGATCCTGCGGATCGACGATTTTCGAATACGGGTCAGCGGTGATCAGCAGGCCGTTTTTCAGCCCTGCGGCTTCCATGAAGCCCTTGATCGCATAAATGCCATAGACATACCCGGAACAGCCCAGCGAAATGTCGAACGCGGCAACGTTGGTCGACAGCCCCAGTTTGTCCTGAACGATGGCAGCGGTATGTGGCAGCCCTTCTTCGTCGCCGTTCTGGGTGACGACAATCAGTACGTCGATGCTTTCGCGCTTGAGCTGCGGGTTGTTGGCAAACAGCGTGTTGGCCGCTTCAACGCACAAATCCGAGGTTTCCTGGCCAGCGTCTTTGCGCGGCAGGAACGTGGAACCGATCTTCCCGAGGATGAAATCTTCATCCTTGCCGAAACTGGCACCTTGAGCGTAGTTATCAACGCCAGCAGTGGGCACGTAACTCGCTATGCTTTTAATGCCAATCATCATGGCTTCCCGATGAGTAAACAGGTCATTTTTCGTCCCGATAAAATCAGGCCGCTACAGAATAGAGGTGATTTACCGACATTTTCAGGGCGCGGGGCACGTTAAAGCAAGCCAGGCGTGTGTCGTTCCCTGTAACACAATACAGTGAAGATGCACGTTATGACCCGCAGGTCACGCCGGTGTGCACGCTTTACGATTATTGGCAGGAGGGAAAAAGGTGTGAGGTGGCAGCGTGAGGGAGACGATCCGGCCGCAAAAACAGCCGGATCGCGTGATGCGTAACGCTTAAACCGCCAGCGTGAAACCACGGCCATTGCGGTCGAGATTGGCGTTGTAGGCTTCGTCCTGCGCGAACTGCGCCGACCATTTGCCGATCAACGCTCCAAGGGTTTGTTCGGGCGCATGCACCACACCCGAATGCACCACTTGAACATGCGGGGTCCAGACAGTCAGATAGCCTGCCTGCGCGGCCTTGAGACACAAATCGACGTCACCCAGCGACTCGGCAAACACCTCTTCATCCAGGCCACCCAGCGCGTCGAACAACTCCTTGGCAATGATCAGACACGCTGATGACACGGCAGAGTAGTTCTGCTCCACCACCAGGCGCTGCATGTAACCTCGGGACGTCTTCGGCTCGCCGACAAAGCCTGAGCCCACGCCGCCATTGAGCCCCAGAATCAGGCCAGCCTGGGTCACCGTGCCCTCGCGGTCTACCAGGCGTGCGCCGACCACGCCGACTTCCGGGCGCTGTACCTGATTGAGCAGTGATTCAATCCAGCCCACGTTGACGATCTGGCTCTCGGCATCCAGCAGAATCAGGTACTCACCCTTGGCTTCCTGGCTGACCAGGTTGCGCAACGCCGCCGTACTCACACGCTGATCGGCGCGGAATACGCGCACCCGGCTGGACAACTGTTGCTGCTGATCAAGCCAGGTCGACAATTCGTTAGAAGTGCTGGCGTTATCGCCGATCAGTACCTCATAACGCTGATAGCGGGTGCGTTGCAGGATGCTGTGCAGGCAACGCTGCAGTTCCGCCAGGTTGTCCTGGCTATGCAGCAGAATCGAGACCATCGGCCGATGAGCATGGCGATAGTCGACCTTGTAAGTGCCGGGCAATGCCGAACTGACTTCAGCCTGATAACCACGCTGGCCCAGATGACGGGTAAGCGCTTTTTGCTCGTCCGGATTGTCTTCAAGCTCGGGCGCATCGCAGATCAGCACCGACTCGCTCAAATGCGCCAGACCGCTCATGCCGCCCTGCTCGATCAGGCGCAGCAGCAGGTCGAATTCCAGCGCCTTGGGAAACTCGCGAGAATAACCGCCCGCCTCGACCAGCAAATCACGACGAACCAGCCAGTGCCGAGCGGCCAAGGCCGGCACACTTTGCAACAGATCCAGGTTGAAGCCCGGACGGAACAACGGTGCGAGGGTGCCATTGGCCTGACGGTGAATTTCATCCACCGCGACCGCCCGGCATTGCCCGGCGTCAATTAGCTCGGCGCTGGCCAGAAACAGACCGCTGCGGGTGAACTCTTCACCCGCCTGCGCCAGCATCAGCCAGTCGCTGGACGCCTGTTTGACGACCTGATTGATCTTGTCGACATAGTTGTTTTCGGCGACTTTGACGAAGTGCAGGGTGTCACTCAAAGTGGTGGTTGCAGGCAGGTCACCGGTGGTGAACACCACGACCTTGAAACCCCGATAATGGCCGTTGATCAGGCTGTCGAAGGTTGCCTGCAGCTTGAACACGTCGGCTTCCAGATCAAGCAGCAAAATACCGATCTGCGAACCCGCTGGCCGACGCGCCAGCTGCGCAGTCAGCTTTTTCAGTTGCGCCGGGGCCGGATCACGTGAATCGAGCCAGTCGAGCAACTTGCCGGACGCCATGCCCTTCAGCAACTGGCTGTTATCGAATGCCGAATCGGACTGCAGACGCTGACCCCACGCGACGATGCGCTCGGCGCATTCGATGTCTTCCTCATCCTCGGACTTGCTCAACTCCTCGGACTTGCTCAACTCCTCGGCCAGACTCTGCACGACGCTGTGACTGAAGGCGTAGTTGGCATAGGCTTGCCACAGACGGCTCAACAGTGACTCGGCATCCGGGTTGCTCTGCACACGCAGCAGGTCGGCCTGCTTGACCAGCACCGCTTCAAGACCCTCCAGTTGCGCGTGACCTGCGGGCAACAGATGGATCAGAAACTCGATTCTCGCCAGCTCATCGAACAGTGGCTGGTTATAGAATGGCAGTTCAACGAACTGGCGAGGCTCGAACAGCGCATCTGTCTGCGCCAGCGCGACGTTCCACACCGAACTGATGATTTTTTCGCCCGCCTGATAAGGCTGGGTTTCGAGGCATTCAGCCATGGCTGCGAGGCCGGCCAATATGTGCTGCGCGCCCTGCTCGCCGTCAAAACCCGGCACATTGCCCAGCGTCGAGACAACCCTGCGCGCAAGCGTTTCGCGCTCGGCTTTCGCCTTGGGGTCGATATGTTTGACCGCCCCTGCAATGGCAGCGCCATAGCGATGCTCTGCCTCCTTTTCAGCGTTGACGTGCAACGCATAGGGAATGGGCAGGATCCGTAGCGCAGCAGCCGCAACCAGAAAGCTCATCTGGCCGATGTCCTGCCAGTGCAGCTCGGTGCCCTCAGGCACCGACGTGAACCACTGACGCGCCAGCCCGGTCCGGGTCACGGCATTGAGCAGCGACAGGCTCTGACCCATGAAGCTCAGAAGCCGCTCATCGGCCTGATCAGACGCGTAGTCCTCATGAACCTTGCGGTCGCGGCGAAAATAATCCACGCGATCAAAGTAGGCCTGGTAACCCAGGCTGTAGCCTTGGCAAGCGCCGTAACCGTCGTTGGCTTCGAGGAAATTCACGGCCTCGGTGAGCGCATCAGGCAGCAGGAAACTGTCAACCTGCGCGTACACCACAAAGGGGGTGGACACCTGCTTGAGGCCTTCTGCAATTCTGGCGCTGAGACCGGCTTCACTGAGTGCGGCATTGTGGATGTACTGCAGCCCGGCACGCTCGGCAACCTGTGCGTCGGGCACAGGCGAAGCATCGACCACAATCACATTGCACGGGTAGCTGCTGTAGTACTTCAGGGCACGACGCAGGAAGTCCGACTGATTCTCGGCAAGCAACAGCAGGGTCAGACGCTGGCTCAACGGGGTGGTTTCATTTCCAGAATGGCTTTGCATTAGCTTTCCTTGGTAGCGTACCGATGGCGTCTTGATCCTGGTGACCAAAAGACATCCTGATAACCCGAAGGCCCGGTCAACGCAAGAGCAAAACAGCACAACTCCAGCCGTCAATTGGCTGGAGCGCATTAAACAGGTCGGGTCAGTCGGGCAACCAGCCGTTCGCCCAATATTGCAGATTTTCGCCACGCAACATGAAATCGCGCAGCACCGTTTCGCGCAACTCGTCGCCTATGCGGTAGCTGGCATTAGGGTCGGACAAGTGCATGCGAATCGCCTGCAACCACTCTTCGGAGCTGTTGGTGTAGACACGAGTGGCCGGCAAATGGCCGCGATAGGCTTCGGTGTCCGAACAGATGACCGGGTAGCCGCACGCGCCGTACTCCAGCAGACGCAAGTTGCTCTTGCAGTCATTGAAGATATGAAACTCAAGCGGCGCAAGGGCCAGGTCAAGGTTCAGGCTGGCCAGCTTGGCCGGGTACGTTTGCAGGCTGACCGCGGTATGAAACTCGTGAATGTAGGGTTTGAACAAGTCCGGGCACATGCCGAAGAACACCCACTCGACTTCATCGGCCAGTTCGCGCACCACATCGACAATCAGCTCAAGATCACCCCGGTGACTGGTCCCTCCGCCCCAGCCGATACGCGGCTTGCCGGAGGTGCGACGCTGGCTTTTGAGGCTGCTCCACAAGTGCGGAGCCAACATGTTAGGCACTACGCGAATGTCACTGTGCATGCTCGACAGCGCCTGGGCCAGCGGCTGGGTCGACACCACCACGCGGTCGCACAGGCCTATACCCTTGCGCACCATCTCGCCAATGTTGTCGGGCATGCTGCGCCGGTGCTCGTTTCGCTCGGGCACATCGATGATGTAGTCATCCAGCTCAAAAATGCGCATGGCACTCGAATAGCTCTTGGCCAGAACAATATCTTTGATCTTGGGTTCGGAATAACGCCCTTGAAAAACGATGACATCCGGACGCTGGCGCTCGACCTCAACAGGCGTAATAGACTCGTAGGACATTCGGCCAACCACTCGCCCGGCCGCGATCAATTCAAGCATCGGCTGACTGACTCGGTAGTGGCCCACTGCCGATGAGTTGACCAGCATGCCCAGAATCGAAGGCAGATGACGGGTGCAGAACGGCTCCCAACCCATCTGCAGACCAGGGTCAAGATCGAAGGCCTGCACCTCGCTGAGGTTCAGATTGGCGTTGTAGGCCGGGTCTCGGGCCATTTTCGGCAGCCATTTTTCGAAAAACGATTGCTGCTCGTTGTCCAGCGCCTGACGCGACGCCTCGGATCGTGCCGCGGCAGCGGGCTCGGCCAGTACCAGTGACGAATCGGGGGTGCCGACAATCAGGTAACCTTCGCACCCGACCCGCATGCACAGGTCCAGGTCCTGCAAACCTTGAGTGAAAGTTGCCGCCTCCATCCCGCCTGCGCTGTCGAACACCGCCTTGCGGACCATCAGGCAATTGCCACTCACCGCGCTCCAGTTCTGCGTCAGTTGCAGGCGCTGCATGTAGCTGCTTGAGCCCGCCGGGTAATTGATGAAGGGCCGACCCGCCAGCCCGTCCATACCCATCACCATCCCCGCGTAGAGGATATTGCCCTGCGGGTTGAGGATTCGTGGCCCGACAATACCCACCTCGGGGCGCTGAGCATGGTTGAGCAAGCCTTGCAGCCAGTCAGCCTGATGCAGCACGGCGTGCTGGCTGAGCATGAGCAAATAGTCGCCGTTGGCGTGCCGGGCGGCGAGGTTCTGCGCGCTGGCTTCGCTGCCCGGCTCGGTCAGCGAATAGATGCGCAGCTTGTCGCTGCCCAACTCGCTCATCGCGGCAAACCAGGCGCGGGTGTCGGCGCTCTCACTGGCATTGTCGACGATCAGCACTTCGTAATGAAGGTAGGTGGTGTTACTGAGCAGGCTTTCTACACAGCGCTCCAGTGCTGCCAGTTGATCCCGCGTGGCAATGATCACCGATACCAGCGGGCTGGCCGCATGCCGGTATTCGATCCGGTTCAGCAGTGGCAATTGATCATGATGAATGGCGTGCTCTCGGCCAATGCGCGAAAGATGGGCCGATACCACCGACTCGTTATACTCGATCACCTGAGGCAGCGACAGCCATTGCGCGAAGGTCAGGGTCGACTCCACCTGAACCTCGGCGATGTGCTCGATGGCCTGAGGCACGACACCTTCCACCAGACGCCAGATGAAATCGTGCGGCGCCAGTTCGCCATGCACAGGGTCGAAGCCGCCAGCGTCCAGCAGATTGCGGCGCTGGAACGCCAACGTGCGGCCAACATACGGATAGGCCCGCATCAGGTCCAGGTTGAAATCAGGCTTGAAGATCGGCTCGCTGGATTTTCCATCGACCAGCGCGCCCTCGTCGCTGTAAACGCACAGCAGGCTTTCGTGTTGCGCGATTCGCTCAGCCAGCACCAGCAGTGATGGCTGAGTTAGCCGGTCCCCGGCACGCAGCAGATAAACCCAGTCAGCGTTCTCCAGCAGCGGCAGCACTTCGTTCAACTGGCGCGCCCAGTCCGGCTGTAACGAGAAGCGCAGCACCTGTGCATCGTCAACCTCGGCATTGGTCAGCACCACCACCGAATCAGCGGCGTAATCCTGCTCGGCAATGCTGCGCAGGGTGATGTCCAGCCCCTCGGCATCGCCGAACGGGTCGATGACCACCGGAACAATGCGCGGCTGCCATGCCCACTGGCCGATGCGTTGCTCGATCAGTTTTCTCTGCGGTGCGGTAAATTGCCGACACGACAACCACTCCGTGTAAAGCTCGGCGTAGGTTTCGCTCTTGCTGCCCACCCGACTGTGCATGACGCCCTGACGGCTGGCCATTATCCCGTAAAGACCGACCTCGTCCCACTCACGGGGCTGTTCCAGCGCCTTGCGCAAGGGCAGAAAGCGCACCCAGCCCTGGGCGGGGGCCTGCTCGCCGCTGCGGGCCTTGAGCATTTCGTTCAGCCAGCCCCATTCGGTGGTCGCCTTCTGAATTGTGTCTGGCTGGCTGCTGAAACGACCTGGATGCTGCCGCTCGACGTTTTGAATAGTGTGCAGGGCCGCCAGGTTGCCCCGACGCAGCAAGCAAATGAACAGCGCGAAATCCAGCAGTGCGAGAAAACCCTGTCCTGACTGGGCAATAGAAGGCAGGTATTCCAGAACATCGACACGGCGCATCAGGGCAGCACTGAACCCACCCAGATAATTGCGTGGGGTGCGCTCGAAAATCGCCAGCATGTCCTCGCCCTTGAACACAGCGTCATAAGGCACAAGCCCGACGTTTTCCAGGCGGGGCGGCAATACGTAGTCATCAATGTCGACCAGATGCCGTCGGCCAACCACCAGACTCACGTCCTCATGGGCATCCAGAACACTTGCCTGATTGGCGATGAAGTACGGAAAGAGGCGGTCGTCGTCACACAGAAACTTGATGTATTGGCCGCGTGATTCTTCCAGGCACTTCAGCAGGTTGCCTTGAAACCCCAACCGCAGAGGGTTGCGCACGTAACGTGCGAGGTTGCTGGATGCGGGCACCAACTCGTCGAAAATATCCCTGATTTCATCAGTACGGCAATCGTCGCAGACGATGATCTCCAGATTGTCGTAAACCTGATTCAAGGCACTTTGCAGCGCGGCGTGGAAGAACCGGGGATTGAAGGCGGGAATGACGATACTGACGAGGGGGACTGAATTCACTATTGCAGACTCGCGAGCGGCGGGAAGCTACCGGTCAAGTAGCCTCCCTCACCGCTGAAATAAAGACGGCGGATGCTCAACGCCAGGATTACAGCTGGCTGAACAGGTTCAGCTTGGACAACTGGACGAATACCTGCTGCGACGCATCCAGCATGGTCTTCTGCAACGTCAATCGGGTAGTGGCCTCAACGATATCGGCGTTGACATAGGTGCCCTGCTCAACCGTGTTGTTGCCCTTGAGCAGCTCGTTGGTCGTCCCTTGCGCCGTCGCCGCCAATTGACGTGCACCGCCGGCGGAGCGCGCTGTGGACGCCTGATCAATGCTGCTCGCAATGTTGCCAAGCGCAGAACCCAATGCAGCATCGAGCTTTTGCGAAGCAACCAGATTGCCATCAACGGGTGTCGACAACGCCTTGATTGCTGCGGTCAGCGTGTTGAGGATGTTCTCGGTCTGGTGCGTGCCGGACTCCACGACAAACTGATCACCGGCTGCCGGGGTACCGCTGACGGTAAAGTTGACGCCCGACGCATTGGCGGTCGAACCGGTCAGTGTGCCACTCGACACCGGCTTGCTGCTGCTGGTGACAGGCGACGCATACAGGTCGTAGGCAGTGGCGCTGGTGAACTTGAGAATCGCGCCATTGGGCGGGAAGGTGTTGTTGAACGCCGTGCGGTCAGCCGTTGTGTTGCCCACTGCCGAACTGCTGATAGTCGCAGCCGACGTGTTGCCCGGGCTGCGCGAGGCCGAGACCGTGTCTGGCGTCGAGGCCAGTTCATAGCTGCGATTGGTCAGGGCTGTGGCAGCCGTTGCCGCCGTGGCAGATTCGGCGGCTGACAGGTTGACGTTCATGGTCAGCTCTACACCGCGAAAGGTGAAGGTCTGGTCAGCGAACGAGGCGTAGTTGAATTTACCGGCAGACGAGGCATCGGTCGTGACATCGGTGCCAGTGGCATCGGTGATCTTGAACTGCGTGCCGCTGAGGAACGTCATGGTGTACGGTTCGCCAGCCTGATAACCCGAGTTATAGGCGCTGGTGGACGTGACCTGACCGCCAGTCAAACCGACCTTGCCATCGTCGGTTGCAGGCGACAGCAGCGTCGACGACGTACGGGTGGTGTTGACCGCTTGCTCGAATGCTTCATGGCCTGTGGTGTTGCTTGGAAGCACCAGGCCGTCACCAATCGCCAGATTGACGCTGGTCTGGTCGCCGCTGTAGCTATAAGTACCATCGGCGTTCTGCGCGTACGGCGGCGCCGAAGACTTGGAGCCGGCGAAAATGTACTGGCCGTTGGCGTCCTGGCTGTTCATCAAGCCGAGAATCTGGCTCTGATACTGCTTGAGCTCGGCGGCCTTGGCCAGACGGTCGGAGTCGGTGTAGGCACCGTTGCCGGCCGACACGACCACTTCACGAGCCGCCTGCATCGTATCGACAATGCTGGTCAGAGCGGTCTCGGAATTGACGATGTTGGTGTTGATCGTGCCGATGTTCGACGCGTACTGGGTCAGCATGGAGTTCTGCTGAGCCAGTTGCAGAACGCGTGCAGCACCTACCGGATCATCACTGGCGGTGTTGAGCTTGATACCGCTGGAGACCTCTTCACTGGTCTTGAGCACATTCGAATAAGTACGCTGATAATTGGTATTGGTGGATTCGTAGAACTGGGTAGTTGAGATCCGCATGGTTCACGACTCCTTAAAGGCTGTTGATCAGCGTGCTGAAAATGGTTTGGGCCGCCTTGATGATCTGCGAAGAGGCCGTGTAGTACTGCTGATACTTGATCAGGTTGGCCGCTTCTTCATCGAGCGATACTCCCGAAACCGAATCACGCGCAGACTTGGCCTGTGCAACGACTGCCGCGCTGGCGGTGACATCACTCTTGCCCTGCCCTGCCAATGTACCGACGACCGACACCAGATCAGAGTAGGCACCGGACAGGCTGGTGCCCACGCCGCCATTGGTGACACCAACGGTCTTGGCGGTCTGCAACCCCACTATTGCCAAGGCATTGCGGTTGTCCGAAGAGCCGGCACCGGTCAGGCCGATGCTGAACGTGTCATTGGCCAGTGGCGAGCCAGACAGGGTCATCTGTACTTCGAACGCCGTCTTGCTGGCTGGCGTAGTCGTGTTATCGGTGTAACCGACGCTCAGCTTGAGCGCGTTGCTCTGACCCTGAATGATCGTGCCGCTCACCGCGGTGCCATTCTGGTCGAGCACAGGTGAGCCACTTGCATTGATCAGCGTGTAGCTTTGAACACCGGTGCTGCTGACCGCGCCCATCACCAGCTTCATCGGCGCGGAGTCTTTGACTGCGTTACGCAGGTCAGCCGTCTGAACGCTGTCGTAGATATCGGATTTGGTGCTCAGCACCGGCTGCGTAAAACCACCGGTGCCCGAGTTACTGGCCCCGGCCGTTGCGGTCAATGGCGCGGCGGCGGCAATGTCCTTGGGATCGGTCAATACCACCGAAATACCCGAGGCGCCGTTGCGTGTCGGGGTGACCTTGAAGGTGTCGCCCGCAGCCAGCGCATTGCCATTGAGGCTGACGCTGAAGCCATCGAATTGCTTGGGCGGATTGTCAGTCAGTGCACCGGTGCCGACGCTTTCGCCGTTGGGCAGACGACGGACCGTGAAGTTGGAGGCGTCGCTGAAGGTGACTTCGTAATCGTCGGCGGTCAGCTTGCTGGTATCGCCAATGGTCACGTCCAGATTGCCGGAACCGGCGCTGTTGGTGGTCTTGCCGGTGCTGCGCTGCGAAATGGCGTCGGCACTGTTGATGTTGGCGTACAGGCTGCTGCCGAAGTTGCCTTTGCTGTCGATGCCCTGGCTCATCTGGCTGTTGACCTGATCGGCCAGCACCATCGCCGCACGACCGAGTTCATTGGTCGCAGGCACCAGTACATCGGAGCGGTAACGCAGCAGGCCGCCGATCGAGCCACCGGTGATCACCGAGGTCACGTCAGTCTTGGTCTGGCCGTAAGCGATCTGCACGTTGTATTGCAGCGGATCGGCCGGGCTCGGGGTCGCCGACATGGTGTACGACGTGCCGCCACTGACCAGCGATTGGCCTGTACCGGTATAGATGTCGTAGTTGCCGTTGTTCTCGACCACTTTCACGCCGACCAGACCGTTGAGCTGGCGGACGGCTTCGTTGCGCGAATCGAGCAGCGAGTTGGGCGTGGTGTTGCCCGCCCCGGCCTGCGTGATCTGTTTGTTCAGGCTTGCCAGCGTCGTGGTCAGCTCGTTGACCTGTTTGGTGAAGGTGGTGAGCTGGGCATTGACGTTGTCGTTCTGCGACGACAATTGCGAAGCGACCGAATTGAAGCGTGAGCTCAAGGCAGAAGCCTGAGTCAGGAATGCCGAACGGTCCGAGGACTGCGTGGCATTGGTGGCAATGCCCTGCATCTTGGTGAAAAAGTCAGCCAGCTGCGTGGACACGCCGGTCGCGCTATCGGACAGCAGCGTATCGGTCTTGCTGGCCTGGCCGGAGTAGGCAACCGCGTCGGCGCTCAGGGCAGTACTGGTTTGCAATTGGGCATCAAGGTAGCCGTTGTAGATACGACGCACGTCGGACAGCGTCGTACCGGTGCCGATGTAACCGACACCCAGACCGATATTGATCTGTGCCGAAGCCGTGGTCATCACCTGCTGACGCGAGTAACCGGCGGTATCCACGTTGGCCGTGTTGTTACCGATGGTGTTGATCGCGGCACTGCTGGCATTGATACCTGAGAGCCCAATTGAAATCAGCGACATGATTCAAAACCTTATAAAGTCGTGGAAGAGCCCGTTGCAGCGGCGTAAGTCTGGTAACTCTTCATCTGCTTCGCGATCTGCGAAATCTTGCTGGCATAAGCCGGGTCAGTTGCATACCCGGCCTTCTGCAATTCTTTTACAAACTGTTCCGGGTTATCGGCAGAACCGACGACATCTTTATAACGATTGTTGTTCTGCAGCAGGCTGACCAGGTCGTGGAAGCTGTCGGCATAGGAGTCGTACGAGCGGAAGTCCGCCGTCTCCTTGACCATCTTGCCGTCGCGGAACTCGCTGGTGATGGCGCGCGCTTCGGCGCCCTTCCAGCTGCCAGCGGCCTTGATGCCGAACAGGTTGTGACTGCTGCTGCCGTCCTGCTGACGCATGATCGACTTGCCCCAGCCGGTTTCCAGTGCCGCCTGCGCGACCAGCATGACCGGGTCGACGCCAATGCGAGCTGCCGCTTCCTTGGCAAGCGGCAACATGGTATCGACAAACTGGTCGGCGTTGCTGAAAGCGCGCTTGGCTGGCGCCAGTGGTGGCTGGGCCATGGAGCGAACGTATTCCGGCGCAGGTGCAAGGTTTGGGTCGAGCGTCCAGTCGCCGTTGTCACCGCTCGTGCTGGCGGTCGCGCGAGCCGGTGCCGGACTGTTGCTGACGGCTGCGGTGGCAGAAGGAACAATGCCCGCCAGCAACCGATCGGTCAGGCTGCTTGGCAGGGACAGACGACGCGAGTTAAGCGCCGCCATGTCATTGCGTCCTTCACCGGATGCCGACGCTGCGGCAGCCGCCTGATCTGCCGCCGCCGAGCGCGTGGCCCACAACGGACGTTGATAGACACTGGTCGCCAGAGCGCTTTTGGTCGGCGTTGCATCGGTTGCCGTTGCAGCCTTGGCGGCATCGGTGGTGCCTGTCGCGGCAGCGTGGTTGATGCCCTTGTCTTTCGACAATTGGCGCATCAGCACGTCCTGCAGGCCGATGCCGTTGCCACGGGTGGACAGCGTGACCGCCAGTTGTTGGTCATACATGTCCTGATACTGACGCGTCGCCGGAGTGTTCATCGGATTGTCCTTGGCCAGCACTTCGTTGGCCGAACGCATGGCCTTGAGCATCTGGCTGACGAACAGCGACTCGAACTCCTGGGCAACCTTCTTCTGGTTGGCCACACTGTCCTTGTCGCCATGCTTCAACGCCGCCAGACGGTTGACGTCGGTGTAGGCACCGGAGTCGACCGCTGACGAAATTCCGCTCTTGGGCATGTCCATACTCGGATCCTCAGATGACGATCAGGTCGGCCTGCAAGGCGCCGGCCTGTTTCAGGGCTTCGAGGATGGCCATCAAGTCACCGGGCGCAGCGCCCACCTGATTGACCGCACGCACAATCTCGTCCAGCGTGGTGCCTGGACCAAACTTGAACATCGGGTGCAGCTCTTGCTGGGCGTTGACCCGCGAGCGCGGTACGACAGCGGTCTGACCACCGGACAAGGCACCCGGCTGGCTGACAATCGGGTCTTCGGTGATGGTCACGGTCAGGCTGCCGTGGGTCACAGCAGCAGGCGACACCTTGACGTTCTGACCGATGACAATCGTGCCGGTCCGCGAATTGATAATGACCTTGGCAGCAGTCTGGCCCGGATCGACTTCCAGGTTTTCCAGAATCGACAGGTAGTCGACACGCTGGCCCGGATCAAGCGGCGCGGTCACACGCACCGAACCGCCATCCAGCGCCTGAGCAACGCCCGGGCCGAGCAAATCGTTGATCTTGTCCACAACCCGCTTGGCCGTGGTGAAGTCGGAACGGTTCAGGTTCAGGGTCAGTGTGTTGCCCTGATTGAAGCCACTCGGCACCGAACGCTCGACCGAAGCACCACCGGGAATACGGCCCGACGACGGAACGTTGACCGTGATTTTCGAGCCGTCACGGCCCTCTGCGTCAAAACCGCCGACCACCAGGTTGCCCTGCGCAATGGCGTAGACATTGCCGTCGACACCTTTCATTGGCGTCATCAACAACGCACCGCCGCGCAGGCTCTTGGAGTTACCGATCGAGGAAACGGTGATATCGACTGTCTGACCCGGCTTGGCAAACGCCGGCAAATCGGCATACACAGCAACCGCCGCAACGTTCTTCAACTGCACGGTGCCCGAACCTGCCGGCACTTTGATGCCGAACTGCGACAGCATGTTGTTGAAGGTCTGCAAGGTGAACGGGGTCTGAGTGGTCTGGTCGCCCGTACCGTTGAGCCCTACCACCAGACCGTAACCAATCAATTGGTTGGCCCGTACGCCGGAGATGCTTGCGATGTCTTTCAGACGTTCGGCGTGGGCGCCGAACGCTGCAGACAACAGCAAGGTCGCGGCTATCAGTTGCTTGAGCTTGATCATGTCTATCCCGCTATCAGAAAGGGAACAACGGGCTGAGGAAGAACCGGTCGAACCAGCCTGGCTGGCTGGTATCGGCAAAGGCTCCGGTCCCCGAATAGGTAATACGTGCATCGGCAATACGGGTGGAAGAAACGGTATTGTCGGTGGCGATGTCATCGGCGCGCACCAGACCTGCGATGCGTACCAGTTCGTCACCGGTATTGAGCGTCATCCACTTCTCGCCACGCACGGACAGAATGCCGTTGGGCAATACATCCGCGACCGTCACAGTGACCGAACCGGTCAGGCTGTTGCTCTGCGCGGCCTTGCCGTCACCCTTGGTGGTGCGTGCGCCGGTATAACCTGCGTTAAGGCTCAGGTCATTGCCGCCAATCGGGTTGTTGGTGGTCAGCCCCGAACCGAACAGCGAGGTCAGGCCGATGCTGTTGGTGCTGTCCTTGGTCATCGCCGAGGTCGCCGCCTTGCTCGCCGCCATACGCTCGGAAAGCGTGATGGTGATGATGTCGCCGACGCGGAACGCCTTGCGGTCGCCGTACAGGTTCTGCTCGAAACCGGCCTGGTAGATAGCGCCATTGTTCGAAGCGGCCGACATGGGCGTACGCGGCAACACCGGAGCGTAGTAAGGGTCATTGGGCTTTGCCGTCGGCGCAACACAGCCAGACAGCAGGGTGATCCCGCACAATGAAGCGATCAACACTGAAAAACGCGGAAAACCAGGGCGGTTCATGACACTTGAAACCTCGCGGTGTAGCAGGCGCTTATCAGGCGCCCCGTCGGATTGAGCAGTTTTACCAACAGCAACATCAGGGCCTTACAGGTTCTGAGTCAGGTTTTGCAACATCTGGTCAGCGGTCGAGATCACTTTGGAGTTCATCTCGTAGGCACGCTGGGTCGTGATCATGTTGACCAGTTCCTCAACGGTGCTGACGTTGGAGTTTTCCAGGGTGTTCTGCAGAGTCGGGCCCAGGCCGTTGAGGCCAGGCGTGCCGATCTGTGGCGCACCGCTCGAAGCTGTTTCCAGATACAGGTTGCCACCGATGGCCTGCAGGCCAGCCGGATTGATGAAGTCAGCGGTCTGGATGTTGCCGATGACCTGCGAGGTCGCAGTGGCACCTGCCAGCGTCACAGACACCGTACCGTCCTGGCCGACCGTGAAGGTCTGGGCGTTCTGCGGCACGACAATCGCAGGCTCAAGGGCATAGCCGGTGGCGGTGACGATCTGGCCGGTCGAATTCAAGTGAAAAGTACCATCGCGGCTGTACGCAATAGTGCCGTCCGGCTGAGTCACCTGGAAGAAACCGCGACCGTTGACCGCAAGGTCCAGCGGGTTGTTGGTGGTTTGCAGGCTACCGGCGGTGAAGTTCTTCTGCGTGCCGACAATGCGCACACCGGTACCCAGTTGCAGGCCCGATGGCAGCTCGCTGTCCTGAGTGGACTGGGCACCTGGCTGACGCTTGATCTGATACAGCAGGTCCTGGAACTCGGCACGGTCACTCTTGAAACCTGTGGTCGAAACGTTCGCCAGGTTGTTGGAGATGGTGGTCAGGTTGGTGTCCTGAGCGGCAAGGCCGGTTTTGGCGACGTATAGTGCAGGAAGCATGTGTGTTCTCCTCAAGCGCCGGTTTGTCGGCGCAAGCTGTCATTGATTAGCCAAGTTGCAAGACGCGAGCCATCGACTGATCGTCTTCTTCGGCGGTCTTCATCATCTTGACGTGCAATTCGAATTGACGGGACAAGGCCAGCACCGAGGTCATTTCCTCGACCGCATTGACGTTGCTCGCCTGCAGAAAGCCGGACTCGACCTGAACGGTAGCGTCGGCCGCAGCAGGCTGGCCGCTCTTGGTGTGGATCAGGCCATCAGGGCCTTTTTCCATAGTCTTGAGGTCAGGCTTGACCAGCTTGATACGGTCGACCTGCGCCATTACCTGAGGGCTCTCGCCCAGCGAGCGAATGCTGATCGTGCCGTCGGCGCCGATCTCGATCTGCTGCTGAGGCGGCACGGCAATCGGACCGCCGTTGCCCATTACCGGCAAACCACTGCCGTCGCGCAACACGCCCAGGGCGTCGATGTTCATGCCGGAGCTGCGTGTGTAGGCTTCGCCACCGTCGGGAGTCTGCACGGCAATCCAGCCATCGCCCTTGATGGCGATGTCCAGTTCGCGGCCGGTCTGGACCATCGCTCCACCGGAGAAGTCAGTACCCGGACGCTCGCTCATGGCATAGGCACGCGACGGCATGACCTCGCCAAACACCGGCATCGAGCGGGCCTGTTCAAGGTCACGCATGAAGCCGTTGGTCGAAACGTTTGCCAGGTTGTTGGCGTGAGCCTTCTGCGCAATCGCGTTTTCGGATGCACCGCTCATGGCGACGTAAAGCAACTTGTCCACAGTCTTCCTCCTCCGACAGACGCTTGCCGCCTGTAGCTGTTCTGAAAGGGTTAAAGCAATTTTTGAACCAACTTGTCAGCCTCGATACAAATGCCTGATTAACCAGCAAAACCCGGCACGCGACGATCACCTTCAGGCAAAGCGCCATCCAATAGCGGCGGCGGACTGCCGCCTGCTTATCATCGGGCAGGACACACCGCCAAAAAAACTTCATCGATACGCGCTTACAGGCCAATCGACAGTGATAATCTTGCCGGCACCGCACCCCTGAACGGGAACCGTCATGCTTTTTCGTGTGTGCGTTGTCGGCGTCGCGATCGCGAGCCTGATGACCTTCGCCCTGCTCTGCCAGGCCGCCCCTGCGCACTATTACCGCTGGCAGGGCGACAGCCGGATTGTCTGCGCCCAGACCAGCCCGGGGCCGGGCTGGACCCGCCTGAAAGGTCACTTCGTCAAATCCGACTGCTCAATCTGATCAGGTCGACTGAATCAGCGTCTGCATGACCGTCGCCTCCGTCGATATCGCCTTGGAGTTGGCTTGATACGCCGTCTGCGCCTGAATCAACGCAATAAGTTCATCGGCCAATACCACATTGGAGCCCTCCAGCGCGCCGCCGACCAGACTGCCCAGCGTGCCGACGCCCGGCACCTCGTAATCGGCAACGCCCGACTCTGCGGACTCTGTCCAGCGCGTATCGCTACGCGCCTGCAAACCCTGCGCGTTGGCGAAGCTGGCAAGGATCACCTGGCCGATACTCTTGTTCATGCCGTTGGTGAAACCAGCTAGCAGAATGCCATCGCGCCCCACACTCAGACTGCTCAACTGCCCCGCCGCATGCCCGTCCACGTGGGTCGAGGAACGCGAGCTTGCAGCGTTGTGCTGCAGCAGGTTGGTGAAGTCCAGCTCAATGCCGTTTGCACTGCCGGCCGCGCCGTTGGACACCCAGCGATCCTGCCCCGTCACACGCTCGGCAGGCATTGCCGGCGTCCAGCCGTTAAGCTGCAGCCCGCCGCCGTTGGTGCTCACCAGCCCCGAACTGCCGGTCAGCGAACGCACCGAGCCGCCGGAATCAAAAACGATGTTAGCCGTCAGCGGCTCGGTGGAATCAGGCATCTGCGGGTTTCGCCCGTCAATCAGTACATGCATGCGCCAACTGTTGTTGCCGTCCTTGACGAAATACTGTTTTAGCTCGTGCTGATTGCCCTGACTGTCAAAAATCGCATTGGCAAACATATCGCTGTAGGTTTTCAGGTCCAGCGAATCAAACGCCGGAACGGGTCGATCCATCACCGCGTCGGCCGGATCAAGCACACTGGCCGACCCATCGATCAACGGCAGCGAAACCGCACCGCCACTGGCCGCGCCATTGCTCATCCAGGCCCCGTTCACTTCATGCGCCGGCCGCCAGCCTTGCAGGGCAAACTCGGTGTCGGAAATCTTGCGCAGGTGCTGACTGTTGCCGCTGTACGACAGCGACCCGTTGGGCTTCTGCTCGAGGGTGACGTGTAAGGGGGCCACGCTGTTGGGGTCCACCGGATTACGCCCGTCGACCAGCACATACATCGACCACTGGCGGTCGCCGGTCTTGACGAAATACTGTTTGAGTTCATGGTCGGCCGCGGGCACCGCGCCGGCACCGGTGCCAGCCCCTGCGTCCTGAATGGTTCGGCCGACGGCACGGGTGTAAGTGGCAGGGTCGGCAGGGTCGAACGCCGGCAACCGGGCAAGTGACGGCAGCGAGGCGTCGAGGTTGATGTTCTCGGCAACCCGCGTCGTGGCTCTGGCGGCCACATTCGAGGTGTCAATCTGCAGGTCGGTGCGCAGGCCGCGCATGATCTCGCCCTTATCGTTGGCGGCGTACCCCTGCAGGCGTCCGCCCTCGCTGTCGACGACAAAATTGGCCGCGTCCTTGAGGAAAGCGCCCGCCCGGGTATAGGCAAGCGAGCCTTTGTCACTCACCACGAAAAAACCGTTGCCCTGAATGCGCATGTCCAGCGGGTTGCCGGACGTGGTCATGCTGTCGCCCTGATTGAAATTCTGCTGGGTCGCGGCAAGGCGCACACCGTCGCCAATCGCATTGCGGCCACTGCCCAACTGGGCAGATGAATACAGCGCCGAGAACTGCGCCCGCGATGATTTGAAACCGATGGTTCCGGAGTTGGCAATATTGTTGCCCGCCACTTCCAGCCTTTTGTTTGCAGCGTTAATACCGGCGGCGGCAAAAACTGAGCGCAACACCTGACCAATCCGGTACGGTGAACCTATGTCATATCATGAACTCAGCATTGAAGAACGCATCACGATCCAGTTTGGCCA
>NZ_ATDK01000304.1 GCF_000444135.1 Pseudomonas avellanae BPIC 631
GCGGCGGGTTTGCTTGCGTTTGCCTGCGTACTCAACGTCGGAAAAGCTCATTTGGCTCATGGGCGGCTCGGATCAGGTGGTCAGGCGATTTTCGCATATTTGAGACTTGTTCGGAGGTTCCCTAAAGCCTTGTTTTTCGCAGATATATCCCCCGGTTGCCCTAATATCCCCCAAGCCTCCCCCAGATTCCCCAACTGCAAACACACCGCCAGCAACGGAAAGAAACTACCCTTCAACGCCGCCGCAGCCGCTCCCTGAGTCGCATACCCGCCAAACGCACCAGCCCTTAACTTTTCGATTTCATCGTCGAGCGCCCGCATTTGCGGATCAGTGACATCCAGCCGCACGCCAATCGCGCCATTGACTGGATTGCCGGTCGGGACAATGGCTTTTTCCAGGTCACGGCGCAGGGCGTCGCGTGTGTTGTGGGTCTGGAGTAGCCGCTGGTTGGTGTATTGCCGCTCGTACAGCAAGTCCTGGTGTTGATCCGCTGTCAGTGTGCGGCGGTTGATGAGTTTGGTGAGACGGTTGCGCGCCCTGATGAGATCGTCTTCGGTGGCCAGCAGTTGGTTCAAGCGCACGAAGTTGTCGCGAAACTTTTGCACGTCGGCTGCGTCTGCAACTCTCAGGGTGACGGCTTCCTGTTGCAGCGCCACCAGCATGCCCAGTCGTTGTGCGCGATTGCTTGCCCGGCTGAAATTATCCAGGTGTTGGCGCAGTTGCGGGCTGTTCAACTGCTTTTGCATTGCAATCAGCCAACGCTCCAGGTTCAGGGCCACGGCCGGGATATAACTGGCATTGACGGCCTGATGCAGCGGTAGGGCGGCTGGGTCCAGGTTCAGACTGTGGGTCCAGTGGTTGCCCATGATGTGGCTGATATCGGCGATGCGCCGTTGCGCATCGGCCAGTCCGTCGCTGAAGTTGTGAATATCATCCAGCCACTTGAGCAGGCTGCCGGACTTGGCGCGTAAGAAGTCCATGTCCAGACGCCCGTAGAACACCGGCAGAATGTAGTGAGGATTATCGTGAAAATAATCGCCGACCTTCTGCAGGCTCTCTTCGGTGCGGCACAGGTCGCGGGTGCAGTTGAGCTCCATGGTCAGGGCGCTTTTCAACTGGTCGGCATGGTCGGGATCGAAGTACCACGCACTTCGGTAGAGTTCTCCCTGAGTGAACAGGCGCACGCGATCGTGGGTGATATCGTCCAGGCGTTGGGTCCAGCGCTTGAGGTGTGAACGTTCCTGAGTCAGGTAGGCTTGCATTTCTTCGTGGCGAACGAGATCGTAAATACCCCGCGAGCCAAGTCCGACGCCATTCAGGATGCCTTGGCTGTTCTCTTCCAGCGCGTCGATATCGTCTTTCAGTGCTTCGTGGCGCGGTTTGCCAAGGGCGAGCACCATTTGCGAGTACTTGCCGTCCATGTCCAGCCTGGCAAATCGCACCTGCGGGCGCTCGTCGTAGGCGCTACCTCGTAAAGCGGAATATTGCCCCGCCGAGGTGGTTGACGGTACAGGCCCCTTGTTGTGTTCCCGACGCCAGTTATTACGCGCATTGATGTAGTCGTAAATGCGGCCACGCTGTTCGGGCGTCGTGTCTTTCAATAGTGCCGAGTCAGGGTTTGTCTGCCGGGCACTGTTGTCGCCAGCGCTCATCAGTGTGTCGATATAGCTGGCGGTGATGTAACGCATTTCATTGTCGTTGCGTTCCCGCCACTCGTTGAGCCAGCCCACCACCTCGTCCTGCTCCTGTGCGAGGTCACGTAACAGGCCGATGCTGTCGTCGAGCAGCAGATACAGGTGGTTCAGTTCGTAGAACGGGTTGAGGGCGTTTTTCAACTCCCCGATATGCGCTTCGCGAAACAGCGGCTGGTGCTCCCAGACGTAGTCCTGACGTTCCCCTTCAGGCATATCGGGCGTAGTGCATTGTTGTGCTGGCAACTCGGCGAGTTCAGCAAGCTGCTCCCTGACTTGCTGTTCAACGCGAAGGTGGACGCCGCCTTGCTCACAATCGGCTTGCGCCAGTTCCACTGTCTGCATGAAGTAGAAACGGTCCGCTGCACTGCCCAGTACATGGGCGCACTTGGCGGCGGTCCATTGCAGTTCGGCATACGCAACATGCAGCGTGCTGTCGCGGGGGAATATCAGGGTCTGTTCGCCTACTGCGGTCTGCCTGACATCCTGAGCGACTTCGCGGTCCTGCCAGAGCAGTTTGGTCGGCACTCCGTTTTCAAGGCGATACTCATGCAGGTAGCCGCTGCTTTCATCAATCACATACAGATAGCCGTCACGCACAAGACGCAAGCCGAGCGGTCGTTTCAGGTCTTTATAGCCCGATGTATCCGGCAGGTTGTGAAGCCGTTCCACACGGCCGTATCGCAGTGGTAACAACTGGACTTTGTCGCCCATCAGCGGGCAGGTGCTCAGGCTGTTGCGCGCATCGACGTGGCTTCTGGCCCTGGATTCCCAGAAGGCTTTGTCCACAGGCGATAGGGTTTTGCGGGTCATGCTTGGGTTCCGGTCTGTGTGCGACTGCGCTCTACCACTAGCCAGTTAGCCTGTCGGATGCGCTGGGAGGGGGTTAGCGACGACTTGTCGCTGATCAGTTGCCTGATGTCGGGATGTGCTTCGTCGGGCTGAGTGGCCAGAAAACAGCTGACGTTGGCGTAGTGGAAAATATCCGCCTCGCTGTTGAAGCCTGCTTCGTAGGCCGTGATGGCCAGTCCATGGGCACCCCTATAGCGCGACTTCAAGGAGTCGCCGGTCAGCACGCTGGGCGAAAACGTGCGCAGGTGCTGGTCGAGGCTGATGACGATCAGGCGAAAGGCGACGTCATCCAGTGCATCGACTTGCTGGCTGCTCAGGTGATAAAGGCTTTGTGCGTCGTGAGCGACAGGCATGCCGTGGCGCTCGTGATGTATCCAGCGTTCGGTGACAACGTCTGCTGCATAAACACTGTCGACAGGGCCAAAAAGCCGATTGTCGTTGTGCGCGGGATGAAGGCCGAACAGCGCATTGGCGACGGGCGGATCCGAGAGGTTCAGATGGCAGGGCTTGCCCCCCGGCTGATCGACAAAAACAAGCCAGCGCAGATGATCGGCTACCGTTTTGTGGTCGGCGTCGCTGAATAATAAAAGCCCCCATTCGTCGCGGGTGTGCGCCAGGAACTGGATGAATGCAGGGTCGTGCGGGGCGTTGATTTGAATCAGTGCGGGTGAGCATTCCAGCAACCCGCTGAAGCGGGTCTGCAGGAACAGCATTGTGTAGACCGGGTCAGGGTTCCACTCAAAAATCTTGCTTCTTAGCTGCGGGAGATTGATGGCGTTGAGCAGCAGATAAGCACGTTTGGACCATGGCAGGTCGCGTGGGCCTGATTCGAATTCTGACATGAGCGCGCTGTGTCGGGGCAAGGGGCGCGGATAATCGACGGTGTTGGAAAGACGTTCAATACACGAAAGTGAGTTTAGGAAAGGCCCTACGCAGCGTGCTGAAATATCGTAGGACGGGCCTCTAATTCAGAGTGGTCAGGCATAAAAAATGCCGGTCAGCGAACTGACCGGCATTCATTGTTACAGCCGCAAACAGGTTCTATCAGAACTCGTGATCAGCGTTGTCCGGGTTCAGGTCGGTGATGCCGAGCTTGCCAGCGGCCTGCTCGATAGCGCCGGTCTGTTTGACCAGTGCAGCGATGGCGTCACGTACCACTTGATTGCCGGCAGTGTTACCTGCGGCAATCAACTGGTCAAAGTGCTCGCCCTTGTTGGCGTGATCAACGATGGCCTGCAACTTGGCCTGGGTATCGTCCAGATCGGCGCGCAGTGTGGCGTCGGTGGCCGGGTCTACTTTGGCGACCAGGGACGAGAGGCTTGGGCCGCTGACTTTGCTGCCGTCAGTGCGGGTGTATTCGCCCAGGTAAACGTTGCGGATGCCTTTGCCGTTGTAGAAGTGCGAGTTGTGCGTGTTGTCGCTGAAGCAGTCGTGCTCGTCTTCGCTGGAGTTGGCTTCCAGTGCGACTTTCATGCGCTCGCCTGCCAGTTCACCCAGCGACAGGCTGCCCATGCCGAAGAGCATCTTGCGCAGGCCGCTTTCGCCGGACTCGGCTTCCAGGGTTGCACGGTAGTTATCGGCCACACCGGCTTTCCAGTTGCCGGCCATTTCTTCCAGGTCGCTGACCAGCAGGTCAGTGACGGCCTTGAGGTAGGCGCGGCGGCGATCGTTATGGCCGCCGGTTGCGCCGGTGCCTTCGAGGTAGTCGCTGGCCGGGCGCGCGCCGGCGCCAGGGCCGGTGCCGTTCAGGTCCTGGCCCCAGAGCAGGAATTCGATGGCGTGGTAGCCGGTGGCAACGTTGGCTTCCGAACCCCCCAGCTCGTTCAGGCTGGCGAGTTTCTCGGAGGTGATTTCCTTGACGTCGACCTTGTCTTCGCCCACCTGAATCTCGGTGTTGGCGATGATGTTGGCGGTAGCGCCCGGGTTGCCCAGCGCGTGCTGGTAGTCCTTGGCTACATAGTCGATCAGGCCTTCGTCCAGGGGCCAGGCGTTAACCTGTCCTTCCCAGTCGTCGATGATGGTGTTGCCGAAGCGGAAGACTTCGCTCTGCATGTAAGGCACGCGCGCAGCGACCCACGCATCACGAGCAGCTTTCAGGGTTTCGTCATTGGGCTTGGCCAGAAACGCGTCGACGGCAGTGCTCAGTTTTTTCGCAGCGCCTTCGGCATCGTCGAATACCGCCGACACCATGTTGGCGTAGTTGGCGACGACAGCCTTGGCAGCCGCGTCGTCGGTCTGGGCAGCCGCGGCCGGCGCGGGTGCCGCAGGCGCCGCAGCAGGAGCGGCCGGGGCAGCAGCAGGTGCTGGCGCGGCAGCCTTGTCCTTGCCTTCGCCGCAACCGGCGAGAGAGATAGCGATGGCCAACAGACTGGCGGTTGCCAGAGGCATACGAATCATGACGGAATCCTGCATCGATAAAGGTGATGGCGGCGTGCGCCCATAAAATCTGCGACATGATGCGAAAGATTTGCATTCGATGTAAAGGCAAAACGCCTTTGTCGTCGCGATCAGGCATCCGGCAGGTGTAACAGTCGGTTTCAAGACGGCTTGAAAGACGAGCCCTGCCGGGTGTTCAGAGGCTCGCCGTGTTGCTTTGCCGGCCTTGCTTCAAATACGTCAGCAGTTCCCGGCCCGGCAGCGGCTTGCTGTACAGATAGCCCTGGCCTTCATGGCAGCCCTCTGCCACGACGTAGGCTTCCTGCTCGACCGTTTCCACGCCCTCGGCAATGACTTGCATGCCCAGGCTTTTACCCAGCTGGATGATTGCCCGCACAATGGTGGCGTCATCGTCGTCGTCAATCAGGTCCTGAACGAAGCTCTTGTCGATCTTGATCTTGTCCAGCGGCAGGCTTTTCAGGTAGCTCAGCGAGGAATAGCCAGTGCCGAAGTCATCAATGGCGATCAATGCGCCGGAGCGCCGCAGGCTCAGCAGGTGTTGGGCAGCGGTGTTGATGTCTTCCATCAGGCCGGTTTCGGTCACTTCCAGTTCCAGGCTGCGGGGCGGCAGGCGATAGATCTGTAGCAGGTTGTTCACCACGCGCGGGAGCTCTGCATGGTGCAGTTGCACGGTCGACAGGTTGACCGCCATACGCAAGTCGGTGAAACCCTGATCGAGCCATTCCCGCAACTGGCGGCAGGCCTGATCAAGCACCCATTCGCCGATGGCAATGATGCTGCCGTTTTTCTCGGCCAGCGGGATGAACACGTCTGGCGGCACCAGGCCATGCTCCGGATGCTGCCAGCGTATCAATGCCTCCACGCCGACCACGCGATGATCGCGGTAGCTGATTTGCGGCTGATAGACCAGGTACAACTGATTGCGCGGCAGGGCTTCGCGCAGGTCTTTTTCAAGTTCACGGCGGCGGCGCATTTCGCTGTCGACGCTGGCGATGTAGAACTGATACCTGTTGCGCGAGCGGGCTTTGGCCAGCGTCATGGTCTGTTCGGCTTTCTGCAGCAGCTTTTCGGTGCTATCGCCGTCTTCGGGGAACAGGGTGATACCGATGGTCGCGCGCAGACGGATCTGCTGATCGTCCACAGAAAACGGGGCTTCCAGCTCGTCGAGGATCTTCTGCGCCAGTTCGGCCGCCTCATACGGCTGCTCGATGCTGGCCTGCACCAATGCAAACTGATCGCCACCCAATCGCGCCAGTGCACCGAGGCGCCCGCTGTGAGCGCGCAGCCGGTCTGCCAGTGCCAGCAGCAGTTGGTCGCCGGCCTGGTAGCTGAACTGCTCGTTGATGCCCTTGAAGTCGTCCAGGCCCACGCAAAGAATCGCGACCCTGTGTTGCTGACGTCCGGCGTTCTCCAGAATCCTGTCCAGCCCGGTCTGCAATTGCAGCCGGTTGGGCAGGCCGGTCAGAAAGTCGTACTGCGCCATGCGCTGCAGATTGTTTTCGGCTTCGTGGCGCAGGTACGTGTGGCGTTCGATAGAGGCCAGCAGCTGATTGGCGGTGTTGACCCAGATGCCCAGTTCGTTTTTCTCATGGCCCTTGAGCAGCGGCAACTGGTGTTCGCTGGGGCGGTCCGGATTGATCGCAATAAGGTGTTCGATGATTTTCGACAGCGGCTTGGTCAACAGCCAGTGATAGACCAGGTACAGCACCAGCCCCATCGCCAGTGCGCGCAGCACGCCAGCAATGAAAATGATGCCGGCGTTGACCAGAAAACCTTCGCCATAGTTGGCGGTGTCCAGCGTGATGCGCAGGTCGCCGTAATACTCGCTGTAAGGGCTGCGGCCCACCAGTTGAGTGGTGAAGCTGCGCTCCTGGCCAAGGATGAGGTCGGTTAGCCAGCGGCTGGAAGAGGCCTTCAGTGGGCGGTCTTTTTCGGCAAGCAGGGTTTCATTGGGGTGCCCGATCGAGGCCATGCGCACCGCATCGTCCTGAAACAGACCTTCGATGACCTGCATGCCCATCTCGCGGTCCAGGCTGTAGACGGCCTGGGTCGAAGGGTCGCGGAACATGCCGAGAATGCGTTCGGCATCGGTTTCCACGGCATGACGGGTCTTGTAGGCGTCAAAGACGATTTGCGCACAGCTCAGCACAACGCCTACCAGAAGCGCTGAAAGCAGTACGACGCGCAGCAACTTTACCGACAGGCTGTTCTTGAGTTCCAGCTTCAATGGCCGTTCCTTAGTTCGTGTCGCAGGGCGTATAGCCTCATGACCCCGGAAAAACCGGATGCGCCTTTCATGACCGAGTCAGAACTGGCACACCAGGCTGATCTTTGCGTTCCTTGCACCCACCGGGCCAAGCCACTCAGGTATGTCGGGTGGCTATGCACGTAACTTGAGCAGAACACTGTAAAGAATTTACATCGTTAAATGAGCCAGCTAGCGTTTTCTGACAATACACAATGTACGAGCGGCAGGCGAAAACATTTGTCATTCGCGTGGTTGGCCACTCGACGTTCGTCGCTGTTCACGGCTCGGGAAGTGCCCGGCAGCGTGCTTGAAAGGCATAAAAAAACCCGGCGCAAGGCCGGGTTTTTCAGTGATGCTCGACTCAGGCTGCGTATTGCTTGGCCACGAAGTCCCAGTTCACCAGGTTCCAGAACGCTTCTACGTACTTCGGACGCAGGTTGCGGTAGTCGATGTAGTAGGCGTGTTCCCAGACATCGCAGGTCAGCAACGGCGTGTCGCCGCTGGTCAGCGGGTTGCCGGCACCAATGGTGCTGGCCAGTGCCAGGGAGCCGTCTGCTTTCTTCACCAGCCAGCCCCAGCCGGAGCCGAAGGTGCCGATGGAGGTCTTGCTGAACTCTTCCTTGAACTTGTCGAAGGAACCGAATGCAGTGTTGATTGCCTCGGCCAGAGCGCTGGTAGGCTCGCCGCCAGCGTTAGGCGCCAGGCAGTTCCAGTAGAACGTGTGGTTCCAGACCTGAGCGGCGTTGTTGAAGATACCGCCCGAAGAAGTCTTGATGATCTCTTCCAGGGTCTTGCCTTCGAACTCGGTGCCAGGCACCAGGTTGTTCAGGTTCACGACGTAGGTGTTGTGGTGCTTGTCGTGGTGATATTCCAGAGTCTCCGCAGAAATGTGCGGCACCAGAGCGTCTTTGGCGTAGGGCAGTGGTGGCAATTCAAAAGCCATGGTTTATCTCCTTTCAGGTCAATTGCGGTAATCGCACGGCCGATCACGGGCGGCCAGATACAGCATGCACCGGGAGTTTTACTCTTTTGCGGCGCAGACCCCGGATCATAGCACCGGGTCTGCGCCTTAACCACGCAACAACTGTGTGGGATAGAGGTTCCAGCGCGATTGACCCGACGGTCATGAAACCTTTCAGGCTGAACGGATCAACTGGAACGCTACGCTGAACATCATTACCGCGACCATTACGTCGAGCATGCGCCATGTAGCGGGGCGTGCCAGCCAGGGGGCGAGCCATGCCGCGCCGATGGCGAGAGCCGAGAACCACAGCAGCGAAGCGCTGGCAGCACCGGCTACGTAGGCACCCGGCACGCTTTGTTGCGCCCCGAGCGAACCGATCAGCAGCACAGTGTCCAGATAGACATGCGGGTTGAGCAAGGTAACGGCCAGCGCACTGAGCAGCACCGTACGGCGTGACCGTGTGCCCACCGCTGCGCTGCGCTCCAGACTTTGCCGTGAGCCGGCGCGCCGCACTGCCTGCAGGCCGTACCAGGTCAGGAAAATAACACCGCCCCAGCGCGCCACCGCCAGCAAGGTCGGGTTCTGTGCCAGCACATTGGCCAGGCCGAAAACACCAGCTGCCACCAGAATTGCGTCGCAGACAACGCACAGCATCGCGACGGGCACATGATGTTCACGGCGCAGCCCCTGAGCCAGCACGAAAGCATTTTGAGTACCGATAGCCATGATCAGGCCTGCGGCGATCAGCAGGCCGTTGAAGTAGCTTTGCCACATAAAGACGTTTCCATTAAGCAGATTCAGGTGGCGATTTTCCTGCGTTGAGCGCTATAAGGAAAACCAATAATCATCATCGCTCATTAGGAAAACTGATGTTCGACTACAAATTGTTATCGGCACTGGCGGCCGTGATCGAGCAGGCCGGGTTCGAGCGCGCGGCTCAGGTGCTCGGGCTGTCGCAGTCAGCCATCTCGCAGCGCATCAAATTGCTCGAGGCCCGCATCGGTCAGCCGGTACTGGTGCGCGCCACACCGCCTGTTCCGACCGACATCGGCAGGCGTCTGCTCAACCATGTGCAGCAGGTGCGCTTGCTGGAGCGTGACCTGCAAAGTCAGGTGCCGGCGCTTGACGAAGAGGGGATGCCCGAGCGTCTGCGGATCGCCTTGAATGCCGACAGCCTGGCAACCTGGTGGGCACCGGCCATCGGCGACTTCTGTACCCGGCACCGTCTGCTGCTGGATCTGGTGGTCGAAGATCAGGACGTCGGGCTCAAGCGCATGCGTGCCGGCGAAGTGGCGGCCTGCCTGTGTGGCAGCGAGCGGCCGGTGGCCGGGGCGCGTAGCCAGTTGCTGGGCGCCATGCGCTATCGTGCGGTGGCAAGTCCAGCATTTATCAAGCGGCATTTTCCGGAAGGCGTCAGCCCCGAGAAACTGCTCAGGTGCGCAGCGCTGGTGTACGGGCCGGACGATTTTCTGCAGCATCGCTATCTGGCGTCGCTTGGGGTTCAGGAGGGTTTCGAGCATCATCTGTGCCCGTCGTCCGAAGGTTTCATCCGTATGATCGAAGCCGGGATGGGCTGGGGGCTGGTGCCCGAGCTGCAAGTGCGCGGGCAGCTGGGCAGCGGCTCATTGCGCGAGTTGCTGGCCGATCGCTGCATTGATGTGCCGCTCTACTGGCATCATTGGCGCAACGGCGGCCAATTGCTGACGCAACTGACCGAGCATCTTGCGCAACACTCGGCCCGCTGGCTGGTGCCGTTGAGTGAAGAGTGATCGTCAACGATCATATGTAATCAATGCGGCAGGGTTTTCTCCTGTCAGCAGACGCGTTAACGGAGCGGTAAATGAAGATTCTGGTCACCGGCGCAAGCGGCTTCATCGGCGGACGCTTTGCGCGTTTCGCCCTGGAGCAGGGCATGAGCGTGCGGATCAATGGCCGTCGTGCCGAAGGTGTCGAGCATCTGGTCAGGCGCGGTGCCGAATTCATTCAGGGCGACCTCGCAGACCCTTATCTGGTTCGGGCGTTATGCGATGACGTGGAGGCCGTGGTGCATTGCGCGGGCTCGGTCGGGTTCTGGGGACGTCGACAGGATTTCATGCAGGGCAACGTGCAGCTCACGGAAAACATCGTCGAGGGCTGCCTGAAACAACGAGTACGCAGGCTGGTCCATCTTTCGTCACCCTCGATCTATTTTGATGGCCGCTCGCACTTGGGCATCAAGGAAGAGCAGGTGCCCAAGCGCTTTCATCATCACTATGCGGCCACCAAGTACCTGGCCGAACAGAAAGTGTTCGGTGCCGAGGAGTTCGGGCTGGAGGTGATTGTCCTGCGGCCACGCTTCGTGACGGGGGCAGGTGATAACAGCATTTTCCCGTGGCTGTTGCACATGCAGCGCAAAAAGCGCCTGTCCATCGTCGGCAACGGCCTGAATGTGGTGGATTTCACCAGCATGCAAAACCTCAACGAAGCGCTGTTGAGCAGTTTGCTGGCAACCGGTTCGGCCTTGGGCAAGGCCTACAACATCAGCAACGGCACGCCGGTCCCGTTATGGGACGCGATCAACTATGTGATGCGGCAGATGCACTTGCCGCAGGTCACCCGTTATCGTTCCTACGGGCTGGCCTACAGCGCGGCGGCGATCAACGAAGGTGCCTGTATGCTGTGGCCTGGCCGACCTGAACCTACCTTGTCACGATTGGGCATGCAGGTCATGAACAAGGACTTCACGCTTGATATCAGCCGTGCCAGGCATTATCTGGATTATCAGCCACAGGTCAGCCTTTGGACGGCGCTGGATGAATTCTGTGGCTGGTGGCAGGCACAGCACGCAATCTGAATACGGTAGTGGCGCAGTGAGATTGATCAGGCGCTGTTGTTATACTGCCCACTTTGGTCTTACAGCTTCCAGAAGGGTTATTCATGCGTAACGATCCGTACGATGACGTCGATGACGTCCCAAGCCTTAGTGCCAAGGACGACGATGACGACTTCGCGCCAGGCAACGGCGCACGCGAGCGCACCACGGTCTATTCGCGCACCACGCCTGTGGTCAAGGTCAGGGGGCCGAGTACCGGGCCGTTGTGGGCGTTGGTCGGCGCATTGTTTATTGCCTTCTGCGGTCTGGGCTGGTGGAGTTTTCAGCAGGTCTCGCTGATGGAGCAGCAACTGGTCGCCACGCAGGAGAGCTTTGCGCGCATCAGTGAAGAAGCGGCGGGGCGCTTGCAGGATATCTCCGGCAAGGTGGTCGCCAACGAATCCCTGTCCAGTGATGGCGAGGCGCTCAAGCAACGTATCAAGCTGCTCGAAGCGCAACTGGAAGACCAGGATAAACAACGCGAAGGCGTTGAAGGTCAGCAGGGCAGCCTCGACAAGCGCCTGGAGCAAATGGCCGCGCAGACCGCCCAGCAACAGAGTGAAAATGCGCAATTGCAGGAGCAGCTCAAAAGCGTCGTCGCTGACCTGGCCACGCTGAAAGCCGCATTGCCCGATGTGAAAAACGCACAGGCCGATCAGGGCAAACTGGATGCGCAGATCAAAAGCGTGGCAGCCGATGTCGCGACGCTGAAAAAGCAGGGTAACCCGTCGGCCGCCGTCGAGCGCCTGGAGCAGGATTTGATGGTGCTCAAAAGCGAGCAGGAAAACCGTCCTGCGCCGTCGGCAGGTGGCAACACCGCCGAGTTCGATGCGTTTCGTGCTCAGGTAACGCGCAACATCAATACCCTCACCAGCCAGATTCAAAACCTGTCGCAGCAGCTCAACGCACGCCGTTGAAGCTTGCCGCCGCGCTGTGGCGGTATTACATGCGGACAATAAAAAAACCTGATGCTCGCGCGTCAGGGTTTTTTTCGTTGCAGCGGCGTATTACAATCGTGGGTAGTCGATGTAGCCGACCGGCCCTTTGCCATAGAACGTTTCCGGCTGCGCTTCGTTGAGCGGCGCATCGCTGGCCAGACGCTCAGGCAGGTCCGGGTTGGCGATGTACGGCACACCAAACGCGAACGCATCGGCCTTGCCTTCAGCCAGCCAGGCGTTGGCGCTGTCCTTGGTGAATTTCTCGTTGGCGATGTAAACGCCGCCGAAATCCTTCTTCAACTGTGGGCCGAGGCTGTCTTCAGCATCACGCTCGCGGGCGCAGATGAACGCAATACCGCGCTTGCCGAGCTCTTTGGCAACGTAGCTGAAAGTTTCAGCACGGTTTTCATCGCTCATGTCGTGCATGTCGAAGCGCGGCGAGAGGTGCACGCCTACACGGCCAGCGCCCCAGACATCAATCACAGCGTCGGTCACTTCCAGCAGCAGGCGAGCACGATTTTCCAACGACCCACCGTACTGGTCTGTGCGCTGGTTGGAGCCGGTCAGCAGGAACTGTTCAAGCAGATAGCCGTTTGCGCCGTGAACTTCCACGCCGTCAAAGCCTGCTGCCTTGGCGTTTTCTGCACCGACTCGATAGGCCTCGACGATGTCACCGATTTCAGCCAGTTCCAGCGCACGTGGCGTTGGCAGCGGGGTGATCGGACGCATCAGGCTGACATGGCCTTCGGCAGCAATGGCACTCGGCGCGACCGGTGTCTCGCCGTTCAGGTATGAAGGGTGGGAAATACGACCCACGTGCCACAACTGCAGCACGATACGCCCGCCAGCGTTATGCACGGCCTGGGTGATGTTGCTCCAGCCACGCACCTGATCGTTGGACCATATGCCGGGCGTGTCCGGGTAACCCACGCCCATCGGCGTGACCGACGTGGCTTCAGTCAGGATCAGGCCTGCAGAAGCACGCTGCACGTAATACTCGGACATCAATGCATTGGGCACGCGGCCTTCGTCGGCGCGGCAACGGGTCAGCGGGGCCAGGATGATACGGTTGGGCAGTTGCAGATCGCCAAGGGTGATCGGGTCAAAGATAGTCGTCATGTGTCGAATCCTCGTGATTGATCAGTGTGTAGCCGGTGCCAGATCGGGGTTGCCGGTCTGGCGAAAAGTAATCAGCGTGATCAGCAGCGCGAGCACGGCCAGCACGGCGGCGGCCAGTGGCACGCTGGTCAGGCCAAGGCCGTGGGCGATAACGCTGCCGCCGACCCATGCGCCCAGCGCATTGCCGACGTTGAAGGCGCCGATGTTCAAGGTTGAAACCAGGTTGGGTGCGGCCTTGCCGAAGGTCACCACGTTGATCTGCAGCGCAGGGACTGCGGCGAAGGCTGCGACGGCCCAGAGGAATAGGGTGATTTCAGTCGGGATCAGCGCGGCGCTGGTCCAGCTCAGCACGGTCGAGATAACCGCCATCGACACGAACACGGCAATCAGCGTCGTCGACACACGGCGGTCAGCCATCTTGCCGCCGATCACGTTACCGGCGGTCAGGCCCAGGCCGATCAGCAGTAGGGTCCAGGTCACGCCTTGGGGCGATACGCCGGTCACCTCGCCGAGCAGCGGGGCGATGTAGGTAAACAGAGTGAACATGGAGGCTGAAAACAGCGCGGTCATGGTCAGCGACAGCCAGATACCGGCACCTTTGAGTGCGGCCAGTTCGGCACGCATGTCGAGCTTTTCTTCGTTGCGGTTGGTCGGCAGGTAGCGAATCAGGCCGATCAGCGCAATAACGCCGATGACAGTGACTGCCCAGAAGGTCGAGCGCCAGCCTGCGTATTGACCCAGGGCGGTACCCAATGGCACGCCCAGCACGTTGGCCAGGGTTAGCCCGGTGAACATCAAGGCCACCGCCGATGCGCGACGGTTGGCAGGCACCAGGCCTGCCGCCACGACCGAACCGATGCTGAAGAACGCGCCGTGGCACAGGGCAGTCACTACGCGGGCGAACATCAGCACGTTGTAGTCACTGGCCAGCGCGCAGAGCAGGTTGCCGATGATGAAAATTCCCATCAGCGTGACCAGCGCGGCTTTGCGCGGCTTTGCGCGGCAGTTTGGCGGTGGCCATGGCCATGAACGGTGCGCCGACCGCCACGCCGAGCGCGTAGCCGGTCACCAGCCAGCCAGCGCCGGGGATGGAAACACCGAGGTCGGCGGCAACGTCAGGCAACAGGCCCATGATGACGAATTCAGTGGTGCCGATTGCGAAGGCGCTCAGGGCCAGAATGAGTAGCGAAAGGGGCACGGGGCATCTCCGGGAAAGCAAAAGGTGAAAAATCAGGTCGGGTTGTTCAGCTCTTTGATCAGCGCCTGCACGAACGCTTCGATGACTTCTTCGTTGCGTCTGAAGAAGTGCCATTGGCCAACTTTCTTACTGCTGATCAGGCCGGCGCGTTGCAGCGTCGCCAGGTGGGCCGACACGGTGGATTGGGACAATCCTGCACGCTGATCGATCTGGCCGGCGCAGACGCCGTGTTCGATCGAGTGTTCCTGCGCAGGAAAAGTCGTGCGCGGGTCCTTCAGCCAGCTCAGGATTTCTCGGCGGACCGGATGGGCCAGGGCTTTTATTATGTCGTCGAGGTCGATCTGCATGTCGTTCTCACAGGCGGTGTAGCGATATATCGCGATAGGGCGAACCTTATATCTGTATTTCGCGATATACAAATATGATTTTGTGCTTAGCAGCAGACAAATCGTTATATCGGGTTATATCGATATATGGACCGGCACCCCGAAAGCGGCGTAGGCTTGGCACCATGAACTATCTGGCGCATCTTCATCTAGGCGGGCATCGGCCCGCGCAACTGCTCGGCAGCCTGTATGGCGACTTCGTCAAAGGTCCATTGCCGGGGCGTTTTCCTGCGGAGCTTGAAGCCGCCATTCGCCTGCATCGGCGCATCGATTCCTTCACTGACAATCATCCGCTGATCAAGGCATCGATTGCTCGTTTCCCGGCTCAGCGGCGTCGGTACGCAGGCATCATGCTCGATGTGTTTTTCGACCATTGCCTGGCGCGTGACTGGCACCGTTACGCGGACATGCCGCTGGATGCGTTCACCCGCAAGGTCTATGGCACGCTGGCTGCCGAACCGCAATTGCCCGAGCGCCTGGCGCTGATCGCACCGCGTATGGCAGCTCAGGACTGGCTGGGTTCGTATCGGGATTTTGCGGTGCTTGAGCAGGTGCTGAACGGGATATCCCGACGTCTGTCACGACCCGAAGGGCTGGCGGGCGGCATGCAGGAATTGCAGGCGCTGTACCAGCCCTTGAGTGCGGATTTCGCCGAGTTCTATCCGCAACTGGAGGCGTTCGCTCAGGCCGCTCTGGCCGGGCGCGAGACCACTTCAGTCGGTTGAACCGGCTTGCTGATTGCGGGTTCACCAAACAACGCCATTTGCACGGCCTGCTGGGCCTTGAAGGCCAGGGCAGCGCGTTCCTGATCCGCCGTCGGGATCGACGTCAGTAAATGAATGTGCACCTCGCTTTGCTCGTTGGCGAACAGCCGACGCAGGTGCGACAGCAGATCATCGTCACCAATGAACGGAGCAATCGGGTCCGGCTTGCCATCACGCGAATAGCCGATGGCGACCGGCTGGATCGGCACACCCGCTTCGATGGCGCTGGACAGCAGGCGACCGTGGAAGGTGCGCAGGCTTTTGCCGTCGGTGGTGGTGCCCTCCGGGAAGATCAGCAGTGCGTTGCCTTGTTGCAGGTGATTGCACATCTGCTTCTGAATCAGACGGCTGTCGCCCGACCCACGACGAATGAACAGCGTGCCGGCTTTCAAGGCCAGCCAGCCGGCCACCGGCCAGGTCCGTACCTCGGCTTTGGACAGAAACGACAGCGGCGCGAGCATGCCCAGCAAGGCGATGTCGGTCCATGACACATGGTTGCTGACCCACAGCATCGGCTGGCTGGGCAGTTCGCCAGTCACGGTCACGCGAAACGGCAGGGCATTGGTCAAGCGCGCCATGAACCAGCGGCTCCAGCGCTGCCTGCGTTCCATCGAGCCGCCGATTCTGGTGCGTTCCAGAATCGCGAACGTCCCGGCTATCGTCAGCCCGAGCGCCACCACCAGAAGCACACGGACCACGCGGGCATAACCGCGTAACCGGCTCATTACACTGCCGCCTTGAAGTGGCGGGCGTAGCGCGGGCACAAGTCGTCGCGCTTGAGCAGAATGAACACGTCGGCGACCTGAAAATCCTCGTCCCAGCACGGCTCGCCGCAAATCTTGGCACCCAGGCGCATGTAGGCCTTGAGTAGCGGCGGCATCTCGCAGATCACGTTGCTCGGGATGTCGAGCGTTGGCAGCGGGTTCTTCGGCTCGGCGCGCAGGTGTTCGTTGCACAGGTAGCGTTCGCGCAGACGCTGCATGATCGCGTGGGCCTGAATGCCACCGTCCTGCATCGGGATGCTCGCGCAGCCCATCAGGTAGCTGTAACCGCCTTCGTTGAGCACTTCGGCCAGTTCGCTCCACAACACCGCGATGGTGCCGCCGTTGCGGTAGGCCGGGTCGACGCAGGTACGGCCCAGCTCCAGAATCGGGCCTTGCAGATGCGCCAGGCCGTGCAGGCTGAACTCTTCTTCGCTGTAAAAGCTGCCAAGCGTGTTGGCTGCCTTATGGTCGAGCAATCGGGTAGTGGCCACCAGACGCCCGGTGTTCAGGTCGCGAACCCCGATGTGCGAGCAGTGGATATCGTAGTCGTCGATATCCAGGCCTTGTTCAGCACCCTTGAGGCGGGCGTTGAACTCTTCGCTGAACACACTGAAACGCAAGGCCTGTGCTTCCTGCAGGGCGCGCGCTCCAGTCAGGCGTTCGGCCTGAAGACGACGTTCAGAAGTGTTGTCACGAATGCGGGCGATCTGGGTCATACGAATCTCCATGAGCCAGCCTGCAGGTGTGGCTGGTTGACTGATTTGTCCAGGCGCTTTGCCGTAGTTGCAGGCTAGGGAGATGGCGTGTCATGGCTGTGAAGCTTTGGTGATGGTTATGTGACGGGCAACGCTGCAGCCATATCCTCTGCTTCCGGCCTTGAAGGTTGCAGGGCGGCGCGGATTTGTGACGCAGAGCGTCACGCAAATGCATTCCTACGCTGGAGCGTGAGGCACGAGCGGTGTTCGAAGGATCACCATCGTGCCCATGCTCCGCGTGGGTCTGCCGTTCTGGACGCTCTGCGTCCTCTCCCGAGGTAATGGCTGGCTGTCATGAAACGCTGATACGGTATGTGGATTACTCTGTAGAGGCCCTGTCATGCTGCGTAGATTTGTCCGCCTGTGTCTGGTTCTGATCCTGGGTTTCAGTGCCCAGGGCGTCGTTGCTCAAACATGGCCGACAGAGCAATGGTCCTCTCAGTCTGTGCCGCGATCGGCGGCAATCGAAGAACTCGAGGCCTACGCCTTCCCGCCCCGTGACGACGCCACGCGCAAGGGCATCCGCACCGATGCACTGCTGGTCATCCGCGACGGTGAAGTGGTCTACGAGCGCTATGCCGGTGTGACCACCGCCCAGACCCCGCACCTGACCTGGTCAATCAGCAAAAGCATCATGGCCACTGTGCTTGGCGTGGCCTTCACAGAAGGGCGCTTTCAACTGAGTGATCCGGTCGCGAAGTTCTATGCGCCATTCCAGAGCCATCCCGACATCACCCTCACGGATCTGATGCACTGGGCCTCAGGTCTCGACTGGCAGGAAGATTACGAATACGCACCGCTCAACTCCTCTGTCGTCGCCATGCTCTATACCCGGGGGCGTAACGACATGGCGCGCTTTACTGCCGAGCATGCCGCAGCCAGACCACCGGGCAAGGCGTACCTGTACTCCAGCGGCGACAGCACGGTGCTGGCTGCTGCATTGAAAAACATGGTCGGGCCACAGGCGTACCCGGATTATCCGTGGACCGCGCTGTTCGACCCACTGGGCATTCACAGTGCGGTGTGGGAAACCGATGGCGTGGGCACATTTGTCGGCTCGTCCTATGCCTACATGACCGCGCGCGATCTGGCACGCATTGGCCTGTTGATGCAGCGTGGCGGGGAGTGGCAGGGGCGGCAATTACTCAATAAGGAGTGGATCGATTTTGTGCTCAGGCCCTTCGCAGGCGAGCAAGTGGATGCGGGCGTTGAAGTGCCCGGCGGCCAGTGGTGGCTTAATCGTACCGCCGACGGCGGCAAAGGGCCGTGGCCGGATGCGCCCTCCGATACGTTTGCCGCACTGGGGCATTGGGGGCAGGCGCTGTATGTCATTCCCCGCCAGAAACTGGTGATCGTGCGCTACGCCGATGACCGTGACGGTACCTACAACCACGATCAAATGCTCAAGCTGACACAAGCGGCATTCGGCAAGGAGGCTGGCCAATGAACAGCCGTCGACTCTTCATTCTGCGCCGCCCGTTCAGCAGCCTGCTATTGCTGATTGTTGCTGCACTCGCTGTGCTTGCCTGGCAGTACCGCGTGAACCTGCAGGCGTTCCCGACCATTATCAGTGCTTACACCGCCAAGGAGTATTGCTCGTGCCGGTACGTGATGAACAACCCCGAAGCGTATTGCCGCAGCTACGCCAAACAGTACGTGCCCAGCACCCTGACGGACGACGCCGCGCAGAAAAAAGTCGTGGCCAGTGGGCTTGGGCGGACCAGCAGCGCGTCGTGGCAAGGTGAGCGGCAGGGCTGCCGTCTGTTGCCGTCAACGCCGTAAAAAAATCAGGCCGAACATAGCGGTTTGCCGGAGGTCTGACAGGCGGTAAGGTAGCCGCCAATCGCACGTCTGGAGTTTGCATGAACAACCTGAATCGCCTGCTGCTGGTCATGCTGGCCGCAGTGGCGTTACCTGCCCATGCGAGCTGGTACCTGGATAACGAGTCGTCACGACTCTCGTTCACGTCGACCAAAAACGCTGATATTGCCGAGGTGCATCGCTTTCTGGTGTTGCACGGCAAGGTCACCGGCAAAGGGCTGGCTGAAGTGGAGGTCGAGACCGAGTCGGTCAGCACCGGCATCCCCCTGCGTGATGAGCGCCTTCGCGAGCAAGTGTTTCAGGCGGGCAAGTTCCCGGCCGCACAGATCAGCGCTCAACTCGACATGCGACCCATCAATGCCCTGGCGCCCGGCGCGCAGCTGGAATTGCGCTTGCCGCTGACCGTCAGCCTGCGCGGCAAGAGCCACAGCTATAACGCTGAACTGCTCGCCACGCGCCTCGATGAGCGTCGCTTTCAAGTGGTCACCCTGGAGCCGCTGGTGCTGCATGCTCAGGACTTCGACATGGTCCCGGACTTCAATGCCCTGCGCAGTGCAGCAGGGCTGTCGGCCGTCAGCCTGTCGGTCCCGGTCGGGGCTGTCCTGATCTTCACGGCGCGCTGATATGAACGGTGCGATTTTCCCGTGGCGTGAAGACAGCCGCTTTCAATTGCTGATTGATGGGCCGGCGTTTTTCCCGCGCATGATTGCAGCCATCGATCGCGCAGAGCAGCAGGTCGATCTGGAGCTGTATTTGGTCGAAGCCGGGGCCTGCGCCGATGCGGTGGTGCGGGCGCTGGTCGAGGCGGGCAACCGCGGCGTGATCGTGCGCTGCCTGTTTGACGACTTCGGCTCGAAAGCGTTTGATGCCGGGCTGCGCAAACAACTGACTGACGCTGGCGTCATCCTGCGCTTCTACAACCCGATTCACTGGCGGCGCGGTGTGCGCAATTTCTACCGCGACCATCGCAAGATACTGGTGGTGGACAAGGCCCTGGCCGTGGTTGGCGGCACTGGCGTAACCGACGAATTCTGGGAGCCCGACAAGGAGGTCAGCCAGTGGCACGAGGTCATGGTGGAAATCACCGGGCCGCTGGTGCTCGACTGGCAAGCATTGTTCGACCGTCAGTTTCACGCCAACGCGCGGCGCTTTGCATGGCGTCCGAAACAAAATTTCGGCCTTGATCACTTGCCCAAAGCGCCTGTCGCCGGTGAAGGGCTGGGGCGGGTAGCGTATGCCGACTCCCGCCAGCACCGGGACATTCTGCAATCGCTGGTGCGCACCCTGCACAGCGGCCAGAAGCGCATCTGGCTGGCGACACCGTATTTTCTGCCCACCTGGAAAGTCCGTCGCGCGTTGCGCAGCGCGGCGGCGCGTGGCGTCGATGTACGCCTGCTGCTGACCGGCCCGCGCACCGATCACCCGTCCGTGCGCTATGCCGGTCACCGCTACTACCCGCGCCTGCTCCGCGCCGGGGTCAAGGTCTTTGAATACCAGCCGTGTTTTCTGCACCTGAAAATGGTCCTGATCGACGACTGGGTAAGCATCGGCTCGTGCAACTTCGATCACTGGAACCTGCACTTCAACCTGGAAGCCAACCTCGAAGCCCACGACCCGGGCCTGACCTGCGACGTCGTCGCCAGCTTCGAAAAAGACTTCGCCCTGAGCACCGAAATCACCCTGGAAGACTGGAAAGCCCGGCCCCTGTGGCGGCGCGTCAAACAGCGCCTGTGGGGCTGGATTGACCGGCTGGTGGTTAACTTGTTGGATCAGCGTAATTGAGGGGTTGAGCGGGGCTGACGATGGCCCCGCATTGGCATCTCCTTTTTATCGACACCGAAACGCGCCCCCCGGATTGCACGCGTTTGCAACGAAAAGGACGGAAAGTGGATAACGAAAGGAATGACAGCTCAAAGCAGGAAAGCCTTAATCTTAAATTCAACTATAAGTTTTTCTTCTGGTTGCTGTTCTCGACTGTGATCTTGAAGCTGACTCTTTTCGACTATCTGGACAGTATGTCGGGCGCTGACGAAGTGGTGATGAAGCGTGAGCTGCCGCAGGGTGACTGGCTTTACATCACACGCTACCTGGCACCCGCGACAGATCTGAATACCTTGCGGTTTTACATCAGCAAACGCCTTGAAGGCAGCGATTCGGAAGTGCTGAAGACATTGAACGAAGACAGCCTCTTCCTGCTGACGGACAGCGAACTGAGTGACGTAAAGATTTCCGACACGCCCAACGGTGTGGGCGTAGAGGTGACGGGCGCTGTTTATCGGTATTTCAGCAAACAGTACATTACCGAGGGCGAAACGTTGAAAAGCTATCGAATTACATGGCGGCGGCAAAAACTGAGCGCAACACCTGACCAATCCGGTACGGTGAACCTATGTCATATCATGAACTCAGCATTGAAGAACGCATCACGAT
>NZ_ATDK01000305.1 GCF_000444135.1 Pseudomonas avellanae BPIC 631
TTCCGGCCCGACTTCGTCGGGTTCCTTCGCCCTGACACTGATCCGGGGGTCGCCGCACTCTGTGTCGTCAGTGCCATCGCGATCAAAAAGCACATCCAAAGCGGTTTGGTTGCGGTAAATACGGACAGAACATGATCTCTTGCCGCATCGAGCGGCAAAAAACACGACACGTTCTTGTCTTTAGAGCTTGCCAATCCCGCCAGGCTGAAACACCGCTTCGCTAGGCGCAAGGCCGTTGATCAGCGGCTGGCCGAACTCGGCCTGGCTGACCTCGAAGCGATCACCGGGCTGGGTGCGTACGCCATCGGCGAATGACAAGGTTGCGGTGCCGAAGAAATGCACATGTACGTCACCTGGCCTGAGGAACTGGGCGTATTTGAAGTGGTGATACTCAAGGTTTTCCAGGCTGTGGCACATGTTGGCCTCGCCGCTGAGGAATTCTTTTTCCCACAATACTTCGCCATCACGCCAGATGCGGCTGGTGCCGGTCAGGCTTTGTGGCAGCTCGCCTACACGCAGCTCCGGCCCAAACGAGCAGGCGCGCAGTTTCGAGTGGGCCAGGTACAGGTAATTGCGGCGTTCCATGACGTGATCGGAGTACTCGTTGCCAATAGCGAAGCCCATGCGATAGGGCTTGCGATCATGGCCGATCACATAAAGGCCGCTCAGCTCGGGCTCTTCCCCGCCGTCTTCGGCGAACGGTGGCAATGAAAAGGAATGCCCTGGGCGCACGACGATGCTGCCGTCACCTTTATAGAACCACTCCGGCTGAACACCCGCCTGCCCCGCCGCTGGCTTGCCGCCCTCCACGCCCCATTTGAAAATGCGCATGGTGTCGGTCATCGACGCTTCATCGCCAGACTGCTGGTGCATCTTGTCACGCGCCGAGGCACTGCCCAGATGCGTCAACCCGGTGCCACTGACCAGCAAATGCGCCGGATCAGGATGGTCGAGCGGCGGCAGGATCCGCAGGTCCTTGAGCAATTGCGGATAGTCATGAGTGTCGCCAAGCCCAAGCTGCTCAACCTGCCGAACCAGATCAGAACCCGCCTCGATCGCCGCCAGCGCCAACTCGCGCACGCTCTCGGCACCGACTACTTCGCGCACCTGATCACCGTCAATCAGCCCGACCCGACGCTGACCGTTGCTCAATTCAAATTGCACTAACCGCATAAGATTCTCCCTGCATCACCATTAAAAACGCCAAGGCCTGCCTCTTCTTGCTGTTTGAAGCTTGAAGCTCGCAACGGCTTCACCTGGCACTCGCCGCAAATTCGTCTGCCGGCAACACATGCTTACGTTCCAGCACGTGATAAACGATGCCGGTCAACACCAGGCCGAACACCATCACCCCGGACAGGAAATACAAGCCCGAGGCCAGGCTGCCGGTCATTTCCTTCAGCGCACCGATCACGAACGGACCAATGTAGCCGCCCAGATTGCCGACCGAATTGATCAGCGCAATGCCGGCTGCCGCGCTGGCCCCGGCAAAAAAGCGACCCGGCAAGGTCCAGAACACCGCCGTGCAGGAAAACAACGCGAAGGCCACGACACACAGCGCAGCCAGTTGCGCGACCGGCAGGGTCAGCCAGGCGCTACAGAACAAGCCGATGGCGCCCAGCACATAAAGCACTGCCAGATGCCCGTAACGGTCATTGAGGCGGTCAGAACTGCGTGGCACGATCAGCAGGCCGATGATGCCAAAGATGTACGGCACTGAAGACACAAAACCGGTGGTCAAATCGCTGCCGCCAAACTGCTTGATCAGCGTCGGCAACCACAGGCCCAGGCCGTAGATGCTCAATGTCACCGGCAGATAGAACAGCGCCAGAAGCAACACGCGCTTGTCTTTCAGCGCATGCAACGGGTTGCCGTGCCGAGTCTGGCCGTAGTGTTCGAGGTCTTTTTTCAGTTCACCGGCCAGCCAGTCTTTCTCGGCCTGATCCATCCACTTGACCTGTTGCGGACCGTCCGGCAACCAGCGCAGCACCGGCCAGGTGAGCAGAATCGCCGGGGTGCCGATGACGATGAACAGCCACTGCCAGCCGTGCAGGCCAAGCACACCGTCCATGCCCAGCAAACCGCCCGAGACGGGCCCGGTGATCATCATGGCGATGGGTTGCGAAAGGATGAACAGGCCGAGGATCTTGCCGCGATGGCGCACCGGAAACCACTGAGTGATGTAATAAAGCACGCCGGGAAAGAAGCCCGCCTCGGCCGCCCCCAGCAGAAAGCGCATCACATAGAAACTGTGCGGCCCCTGCACAAACGCCATGCCGATGGTGATCGCGCCCCAAGTGATCATGATCCGCGCGAACCAACGGCGTGCGCCAAAGCGCTCGAGCATCAGGTTGCTGGGGATTTCAAACAGGAAGTAGCCAATGAAGAACAGCCCCGCACCCAACCCGTAGGCGGCGTCGCCGATACCAATGTCCGCGCCCATGTGCAGTTTGGCGAAGCCCACGGCCGAACGGTCCACATACGCGATCAGGTACAGCAGGATAAGGAAGGGAATCAGTTTGAACGTGATGCGGCGTATAAGCCGCAGTTCCTGGCTCATGTAGGCGGTCTCCCATTGTTTTTGTTATGGAACCTGCGGGGATCACCTCTGTGCCTGGGGGGCTGATGAAGCTGCCCATGCGCCAGGATGAACCCTCGTCTACGGTCGACTATATAGTAATACTATTTGAAGTGACAACTCTTCCAATACGCGTTTTTTAGGCTTACCTTACCCAGCAGCGCCGTCATTAAGTCTTACAATAAGAGAGCCGATCATGTCTGACTCCGATAAAAAACCGACCCTCCGTTCTGCCCAGTGGTTTGGCACCGCCGACAAGAATGGCTTCATGTACCGTAGCTGGATGAAGAATCAGGGTATTGCCGACCATCAGTTTCAGGGCAAGCCGATCATCGGCATCTGCAATACCTGGTCGGAGCTGACCCCTTGTAACGCGCATTTCCGGCAGATTGCCCAGCACGTCAAACGTGGCGTGATCGAAGCAGGTGGCTGGCCGGTCGAGTTTCCGGTGTTTTCCAACGGCGAATCCAACCTGCGCCCCACTGCAATGTTTACCCGCAACCTGGCGAGTATGGACGTCGAGGAAGCGATTCGCGGCAACCCGATTGACGGTGTCGTGCTGCTGACCGGCTGTGACAAGACCACGCCTGCACTGTTGATGGGTGCCGCCAGTTGCGACATCCCGGCCATTGTCGTGACCGGCGGGCCGATGCTCAACGGCAAACATGAAGGCAAGGATATCGGTGCCGGCACCATCGTCTGGCAGATGCACGAGTCCTACAAAGCCGGGACCATCAGCCTGGACGAATTCCTGTCCGCCGAAGCCGGCATGTCCCGCTCGGCAGGCACCTGCAACACGATGGGCACGGCCTCGACCATGGCCTGCATGGCTGAAGCACTGGGCACTTCGTTGCCGCACAACGCTGCCATTCCTGCGGTGGATTCGCGCCGCTACGTGCTGGCGCATATGTCCGGTATGCGTGCGGTGGACATGGTCCGCGAAGACTTGCGCCTGTCGAAGATTCTCACCAAGGCCGCCTTTGAAAACGCCATCCGGGTCAACGCGGCCATTGGCGGTTCGACCAATGCGGTTATCCACCTCAAGGCCATTGCCGGGCGCATTGGCGTCGATCTGGACCTGGACGACTGGACCCGCATGGGCCGCGGCATGCCGACCATCGTCGACCTGCAACCGTCCGGCCGTTTCCTGATGGAAGAGTTCTATTACGCCGGTGGCCTGCCCGCCGTGCTGCGCCGCATGAACGAAGCCAGACTGCTGCCCAACCCGGATGCATTGACCGTCAACGGCAAGAGCATCGGCGAGAACACCTGCAATTCCCCCATCTATGGTGAAGATCAGGTGATCCGTGCGCTGGACAACCCGATCCGCGCCGACGGTGGCATCTGCGTGCTGCGCGGCAACCTCGCCCCGCTGGGTGCGGTGCTCAAGCCTTCGGCCGCCACCCCGGCGCTGATGCAGCATCGTGGCCGTGCGGTGGTGTTCGAGAATTTCGAGATGTACAAGTCGCGGATCAACGACCCGGATCTGGACATCGACGCCAGCTCGGTAATGGTCCTCAAGAACTGCGGACCCAAGGGTTATCCGGGCATGGCCGAGGTCGGCAACATGGGTCTGCCGGCCAAACTGCTCGCTCAGGGTGTGACAGACATGGTGCGTATTTCCGATGCACGCATGAGCGGCACAGCGTACGGCACGGTGGTGCTGCATGTCGCGCCGGAGGCCGCAGCAGGTGGCCCACTCGCCGTGGTTCAGGAAGGCGACTGGATCGAGCTCGATTGTGCCAGCGGGCGCTTGCATCTGGACATCCCGGAAGCCGAACTGGCCGCACGCCTGGCGCAATGGCAAGCCCCGCCACAATTGTTGCTTGGCGGCTATCGCCAACTGTATATCGATAAAGTGATGCAGGCCGATCAAGGCTGTGATTTCGACTTTCTGGTCGGTTGCCGGGGTTCCGAAGTGCCTCGTCATTCGCACTAGTCACTTGCACTACTTGCATTAAAAGAAGCGGCGGTCCCTTGTTCTGGCGACCGCCGCAACCGTTGTGCGATGGTATGATGCCCAGCAATCACCGCCAGGACCGACTTGCGTTCCCATGGACTACCGAAAGCCTTCCGACCGAAAAAGCATGCACGCCCGTATTGTCCAGGAACTGGGCATGCAGATCGTATCCGGCCGTTTCAAACCTGACGAAAAGCTGCCAGCCGAAGCGTTGCTCTGCGAAGAGTACGCAGTCAGCCGTCCGGTACTGCGCGAAGCCACACGGGTTCTGGTCGCCAAGGGGCTGGTTTACTCGCGGCCACGCGTCGGCACGGTGGTCAAGGCCCGCCGCGAATGGCACCTGCTGGACCCGGACGTGCTGCATTGGGTGATGCAAAGCTCGCCGCAGAACGAATTCTTCAACCTGCTGACCAGCGTGCGCGCCGTCATCGAACCGGCTGTTGCAGCACTGGCTGCGCAACATGCCACCGACGCCGAAATCGAGTCGATCCACGAAGCGTACCTGCGCATGGAAGCGGCACCGACGCCGGAAGACTTGCTGCAACCGGACCTCGACTTTCACAGCCGCATCGCCGACGCCACCCACAACGACCCGCTGGCGCACTTGTGCAACATGCTGTCACTGGCCTTGCGCGAAGCGCTCAAATACTCCAACAAACGCCCCAACCTGCACGAACTGGCCATGCCCCGCCACAAAGCCATCCTCACCGCCATTCAGAACCGCGACGCCCTCGGCGCACGCCACGCCTCGCTGGTGCAACTGGACGATGCGCGCAATGCGCTGAGCGTAGTGTTGGGCGGCGGTTGATCAATCGGTTCAACTGAATCGATAACGTCTTGGGTCTGTCTGTTCGCCGTGTTTATCAATCAAGCAGGGCGAACCCTATCGATTACCTATACCCACCTCTGAATATTCTATTTCTGTGGGAAATATCCAGCCCATATGTAAGAGCGTTATCAGCCCAGCGTAAGCTCAGTCCTTAAATACCGAAAATAGCGATCTGCCATTTCCGAAAACATAAAGTAATGATATCTCTCCCTGCACCTTAATTAAAACGCAGCACCTGTTCGTACACGTCGATTAAACAGTCGGACGTCAAGGATTCGTGCGGCCTGCAGAAAATATGACTCAGGGAGAGTTGCATGAAACTTCTGGCCATCGTCCAGGGCGATACCACAGACCACGGAGGGTCTGTTATCAATGGCGATCAAACAAAGCGCATCCATGGTTTCCCCGTAGCACACAGGGGCTGCGACGTCATCTGTCCACTGCATGGCGCCAGCAAAATCATCGGCGAAGAAAACAACTTTCATATCGAAGGAAAAATCATCGCACTGGAGGGCGATCTGACCAGTTGCGGGGCTCGGTTGATATCCAGGCAACAGCGTTTCTTTCGGGTTGAGAGGCAGCCGAGTGTTGTGCCGTCTGCGCCTGTTACTTCGGTGGGTAATGATCAGGGGGTGGCCAGCGAGTGCTTGGTGGATGGGGGTGTGCAATCGGTTAATTCGTTGGTGGGCCAGCAACAGCTACCTGACTTCAATGAGCGCTTTCAATTCACCACGCATCAGCACGTCAGTCTTGGGCATGTGGGTTATGTGATTTTGCAAGACGATCAGTGCACTGCCAGCGGCGCGCTTGATAGCCAAGGTAATAGCCGAAGCCACTGCAGCACAGCGCCCATTACGCTGCAACCCGCAACATTCGCCCCTTTGCCGATGATGGAGTAACAATACATGTCACTGAATGATTTTCAACGCACCAACGCATTGGGTCCCGACACCTACTTCGCCCTGCCACAGGGTATCTCGCGCACCTACGCACCTCTGGACACACCGCCTAAAAAGGTCATCATCGAAAACCTGGCCCTGTCCCGCGTCCCCGGAGCCATGCGCAACATGGGCTGGGACACGGCAGCAGCACTGATGCAGCGATGGTTTGACAGTCCTGCGTGGGAGATGCCGGCGGAGTGGAAAAAAGAAAAAACTAAACCTTCATCTTTGAACCTAAATCCAGCACATTGTGATGATGGCATCGTAAAAATGGATTGGGCGATGAAGTTTGAACGGTGTCGGAATGCTGTAGAAGCAGCCAAATTGCTACTAACCACCCCGAACGGGATAAAACAGCTAGTGTACTGTTTTCGAAAAAACCAGCTACTAACTAACGTAAAATTCAAATTTTATCAATAACTTAGGTTGCAGGACACGGGTAAATTATTTCGCAAACAGT
>NZ_ATDK01000306.1 GCF_000444135.1 Pseudomonas avellanae BPIC 631
TGGCCAAACTGGATCGTGATGCGTTCTTCAATGCTGAGTTCATGATATGACATAGGTTCACCGTACCGGATTGGTCAGGTGTTGCGCTCAGTTTTTGCCGCCGCCCTGGTTTATTTGAAAGTGTTTTCTTTTTTTGTGTTGTTTTTTTTGCCTGTACTTTTTTCATGCTCTCTGCTCGTAATTTGATAATTAGTTTTAAGCTTTATTCAGCGCAGTTGATTTTTATGGGTTGAGAACTGCGTTGTTTAGTTATTTTTTGTCGCGCGCGGTTTTTGACCTCTTGGCGGCATCGCCAACCCCCCATAAGGCCCACTCAAATAATCCAGACTCAGCGCCGGGTGGTAATACGGATCGCTTTGGCCAGATTGGGACCAGCGTTCGATAAAGCCTTGTTGTTCGCGTTGACCTCGGGCACGTTTTTCCGGGGTCTGATCTTTACCGCGGCTGGCCGACTCGGCGTGGATGAGTTCTGCGAACGCCGTCCATATGAGGTTCAGGCCCTGTTGCCGAATGCGCAGGCACAAATCCACGTCATTGAACGCCACCGGGAAGGCTTGTTCATCCAGCCCGTCCAGCTCGTCGAAGACCGATTTACGTAACAGCAGGCATGCGGCCGTCACAGCGCTTTGGCGGCGGGTGATCTGATTCATGCCCAGGTAGCCGGGGTCGCGTTGCTCCAGGTTGTTGCCGGTGTGCGCGGCCAGGCCATTGACGCCAACCACCACGCCGCCGTGTTGCACCATGCGGTTGGGCCACAGCAGTTTGGCCCCCACAGCGCCGACGTTCGGACGCAGCAGTTGGCTGACCATTTCCTTTAGCCAGTCGGCCGCTATGATTTCGATGTCGTTGTTGACCAACCCGATCAGTTCACCGGTGGCCTGCGTGACTGCGTAGTTATTGATCGCTGAGTAGTTGAACGCATGAGGGTAGGGCAGGACCCGTACACCGCGCTCAGTCAACTGTTGCAGATACATCAGGGTGTGCGGATCGCTGGACTGGTTGTCGACAACGATGATTTCCAGGTTTGGGTAATCGGTCGCGGTCAGCAGCCCTTCGATACAGGCGCGCAGCAACCCGAGTTGGTCGCGGGTCGGAACGATAAGGCTGACGCGGGGCAGGGTGGTCGGCAACGGCCACTGGGTGCGCAGCAGCGCCGGGAAGTTCGGCACTTGCGTCACGCGGGCTCCCGGTGCAAGGCTCTCGCTCAGCCAGGCAATCGCTTGCAGGCGTTGCGCAGACGGTTCGGCTTGCTCCGGGCTGGCGGCTGCGAACGGGCTGCGGTGGTAAAGCACGTGCGGCAAATGCGCGACGACCGCTTGGCTGGTCTCGGTGGCAAGGGCGATGGCTGCGCTCAGATGATGCCAATCGAGGGTTTGCGGATCGTCGGTTGCAGGTAACAGGGCCAGTGCCTTGTCGATGATCGCAGCGCCGAAGATTGCACCGGGGGTAAATATATCCGCGCCGATAAACAGGTCGAGATCCCACACGGGCTTCATCCACGGCAGGCTGCGCTCGCCTTGCGGGCCATCCCGATCACAATCGGCATAACCCCAGGCGCTGCCATCTGCAAGCAGTGCGCCAAGGTGTTGCAGCGCGTAGGGGCCAAGATAATCACCGGCCACTAGCGGAACCACGGCGTCGCAGCCCGCCTCCAGCAATTGCTTGAGCGCAGGTAGCACGTCGCCCGGCGCTGCCTTGGCAAGTTGATGAGGCGCTGTTGGCTGGTTTTTCAGGCTGGCGAGGCTGGCAGCTTCCAGCGTAGCGTCGCCCTGACTGATCAACAGCAGGCCGATTCTGCCCTGCGGCTGATGATCTTCGGGCGTTGCGCGTTGAAACCGTTCAAACCACTGCGGGTAATGATGAAAGCCTGCGCTTTTCGGCAAGCGCAGCGCCTGGTCTGCCGCAACCTGAGTCAGCAGCGCAAGGTTGTGCTCGGTCGGCGCGCGTTCATGCTGTTTGAGCAGGCCTTCCAGCCCGTCGTGCCAGCAGCACAGGGTTATCGGGCTGCCGGACAGCGTGTGCCCCAAGTCGTTTTCGATGTCCAGGGTATGCAACTTGCCGTCGGCCAGCTCCCACGGCAGATCGAAACTGAAGCCGTGATCGCTGGTGGCGCGATAGACCAGCGCCTGGTGATGAGTATCGCAAGTCATCTGGCCCAGTACGCGGCTGCCTTCACGCACTGTGATCTGCACATGACGCTGCGGTGCATCCGGGTCCCACGACCAACCGCCGATACGCAACCCGCCGCTGTGCCAGACCTGAGACGCGATCGGTGCAGGTTCCTTGCTGGGCGTTGTGGGCAGCTGCAAGTCACCGGCCAGCCAGCAGTCGCTGTTGGCCACTTTGGCGCTGATGTGTTTTGCATCGTCCAGCCAGTTTTGGCGCAGTTGTACGCCAAAGCCGTGAAATTGATCGCTTGCGTCTGCGTCAGGGTGAAACTGGTCAGCCCTTACCAGCGAAACGCAGGCGTCGTCGATGTACACCTCGACCACCAGGCGCTCATCGGGCTTCACGGTATCCAGCGCCCAGCCCTGAAGCACGTCGCCGTACAGGCCGATGATGGCTCCCTTGAAGGGTGTGTCACTGAGGGGCTGCCCGGTGGTGCCGGGTTTAACCAGGATTTGTTTTGACATCAGGCCCGACTCAATGAAATAGGTAATGTGTTGATGGGTAATGCAGCGGCTTCATGGGCGACCGGCCCAGGAAACGCATACAGCGGCAGGCCCAGTTCTGCGGCCAGATCCGCAGCGCGCCAGGACGCACCGGGGTTGTGCTCAAGGCTCAGCGCGGCAGTGCACCCGGCGCAAAGCACAGCGTCGGCCGTGCTCAGGCCTTGGGTGGCGGGCAATGCATGAATTGCGCCAGTGGCCAGCAGTGGCTTGACCCAGGGGCTGTCACCCGGGATGAGCAATACCAGAGCCAGTTTGTCGCGTGTTATGCGTCTGCCCAGTTGCAGCCACTGCTCGGCAATGTCCGCATTTGAAAGGCTGTCTGCGATCAACAGGGTGTTGGGCACTGTCGCGTTTGCCGTCAAGGTCTGCAACACGGTTTCAATCAGAATGGTGGCCTGCGGCAACGCTGTAGCATAGCGCTCGCGCAGGGCGTGCCATGGCAACTGAATACTCTGCGCCTGCGTGGCGAAATTCGCCCAGTCATGGCAAGCGTTTGGTGCAAGCAGTTCATCGTCGTGGCAGATGATTCGGTAGGGCTTTTCCAGCTGTGCCGCCAATGCGTACAACTCGACCGGGCAGTTGGCCAGGTTTTGATAGATCAGCTCAGTCACCGGCAGGCTGCGCAGGTCTTGCAGCAGTTGCTGATTGTCGGCAGGCAACTGGTAATCGAGGCTCAAGGCCAGCGGTAAAACGCTGGCGTGCAAGGTTGCCTGTGCATGCTGGCCCTTGTTGCGCCATGTCAGGCTGAGCGTGGCTTGCGACGCAGTGCCAGTGCCGATGTGCAGTTGTTTCAGTTGCGGCGTGGTCAGCTGTTCGGCCAGTTGGGCAAGGCGCGCACGTTGCAGGGCCTGGCGGGCGGGCCTGATCGGATCGCGCAGGCAGAAGTTTTCATAGCGCGACGAGGCGTCCGGGTAGCGACGCTTGAGAATGGCGTTGTTGTGCGCCACGCGCAGCGCTTTTTCCGCCCCGAATGAAATCCCGCCCTGATGCGCGACGAACACATTGGGTGCCCCCACATGACGCCAGCCCAGGCCGCGTGCGCGCAGGCACCAATCGGTTTCTTCGCCATAGCCGCGCAGCAGCTCGACTTCGTCCAGATAGCCCACGCTGTCCAGCGCCTTGCGCTTTATGTACAGGCAAAAGCCGCAGCCGGTTTCGATCTCCATGGCCGGGCTGTCGGTCTGCCGGGCCAGGTCGTCCAGCCGTGCCTGTTCGCGTGCGCTGGGCATCGGGTGGCTGAAACGGCTTTCAGGAAAACTCATCAGTTCACCGTTATTGGTGAACGGCGTGACCGACGCAATGGTTTCATCGTTGTAGGCCACGTTGCGCAGACGGTCCAGCCAATCGCCATGCACCCGTGTATCGGCATTCAGCCAGACCACATCCTGCCGTGGGCTCAATGCCATTGCGCGGTTCATGCTGCGGATGAAACCCAGGTTGACGGGGTTTTGCACCAGCGTGATCTTGCCTTTGCCGGCGAGCACCTTGAGGGCTTTGCGCAGCGCGGGAACCGGCGTTGCATCCTCGATCACCACCAGCCGATGGGGCGTGCGATTGAGCTTGCGCGCCTCCAGTGCACTGTTGATGCATTCCAGGGTTTCTTCCAGCCCGTCGTAGACAGGGATGAGTACGTCCACCGGCTGCTTGTCGCCCACCTTCAACGCCGCGGGCGGTGCCACGAATGTCGGCATCGCCGAGACGGGGCTGCCCAGCAGCGCGGTGCCATTATCGAAGCGCACCTGCACTGACGGTGTGGCGTTGGGCACCTTGATGCGAATACCGCCATGAGTGGCAGGCAACCCAGCGGCGGTCAGCAACGGGTGCGGCGCGCTGGCCAGCATGCTGATCAACTGACCGTTGGCTTCCAGTTGCAACGAGGCAGGCGTGTGCACGCTGTTCAGGTCAATTGCCCAGCCGTGGATCTCCTGCACGTCAGGCAGGTAACGGACCACACCCACTGTGCCGGGCAATCCGTTTTGCGCGGCCAGCAGCCTGAGCACAAACGCCAGCTCGTTGGCCGCAGTGATATCAGGCAGGTGCGCCAGAATGATGCGCCGCAAGTCTGCAGGCGCCTCCGACTGGCTGCGCGCCTGCCAGAGCATCATGCGCAGTGATGGGTCATCAGGCATTTTTTGCCAGACGCCGGTCAGGTAGCGATTGGCAAGCAAGAAGTGGCCTTGGGCGATGATGCTGCGCCCGAGCAAGGCATGAATGTCTGCACGCTTGGGAAACGCGTGAGCGGCATTGAGCAAAAAAATAAAGGCAAGCTTTGGGTCCTGCGGCAGGGCCTCGATACCTTTCCAGACAAGTGCTTCCGGACGATATTCAGGGGTCTGCAGTGCACACTCGAGTACCTTGGCGGCAAGGCGATGCTCATCGGCCTGGCGATGGCGATGGAACATATCCATGAGCGTTTCTCGCCCACGGTCGAGGTGTCTGGACATAAGCTTTCGTGTTCACTTAAAAAATAAAAGAGGGGCGACCCGAAAGTCGCCCCTTTTTGCATACGACCCGGCCTTGCGGCCGGGTGTATTTGTTACAACGACAGGGCTAGTTACACCGCGCCGTGCAGCACGATAACGTTGTCGTTATGGGCTACTGCTTCTGGCGAACCTACGATGCCGATAGCAACATCAGCCTGGGTGCCGCCGTTATTCAGAACGTCAACCCAAGCGGCTTTGCCGGGTGCATCAGCAACACGGCCGGTAGCAGTCAGGTACAGATTGTCGATGAAATCGCTATCTGACTTCAGTGCCGCTTCTTGCGACCCTACGATGCCTTGAGCCACGTCTGCACGGCTGGTGCCGTTGACCAGCAGGGAAACCCAGCCATCCACGCCACTTTGTTCGCCTTCACGGCCCAGTGCAGCGGTGTACAGGTCGCGTACGAAGTCACCGTTCGATTGGTCAAAGCCTTGTGCTTCGGCAGAGCCTGCGATGCCGGCAGCTACGTCAGCCAGAGACGCACCGTTAGATAGCAGTGCCTGCCAGCCAGCCAGACCACTTGCGTCTGCACCGTCGGTACGGCCGAGCAGCTCGTTGTACAGAGTGTTGATAGGTGCGGCGCTCGAGGCGCTTATGAACTCGGCAGAGTTCAGGAAGCCGTTGGCGATGTCGGTCAACGATGTGCCGGAATTCGCTGCGGCAGCGAGGCCTTGAGCGCCACCCACATCAGCGTCACGGCCCAGCAGGCCGTCGTACAGACGCACAGCTGCTGCTTCAGTTTCGCTCTGTGCCAGGACAACAGTTTCAACAGCGCTGGTAGTGGTGTTAACAAAGGTCAGGAACTCAGCGCCAGTGATCGACGCAGCTTGTGCACCGGTCAGGTTGACGTTGAAGTTGTTGCCAGTTGCGAAGGTGTAGTCAGCAACCGAACCGTCCAGCTGTACAACGTCGAAGCCTGCGCCAGCGTTGACGACGTCTGCGTGGTTGGTGCCACTCAGAACGATGGTGTCGTTACCGCTGCCGGTCATGACGGTGTTGTTGCCAGCACCAGCGATAACAGTGTTGTTACCGTTGCCAGTGATGATGGTGTCGTTGCCTGCACCCGCGTCGATGAAGTTGTTCTGGTTGCCATTGACGATGATCACGTCATCGCCCGAGCCAGTGGTCAGCAAGAACTGAGTGGTCGCGGAAGCGTCAGCCGAAACAGCGATGCGAGCCAGCGAGGACACGTCTGCAGCAGCGCCAGTTGCAACGGTTGGAGTGATGTTGACGTGCAGGTTGGCCTGGCTGTCCAGAATGATTGCCTTGGCAGCAGCCACATCGGAAGTCATGTTCAGAGAAACCAGATCGCCACTCGCACCAGCAATGGTGCCGGTGATAACGTCGGTAGTACCGGTTTGGCCGGTAGGAATCTCAAGGCGGTTCACGCCATCCCAGCTAGCCAGGTTTACAGTGGAAGCGCTGTCCAGAGCCAACAGGGTGCTGATCGCAGCAGTGGTGCTGTCGGTCAGGTTGGTAGCAGTCAGAAACGTGTTGAACTCGGTTGCGGTTACCGGGGCATCATATTGCATGGGAAATTCCTGTTACTTCAAGCCGTTTGGCCTGTGCTGCTAATTTTCTGCGTCAATGCAGAGTTTTCCCACGGAGACTTATAGCGGGCAGCGTTCATCTTCGTAGCGGGTGCGATGCAAATGTGTAACGCCACCAGAGGCTCTTTGCCGGTGGGGCCGTACATCATCTGGTTGGCAACGATGACCTGCGGCGCAGCGCCGCGGAATACAAGGTGGCCAGACAATTCGTAGAAATGCCGATCGGGCCCAACCAGGCTGAAGCCTGCCGAGACCAGTGGCAAAGACTTGCCACGGGTGCCGGTAAAGGCCCCCGTAGCGACATTCGGGCTTGGACCTGAACCGGCCACTGTCGTGGTGTAGACCAGGTCCACGCCTACAGGCTTTTCGCCCCACAGCACAGAAAAACCTTCAAGGCGTCGAGTACCGTCAAGCTCACCCGCCCAGCCTTCCGTCGACACCACGTCGCCTTCACCCTGCAGGTGCGCAACCAGTTTCAGCGCGACAGGCGTCGGGCTCGACGATATCGCCGCGCTCGGCTCGGCGGTCGCAACGATAGCGAAATTGCGCATGATGGCAGGGGAGGTGTCGATTCGGTCGATACGCAAGTCGATAGGGTCGATGACTGCGTCGAACATATGGTATTCGGTAATCAGAACGGTAGTGGTACCGCCTTTGACACGGGCAACAATGGTGTCACCCAGCCGGGTCAGCATGTTTTTGCTGACGCCTTCGGCCGGGAAGAAATCAATCGCGCCTTTGCCAAGCGGTGCTTGCTGCAATGCACACAGGCTTGTCCGCCGGCGGCTGCGAGGCATAACGGAAAATATACATTCCCGGCTCGAGCAGCGTGACGCGAGAGCTGATTTTTAATCCTTCCAATTCTGGAGACTGCACCCAACAAGCTTCCTTCTTATCCTGAGCGGTAGACTGTTTAGCCCTTCATAAGGGCTGGTCGAGACACTGCGCGGGCACTGCTGTACATAATTAGTGGCTCTATGCTAGCCGGATGGCGAGATTAATCCTTTGGTAGGAAAAGTCAATTTGTATCGTGGGAAAATTCGTCGCTCTGAGTAGGAAATTTCCGTCAAATGTTTACCGCACAAATCTGCTTCCGTAACTGCAGGGTGTGGCTCTATGCCATAGACCTTCGAGGCCTATGCTTATCGCCCGATAAATTGATTCCATATGTTTCTGTATCGGATCGAGCGGCAATTGGGCCGCTGGTTGCGGGCCCTGGTGCGCAGTTGCGCCAGAGTTGTCCGACAATTATCGATGGCGCCAACTGTGCAGTGTCTGGGCCGGGTAGTCGAGAAGTGAGCGAAGTTACTGCGTTTATATGATCCTGCTTTAGAGTGGCCCTGTGTCGGCTAATCCGCGCCTGCTTTCATGACAGTCTTCATGTAGGGTTCTTATTTATATTGTTTGCTTTAAAGTTGAACTTTTAAATAGCGTAGGTGTAGTGGCCGTTTGCGAGTCAGTGTCTCGGACCCTGGAGCCTTTAAAAAGCTTCACTTGAGTTTGGCCGGTTTTTGCGTATTTTGATGGCGCTTTAATGCTGCGTTGCCCCAAAAGCAGGTGCTACACTGCTCCGCGTTTATCGTTTTCTCATCAGTACGGATTCTATGAGTCGTTCACACGAAAATAATTTGCAGGTAGCCCTCAAGGCTTGCAAAAGCAGCTTTATCTCAGTCGGTTTCTTCAGTCTGTTCGTAAACGCTCTGATGCTGGTCCCCACTCTGTACATGATCCAGGTTTCCGGGCGGGTAGTGCCCAGCAGTAGCACCCCGACCTTGATAATGCTCACCCTCATCATGACAGTCCTCATGATTACCATGGGCTCTCTGGAGTGGGTTCGCTCCAGAATCATGGTCCGTATAAGCAATCGGCTAGACATTCTGCTAAGTCGCGACGTGTACCGTGCCAGTTTCAGGAAGGCCTTGAGAAGTGGTGGCATGGATGCGTCGGCGCAGTCTCTGAACGACCTTACCTCACTGCGTCAGTTTCTTACCGGCAACGGTCTCTTCGCGTTTTTTGACGCTCCATGGTTGCCTATCTACACCGCTGTCATGTTTCTGTTTCACCCTTGGTTTGGCTGGATGACCGTAGGCTCTGCGGCCGTTCTTGTGATATTGGCTTACTTGAATCACCGCTTTACGGGCAAGGCATTGACCGAGGCTAATCAACAAAGTGTTGCTGCCAATCTCTTGACCACCAAGAACCTGCGTAATGCCGAAGTTATCGAGTCGATGGGCATGCTCGACACCTTGATGGCCCGCTGGGGCAAGCGTCAGCGCAGGGTTCTGGTGCTCCAGTCTGATGCCAGTGACAAAGGCGGCACCATCAGCTCGATTTCCAAGACGTTCAGGAACTGGGCGCAATCGATAATGCTGGCGCTGGGCGCTTACCTGGTGATCACGCATCAGATCAACCCTGGGCTGATGATGGCCGGCTCGTTGCTGTTGGGTCGTGCACTCTCGCCTGTCGACCAGATTATCAGCACCTGGAAAGGTTTCGTGGCTGCCCGTGTGCAGTATGGACGCTTGAACGAGACGCTCGAAAACCTGCACAACGAACCTGACCGCATGGCACTACCTGATCCAGAAGGCCACATTCAGGTTGAAAATCTGGTTGTCACGCCGCCCGGCGGTAAAAACCCGGTCATTCGCAACATCAGCTTTGTCACCCCGGCAGGCACTATCGTTGGCATAGTCGGCCCCAGCGCGGCCGGCAAATCGACTCTGGTCAGGGCTCTGCTGGGCATCTGGCCTGCGCAGCACGGCACGGTGCGTCTGGATGGTGCCGACATCAGTGCGTGGGACAAGCAGAAGCTGGGCCCGCATCTGGGCTATCTGCCGCAAGACATCGAACTGTTCGAAGGCAGTATCAGCGATAACATTGCCCGGTTCACCAAGGTGGACCCCGAGAAAGTCGTGTTGGCTGCGCGAACCGCTGGCGTGCATGAAATGATCCTGCAATTGCCTGACGGCTACGACACGGTCATTGGCAGCGAAGGTGTCAACCTGTCCGGTGGCCAGCGTCAGCGCATTGGTCTTGCCAGGGCCATTTACGGCAGCCCGCAGCTTATTGTGCTCGATGAGCCCAATTCCAACCTCGATGAAGTCGGCGAGCGCGCCCTGAGTGTCGCTCTGCAATTGATCAAAGAGTCAGGTGCCACGGTGTTCATCGTTTCCCACCGCCCCAATATTCTGTCGCGGCTTGACCGGGTCATGGTCATGAATGCAGGCACCATCACATTGTACGGCGCGCGCGATCAGGTCATTGCCGAGCTTGCTCAGCAACAGGCCAAGGCCCAGCAACGGGTTGCTCCAGCCAACGGGGTTGCGCCTGCGCAACCCGGCGCGTGAAAGGAATTCATTAATGAGCATTAAGACAATAGCCACGCTCGACGAACACTCTGACGACATGCCGACTTCTGATCGTGGCATTCGCCGTATCGGGGTTGCGATCGTGCTGGTGACCTTCGGCCTGTTTGGCACCTGGGCGGCACTTGCTCCGCTGGGCAATGCGGTCTATGGCACCGGCGTCGTGATGGTGCAGAGCTATCGCAAGACTGTGCAACACCTCGAAGGCGGTATCGTCAAAGAGTTGCTGGCCCGCGATGGCGATACTGTGCACAAGGACGATCCTCTTATCGTGCTGGATGACTCGCAACTGCGCTCGCAGTTCGAGTCCACCCGCAACCAGTTGATCTCGACTCAGGCCCGGGAAGCGCGCTTGCGTGCCGAGCGCGATGAGCTGCCCGCGATACCGCCTCTGACCATCAGTGGTACAGACAGTCAGCGGGCGAAGGAGGCCATCGAAGGCGAGGAGCAGGTATTCCGCACCCGGAAAAACTCCCGCCTGACCGAGATATCGGTACAGCGCGAACGCATCGGGCAATTGAAGCAGCAGATCATTGGCCTCAGGGACATGATCCGCACCAAGGTCAGCCTGGAAAAATCCTACAGCAGTGAAATTACCGAGCTCAAGGATCTGCTGTCCCAGGGTTTTGTAGACAAGCAGCGCCTGCTGGAACAGGAGCGCAAGCTGGACATGCTCAAGTCCGAGGTGTCCGATCATGAGTCGACCATCACCAAGACGCAGTTGCAGATCAGCGAAACCGAGCTGCAGATTATCCAGCTGAACAAGAACTTCAGCTCCGAAGTTGCCAAAGAGTTGAGTGACGTACAGGCCAAGGTCTTCGATTTGCAGGAAACCGCCTCTGCACTTGAGGATCGGCTATCGCGCATAGTCATTCGCGCCCCCGAGGACGGCATGGTGCTGGACATGAAAGTCCACACTATCGGCGGTGTAGTTGGCCCTGGTACGCCATTGCTGGATATCGTGCCCGAGTCTTCCGAACTGGTGGTTGAAGCGCATGTCGCGATCAACGACATCGACCGGATTTCCATCGGCAAACTGACGGATGTTCACTTCAGTGCGTTCAACAGTGCGACCACTCCGGTGATCGAGGGCATCGTCACACGCATTTCCGCCGACCGTCTTAAGGATGAAGCTGGTGAGCCTTATTATCTGGTCAGGGTAAAGCTCACCGAAAAAGGCTTGAAGCGCCTTGGCGACCGCAAATTGCAGCCGGGCATGCCAGCCGAAGTGCTGATCAATGCCGGTGAAAGGACCATGCTTCAATACCTGTTGAAACCGGCGTCCAATGTTTTCATCAAATCGATGATCGAGGAATGATCGTGCTGCGCTTCGTTCCCGTATTCATTACCCTGGGGCTGGTCAGTGCGCAGGCCCAGGCAGACGCCACTCAGCCTGCCGCACCGCAAGTCACCAGCGCCTCGGCGTACTCTGTTGACTTGATGGGGTTGTACCGTGAAGCGCGGCTTGAAGACCCGCGCGTGTTGTCTGCGTACTTGCGTGCGCAGTCGGCAGTGGACAGCCAGCGTGATGCGCTTGGCGGGCTGTTGCCGCAGGTGACTGCAAACGGCAGCTACAACCGGATTTTGCGTAAAGACGAGACAGAGCGCGAGATCTACAACAACTCCAGCTATTCGCTCAACCTGACCCAGTACCTTTACAACAAGCAGGCCTGGGAGGCTTACCAGAAAGCCAAGAGCACGACAGAGCAGAAGAGCCATCAGGCAGAAGATGCCCAGGCCGAAGCGACGGTCGATCTGGCCAAGCGGTACTTCCTGGCGTTGTCTGCCGATGACGAGCTTGAGCTGATCATGGCCGAGCGCCGGGCGACGCAAAAGAGCCTGGATCGCGTCAGTGCGATGTACGACAAGAAGATGGCTGTTGTCACCGACTTGCTCGACCTCAAGGCTCGTGTCGATTTGCTTGCAGCGCAGGAAGTCGATGCCCGCAATCAGATCAGGCTCAGCCGCGCCGGGCTCTCGGAAATTGTCGGCCGCCCGATCAACGAGCCGTTGAGCCGCATCAGAAACGACATCGCCTTGCAGGCGCCAGCCAAGTCCATGGACACCTGGGTGGCGCAGGCCATCGACAGCAACCCCTTGCTCAAGGCGCGGGAAAGCAGTCTGGATGTCGCCAACGCGGCGGTGCGGGAAGGCAAGGGCGGGCATTACCCGACTCTGACTTTTACCCTGGGTGCGCAGCAAAGCGACGTGGGTTATGACAACACGCTGTCGCCGCGAAGCGACAGCTATGTGGCTACCATCGGCGTACGCGTGCCGATTTACAGTGGTGGTTCGACGTCGGCGCGGGTGCGCGGCCTGTACAACGAGCAGTTGGCCACCGAGCAGGACGTGGAAAGCGTGCGTCGCCAGGTCGTCAAGGAAACCACCAACGCCTACCTGACGGCGTTCTCCAGCGTCGAAAAGATCCGCGCCAACAAAAATGCGCTGGCGTCTGCAGAGCAGTCGAGTATTGCGGCGCAGAAGGCGTTTTCCTACGGCGTGGTAAACGCGGTTGATGTACTGACCAGCGTGCAGAACGAGTTCAAGGCTCGGCGTGACTTGCTCAAGGCCCAATACGACTTCATCACCAACCTGTTTATTCTCAATCGATGGGCTGGCCGCCCGCCGCAAGAGAGTGTCGACAGCGTCAATGTGTGGTTGGGTGGCGCCAATCCGGCCGTCGAGAAAGCAGCTGAATCCGTCCTGAAAAACAAACCCTGATCGCGCCAGTGGTACGCTTCAGGGCTTTGCTCCGGGCGGCAGGCAACTGTTATTTGCGGGCAGCCAGTACCTTGCGATAGATGTCGAGCGTGCTTTGCGCGCAGGCATCCCAGCTGAAATGACGCGCACGCTCCAGCCCTCGCTGGACCTTGCGCTCACGCTCTTCAGGCTGTTCCAGCACGTCGCGCATGGCGGCACTGATGCTGTCGACATTGTGCGGGTCCACAGCCCAGGCGGCATCGCCGGTCACTTCAGGCAGGGATGAGTTATTGGATGCGATCAGCGGACACTGCGCCGCGAACGCCTCGATGGCCGGCAGGCCGAAGCCCTCGTACAGTGACGCGAATACCAGTGCTCCGGCGCTTTGTAACAGCGACAGCACCTCGTCCTGCGGCAGATAACTCAACCAGCGTCCTTCGCCCCGTTGTTGCAAGGCTTCAAGCTGCGGCAGCAACTCATCGTTACTCCAGCCGTCGCGGCCGACAATCACCAGCGGGTGTTCTTTGCGCACCTGCGCGGGCAACTGCTGGAAGGCCTCAAGCACGCGTTGCAGGTTCTTGCGCGGCTGCAGCGTACCCACCACCAGGAAAAAGCCGGGTTTCAGGCCATGCCGGGTCAGCACTTTGTCGCGTTCGGTAGCGTCGATACGCTCGAAATACACGGGGTCTACGCCAAGTGGCGTCACACTGATGCGCTCTGGCGCAATGCCCAGATGGCGAACCATGTCCTGCTTGCTGTATTCGGAGATCGTGATGATGTGATCCGCGCGATGAATGCTGGTGGTGAACAACCAGCTTTTAAGGCGTTTGAGGTCCTGCTTGATCCATTCCGGATACAGCACAGGGATCACATCCATGATCGTGGCCACCACTGGCACACCACGAAGCAACGGGATCTGGTGGTCGGTGGCGTGGAACAACTCCACGTCTCGGGCAATGCTTGCAGAGCCGCGCAATGGCAGCTTGAGTACGCCGCTGAGCACCGCATGGACGCGGTAATCCCTGGCCAGCTGCTCCGGCTCGCCACACGCCATGGCTGGCGGGTTCTGGCCAAAGGCATACGGCTTCACATGGACATCGTTGGCCTGGCTGAGCCTGTCCAGACCTTGCCAGAGGGCTCGGGAATAGATGCCGATACCGTCCAGGTGTCCGGCGCGCTCGCCGTTCGCCCAGACCGTGCAGCTCAGGCCTATATCCATGTTCTGTGTTTCTCGGTGTTGATTGTCTGCATGACGTTTTGGTGGCTTGCTCAGGTAGCGGGTTCAAGCCTGCTCGCGGCGTATATACAGGGGCAGGCTTGGAGTCGGGCGCGAAGACTAACATGGGTCAGCCCGTCTAACACGGGGTGGTTGGCAGTTGCCGGGGGGGAGGTGCTGAATGGCTGGTATATTGTGATGGCCATCCTGTTGCATAGCGGCTATAGCACCCGGATAATGAGGCCTTTGCTACGCCTTCGTGGCCCAACACTGGAGCGTCTATGTTCACCCCTGTAATCCTGGCTGGCGGCAATGGTTCGCGTTTGTGGCCGTTGTCGCGGCAGAGTTTCCCGAAGCAGTTTCTTGCCCTTGATGGCCAGGATCAGGGAACCATGTTTCAACGCACGCTGGCCCGGCTCAAAGGCCTTGAGCATTCTCCAGCCGTAGTAGTCAGCAACGAAAACCACCGCTTCATCGTCGCCGAACAGCTGCGTGTGGCGAAGATGGGCAGCCGTCGCGTCATTCTCGAGCCGTTGGCTCGCAACACTGCTCCAGCCATCGCCTTGGCCGCGCTGGAAGCGACCGCCGATGGCACCGACCCGATTCTGCTGGTGCTGGCTGCCGACCACCATATTCATGACGAAGATGCTTTCCGACGAGCGGTGCAGGTTGCTCAGGTCCATGCCGAGGCAGGCCGCCTGGTAACGTTCGGTATCAAGCCGACGCATGCCGAAACCGGTTTTGGCTACATTCAGTGTGGTGATGCCATTGCTGACGGCGGTTTTGCCATCGAAGCCTTCAAGGAAAAGCCTTCGCCGGAAATGGCCGCCGAATACCTGTCCTCGGGTGCTTACCTGTGGAACAGCGGCATGTTCATGTTCCGTGCGTCGGTGTTCCTTGCCGAACTGCGCAAGCACCGTTCCGACATACTGTCTGCGTGCCGCATCGCGCTGGAAGACTCCGAAGCCGACAGCTACTTCCTGCACGTTTCGTCCGAGAAGTTCGCGCTGTGCCCTGACGAGTCGGTGGATTACGCCGTCATGGAGCACACTGACGTCGGGCTGGTTGTGCCGCTGGATGCTGGCTGGAACGATCTGGGTAGCTGGGCTGCTATCTGGGATGTCGGCCCGCACGATGCCGACAGCAACCGCCTTGAGGGCGACGTGATGGCGATCGATACCCGCAACTGCCTCGTGCAGTCGCATCATCGTCTGGTCGCCACCGTTGGCGTCGAGGACCTGATCGTCATCGAAACCAAGGATGCAATCCTGGTCGCCAACAAGCACAACAGCCAGCAGGTCAAGGACGTGGTCAAGCGTCTGCAAGCTGAAGAGCGTCCCGAGTTTGTCACTCACCCGCTGGTCAACCGTCCCTGGGGTCACTACGACACAATCGACCTGGGCGAGCGCTATCAGGTAAAACGCATCAGCGTACTGCCTGGCGAGTGCCTGTCGCTGCAGATGCACTATCACCGCGCCGAGCACTGGATCGTGGTGTCCGGCACTGCCAAGGTGATCTGTGACGATCAGGAACTGATCCTCTCCGAGAACCAGTCCACCTACATCCCGCTCGGCGTCAAGCACTCGCTGGCCAACCCCGGCAAGGTGCCGTTGGAGCTTATCGAAGTGCAGTCGGGCTCGTACCTGGGTGAAGACGATATCGTTCGTTTTGAAGACCGTTACGGGCGTCTGAAGAAGTAAGTTTCTCAGGCACCGCTACACGTTTGGCAAAACGCCCCGCAAGCTCGCTTGTGGGGCGTTTTTGTTTGGTATGGGAATGTTTTGATGAATTTGCTGTTGAAATGGCGGCGCATGCAAAAAAACTCTTTCACGGTGACCATAAGATTTCTTTAGCTCTTAGGCCTTTGTTAGCTGAACAGCTAATGCTGGAATTATTACTAAGGTTTAGCTGGTTTGGTGATTTTTGCTGTGCAGCTAAAGAGGCTCAGGAGGCTAAGGTTATGGATCAATATCACGCTCAACATTCTGGCAGGTACGAGTTCGAGAGGCATGCACTAGACGAACTGGTGAAAGCCCTTGAAGAAGCCTTGGGTCCTGACGCTGAGGTGGCTATGAGAAGGTGGGGGCGGTTGCCTACGCACGCTTCTACGGCAATGACGACGAGGATGAGCTTGTAGGTCGGCAGCGTTTTGCAGCCGGGCTGATTCAGAGCTTGTTGGCAGAGATTGAGGCGCAGCTAAGAACAGCAGCTTGAGCTATTCATAGCGGCAGTGGGGCTGGAATGTCGCAAGCACAGGGCTTGCCAGATTCTGAAACAGAAAAACCGCGCAAAGGCGCGGTTTCACGGGGGGATCAGTTTCTCAGTGTTTCAAAAAACACCCTGAAATTTAATATGCCGATCAGACGTTAAACCGTAGATCTGGCCTGTAGGGCGCGAAATACATGGGTTTCACGTGCGGATGAAAAAAATATAGTCACCTCCATATACACTTTGGTGCTTGCTACCTATTCGCAACCGTTAGCTGCCCCCGTCCCCACACCGCCTTTGATGGAGCCTGTGAACCACGGATTTTCGAGCACGAAAATAATAAAGCCGGAATCCGTGACCTGGGAATGCCCTCTGCTGACACTGCATGCAATTGATAGAGCGCAGAGGTAGCCATGCAGATCATTCGCCGCAAAGCCGTTTGCAAAAAACTAGGGGGCATAAATCCTTCCACACTTTGGCGTCTTGAGCGGAACGACCCGTCCTTCCCGGCCTCGGTGCAACTGAGCGGCGGGATAGTGGGCTGGTTCGAGCATGATCTTGATCATTGGCTCGAGTCCAAAACAGCTAAACGACACTCGACAACCGAATCCGCCGCTCGGCAGACCCCCTGAATGCAGAAGCCCGCTTTGGCGAGCGGGCTTCTGGTGACTACAGCAGGGGTGTGGCGCGTTCCTCAGCTTGGCGGTTGAGGGACGACATTACGATGTAGCTATCGACTAGTTAGCATCCTAGCTCCCATCCCTGCTGTTCGCAAGTAGGTGTGCTTTGACGCACAGAGGCGATGCGCCCGATGGAAAATTCAAAAAAGCTGAGTCCGATGTTTCATCGTCTTGACGGTGGGAGCAAGTCATATGCACTCAATCGGATTAGACAGATTGTTCAGTACAACCCAGGGTGCTTTGGAGGTGAGGGATGACCCTCCACAAAGCCGCGAGGCTTTCGCCTTCCGATCCCCATTCTGCACTGCGACGCCCCGCGCGGAAAATGCCTGCCCAGTACGCAGCCCCTAGACACCTCTCCAATCAACAGCTCAAGAATCCGCTCATCCGTTCAGCGTACGAGCGTCTTAGCAACATGGTGAGCTACCGAGGTCAGTATCTGCGTCGGCTTGATACTGTGCATGGTGATCGACGTACCCGTGTTGAAAAATTTCAAGTGATCGAGCGAGTTGCTGAGCAATTGCTAGTGCGGTTGGACTTGGCCACCGGGATACTCGGGTTCATCGATCCTGAGTCCGGACGCTATGTGCTCAACACCCAACGCAAAATTGCCGAAGATTCCGAAGGCGTCTCGTCACCGGTACTTTGTCGGCTGTTCAAGACCCTCGACGAGGCTGGCTATGTCTACCGTCGAATTGAGCGAATCCGCCTTGATGAAAAGGACGAAAGCGGTCTGAACTTGGTTCGTACCCGCGTTCTGATTCGCTTTACCAAACAGTTCTGGAAAGACCTCGGCCTGGCCTATGTATTCGGGCGCGTTCAGCACTCGGCCAAAAAGAAGCGCGAGGCGCAACTGCGTGAATTGGGCCAACGTCGACAGGCGGATATGGAACGTCACTCCAAGGAACTGCTGCGACGTGAGGTATCGCGCAAGCGCTGGCAGGCCAAGGAAGCACGGGACGGTGATGCTGCCCGTATGAAAGAGTCTCGGTCGGCGTCGCCAAGGCAAGACTCTGCGCTAACTCGCAAGGGATCTGACGATGTGACTAGTGCCCTAGAGCGACTTGGGGCGTCGTTCGCCAAGAAAACCCGGTAGGCCCACACCTGCCATCTCAAGTTTGCATCCGTTCACGCGGAGGCTTCGTCGTGCCTGCGATTTGGTGGCCTGTGGCGCATGTGGCGACGAGGCGGTGGCCCCTACGAATTTCAAGCCCACGTGTGCTGAAAAGATGCAGATTTGCCCCCGGTTGCGCTTGCGCTGGTAAGAGTCTCGAAATTAATGAAATTTTATAGCCTTGTCAGTAACTGTTGGCGCTGATTGAAAACTGACCCACCCTGCCGATTGAAAATTGACCCAGGACGGATTGCTGATTTCTGTCCCAGCAATTGTGGATAAGCTTAGCAGCAG
>NZ_ATDK01000307.1 GCF_000444135.1 Pseudomonas avellanae BPIC 631
GAACAAGTTCGCTCCTACAGGTATCAATGAGCTTTGGTGGGAGTGGACCGGGCGAAAACACCGAAAGCAAGACGTCTGAAGCACCGTCTTCGCGTCTACTCATTCACCAACCGCGGCAACACGTAGTTGCGCACGATGTACAGCGAACCCTCTGCGCTCAGGTGCCCGGAGTCGATCTGCAGCAGTGAGGTGCTGTTTTCCGGACGCACCCGGCAGGCGTCGGCGATGCACAGTTTGTCGATCAGCGAGACGAACTGAATGCCCGCCGACGCCGCCAGCTCGCGGGTTGCCTGATCCACCGCCATGACGCTCTGGTCCAGCGCCGGATCGCTGATGTACGACTCGGTCAGCCCCCAGTGACGGTTGGCGATGACGCTGGGTAGCGATGGATTCCACGACGGCAGCGGGCCGATCAACACAATGTGTTTCACGCCCAGGCGCTTGAGCCGGGCTGCGATACGGTTCCAGTCGGTCTTGTCGTGGCTATCCTTTTGCGCGATGACCACGATATCCGGGTGCAGCCTCTCGATGCCTTGCAGCGCGGTGCGGTTGGAGTAATCACAAGCCCGGCTGGTCGCCGACGCGCGTCCGTCGTGGTCGCTGAGGCTGGGCAGGCAACTGGCCGACGCTACTTGATAGAACGGCGTAGTGCGCGCCAGCAACGTGCGCAGCCCGAGCGACAGCGCCTGTGCGTGGGAGTCGCCCCACAGGAACACGCCCCCGCGCCCTGTTTGCGCGTGCAGGCCTCGTCTATGCCGGTTTGACCGCGCTGGGTCTGGGCTGAAAACGCGTCACACTTCAGCCAGTAAGGTTCGTAAAGGTTGTGCTGGCGGTCAACGTATTCCTGGATGAAATGCGCCTTTTCCGAAAGACTGATCGGGCGCACCGGCGATATCACTCCTTGAGTCGCACTGACCAGCGCGCCGCCCGTGAATACCAGAACAATCAGTGTGCCGAGCGGGGCAAAACTCCAGTGCCTCGCAGGTTGGCGTGTGCCGAAGGGCTGCTCGATCAGCCGCCACGACGCCAGCGCGAGCATCAGGGCCACGCCGATGCCGAGTGCCACGTTGCCCAGCTCGCCCAGCCAGCCGGCGTAACTCATCCACACCACCACCGGGCAGTGCCAGAGATACAGCGAGTACGACAGCTTGCCGGTCCATTGCGACAGCGGGTTGCAGGTCAGCAGTGAGTCGTTGCGTGCTGCCGCGATCACCGCGAAAGTCCCCAGCACCGGCATCAGTACCAGGTACCCCGGCCATGTGTCCTGCACTGACAGCGCGAAGAAACCGACCACGATCATTGCCAGCCCGACCTGTTCCAGAACGCGCTGCTGTAGGGCTCTCAGTTGAAACGGAAACAGGCACGCCACGCCGCCCGACAGCAATTCCCAAGCGCGGGTCGGCAACAGGTAAAACGCCGCCTCCGGCCATTGCGACGACGCAACTACGCAAAAAATGAAACCCGTCAGGCACCCGCCCAGCACCCACCAGCGCAGGTTGTGCAGCGCGACGAAGCGGCTGAGCATCAGCAGTGCGATCGGGTACAGCAGGTAAAACTGCCATTCGACTGACAGCGACCAGGTGTGCAACAGCCATTTCTCATGGGCGCTGGCGGTGAAGTAGCCGGCCTCGCGCCAATACACAATATTAGAAACAAACCCCAGGCTGCTGGCCACATGCGTCCCCAGCGCGCTGTAGTCCAGTGGCAGCAGGTAAAACCAGCCCGCCAGCAACAAGGCCAGGCATACCACCGCCAGTGCCGGGACGATGCGCCTGGCCCGCGACGCATAGAACGCCGTCAACCTGAAACTGCCGTTTCTCAGGCCGCGCATGATGATCCCGGTAATCAGATACCCCGAGATCACAAAAAACACATCCACCCCGGCAAAACCGCCAGGCAGCCAGGCAGGGTGAAAGTGAAACAGCAGCACGGCGATAACCGCAATGGCGCGCAGGCCATTGATGTCTTTTCTGAAGTCCATTTGAGAACGTCATCCATTGGTTAAGCGGACGGTGGAAAAGCAGATTCAATGACTGGCCGCTAACGGCTCAGCCGAATAATCCTGGGAAAATCGCTCAGGCTGATCGAGGCTGAACAGTGATCGTCATGACACGCCCACGACTGATCGCTGCTGACCTGGCCGCGCTCGGCGTTAGTGGTATTGATCAGCCGTACAGGGCCGCTCATGGGGTGTTTGCTGGTCACCTGGATGTCTCGCGGTTTGCCGATGGTCCACGCCACGAGCACACGCTCGGCGCCTTTGTCGAAATACAGCTGATAAAGGTCCTGCGTCAGCGTGCTGGCCTGGGCGTCGTAGGTGAAGTCGCGAACCACCGGCGCTATCGCCTTCATCATGGTGTAGGCGGGCTTGGGCGACAGGTCTTCATTGAGCACGCCGAAGTTGTGCTCCTGATCGCGGCGGTCCGGGCCATCGTTGAAAAGGTCGTACCACCACATGCCTTTGACATTGGGCACCGTGCGGGCCAGAAAGTAGAGCCGCGCCATGTACAGCGCCTGAGTGGTTTCGCTCTTGCCGCACGCGCCCTGATGGCTTGGCCAGCCCATTTCGGTCAGATAGATCGGCACGGCGCGGCCCGCCTTTTGGCGAATATGCTGCTCGTAACCGGCTATCCAGCGCACCCAGGCTTCCGGGGTGTTGCCATCGTTGGCTGCACAATGGGCATAAGGGTGCACGGACAGACCATCGACCAGATCCAGCGCGCCGCTTTCGATCAAAGGGTCAGCGAAACCGAAATCCATGCCGCCAGGCGTCACTGCACCGGCCAGAATCTTCGCCTGTGGACCGATGGCATTGCGCGTGTTCTTGCGAATCACCGGCGCGGTTTTCTGTACCAGCCTGACGTAGTCCAGGGCAAGTTGACGGTCCTTGGGGGCTTCGAGGTCCCACTCATTCCAGATTTCGTAAAAACTCACCCGATTGCCCAACTGCCGGGTGACGTAATCTGCGTAATTCAGAAAGGGCTTCATCACCTTCGGTGTGCGGGGCTTGGCGTTGTCGTGGAAGTACGTGCTGTAGCCGAGGATTGCCACTCGGCTCATGTTGCGGTCTTTAGCGGTTCGCAGGTAATTGCGCCATTGCGGGGTGATGCGCAGATGATGGGGCGCAAACTCCGCAGTGGACCAGAAAATATCGTCCCTGACCGAATTGAAACCGGCCTCGGCGGTGAGCATCAACGGTTTTTGCAGGGGGATATCGACGTTCATCAGATGCGTGCCGACGCCTACGATGAAAGCAGGTTCGGCACGGACAGCCGGGGCACTGCTTAGGCAAGCAAGCAGTGCCAGGCACGCTATGGTGCGGCACGAAAATGCGTTCTGGGCAGCCATCTCAGCGTGGCTCCGCATGCGTAATCAACTGCAAGGCGGGGGAGTGGCCTTGTGAGGCTTCTTCACTGCGGGCAATCACATAACCAATCGCCAGACCGACAAACAGGTTGGCGACCGCAACCTCGAACATGTCGGTGGTCCAGCTGATCAGGCACCAGCAAAAACTGATGGCCAGCAGCATGCGGCCGACGCGGCTCGGGTCGTCGAGTAGTCTGAAAAGCAGCGGAATCTGCAGCCCGTACAACAGCAACCCCACCACGCCGAGCATCGCCCACAGGTACAGGGCGGAGCTGTCCATGCCTAAGAACACCCCGGCACCTTGTACCGGGAAGATGGCCATCGTGCTGCCGACCATGCCGAAGCCTGCCCCGCTGATCATCCAGCCTTCACGGCTCATGGCGTCGATCAGCGTAGGCCAGGTATTGATCATCCGGTCGTACAGCGAGGCCAGCGAGCCGCCGCTGCTCACCGTGTGGGCATCAGGACTCAAGACCAGCCCCAGCGTCGGCAACAGCAGACCGATGCACACCACCAGCACGCAGAGCGTCCTGCAGGTCCAGCTCATCCGCTGGATCAGCAACAGGCCGATGGTCAGGACAAATGCTGCGGCCGGCGCTTTACTGGTGGTCAGCACGATGGCGTAAAGCGCCACCACGCTCAGCAATACCTTCAGCAGACGCGAGCGCAGGAACATGAGCAGGTACAGCGTGTAGAAGGCGATCATGATCGACAGCACATTGGACACCCTGGCAAAACCGGCAATGCGGTCCACCTGATCGTCGCTCCATGTGGTGTTGGCGCTCAGCTCGGTTTCACCGAGGGTGTAGCTGTAACCTTTCCACGGCACCGACGTTAATGTGTCCAGAGCCACGCCCAGCAGCGAGGCCAGCAGGCAAAAACCGATGGCCCATTGCAACAGCGCACGGCGATGCAGCAGGTGCTTGCCGCAGACCAGCCCGAACACCAGCGGGCTCAGGGCAAACAGACTGAACGCCAGGTTTTGGAGGCTGGCGCGATGGAGCAGGGCCAGCAGGCCTGAGATCAGCCACACAACCATGAACGCCCAGAACAGCCGCCCGGCCTTGAACGTTCGCAGTTCGAAGATGAACAACAGGATGCAGGCGGCTTTGGGTAGATAGAGCAGGGGGCTGATGCCGGCCTGATCGAAATAGAAGCGCAGGGCACCTGAAAACGTCTCGACCAGCATCAGGCTGATAGCGACCCATGTCACTGCAGTGGATGTATCAAAGGAAATCATCGACGACCTGGCGTCGGCACTGCTCGCAGGATTGAACGCCATGCTGGCTGCCTTCTGACATGCATCAGGGAAATTGCGCGGACAAAGCTACCGCCCGACGCTGTGGATAAACGCGTCGATACGAATGAGCCTGGGAGGTGAAGCGAAGTCTGGAGCGAATGCTCGCAACGGCGTGACAAGACCTATATCAGTCGCAGATCGGGGAACTGTCAATTAATTAGTCAGTATTAGTGGTTATCCGGCAAAGCACTCGGCTTTTGTAGAGGTGGACCGGGCGACGCTTCGCTTGTCCGCGAACTGCCGGGAACCGGCAGCAAAACCAGCCGCCTCGATGCACCAGATACAACCGAGGCGGCC
>NZ_ATDK01000308.1 GCF_000444135.1 Pseudomonas avellanae BPIC 631
TGGCCAAACTGGATCGTGATGCGTTCTTCAATGCTGAGTTCATGATATGACATAGGTTCACCGTACCGGATTGGTCAGGTGTTGCGCTCAGTTTTTGCCGCCGCCAAGCTAAAAAATCAGCCATCAGGCTTTTTTTGCCCTACACGCTCTATGTATACGAACCTCATCGCCGTCAGATACAATTCAGATACACTCAAGTACAATTTCGCCAAAAAACCATCTAAAAAGAACAGAAAAAGCGAAACGCTAATAAATGCGTCATCGCAACGTCACCAATCATCAAGATGAACACTGTCATTCAATACGTTATCGCTTCCCTGGCGACTCATTTTTCTGTTTCGCCGAGCGCAGCCACTTTTCGCACAGAACCCACAAAGACATTCGATGAACATCCACACCGCCAGGTCCTATGACCCCCTCACGGCCACCAGTGAAAAGCCTGCAACGGCAGACAGAACCACGCGGGCCGTGGACGCTGGCGCTACTGAGGCAAACCCTGAAAAGCAGGCGAAACTCGACACCTATACGGCCTCCGACAGCCGCTCCGCCGAGACACCGGAAGCGTCCCCTGTTTATAAAAGAATGATGCTCAGCCGAAATACCCGGTCACTGGAGAGCGAAGATTCCTCGTCAGACACGGCTTTGCTTGCCAGTCAAAAAGCGCTTGTCATCCAGAACGATACAAAGGCTGTTGGCAGCGAAGTGGCCGCGCTGAAGGACAGCACGGCCCTTTCGGACGCAGAAAAAAAAGCCAAGGAAGCAGAAAAGGCCGCTTCTTCAGAGGCAGCCAAAGCTGCCCAGACCGTCGCGCGTGGGGGCGCCAACGTCAATCCTGATGACATCGCCACACCGGCTGCGGCCACCAAGATGATTCAGGACCTGAAAGCGATTGGAGGCGGAACCTTACGCATCCAGATGACGCATGATCAGATCCGGGACGTCAAGCAGATGGACAAGCTAAGGGCACTGCTCAATGAAGGTGGCAAACAGGGTGTAAAGGTTCAGTTCACGTTTCGTGACAATGCGAACCAGGGCAGCGGCAACGTGCTGACGGGAGACAAGTTGAAGCAGGCTGCGGCCGACATCAGCAGCGTGGTCAAAAAGTTCGGCAGTCGTGCAGGCTTCGTGCTCGACACTTTCCATCAGGGCGGTAACAGCGCCAGTCAGGAGTGTTCCGACATGCAGACCACCTTGATCAAGTCCGCGCGCAATGCCGGCTTTAAAGGAAGCATTGTTGTCGAGGATAGTAACTGGGGGGGTGGCCTGACCGCTGGCCCACAGAGCGGCCTGGTCAAGTTCGCCGATCAATTGAAGGCCGCCAATGGCGAAGGCAACCCTGCCCTGATTGGCGGTTTTCATGTGTATGCCAGAGAAAGCGAAGCGTCTTCCCGGCTCGGAAAACAGATCAAGGCGCTTCAAGAGGCTGGCTATAAATTGCAGATTGGCGAAGTGGGCAATGCCAGCTTGCTGATCGGGAGTACCTTCCGGCAAAAGGACGATGCCACCAAAGCCATGACGGACAACATGGCCGCTCTCAAAGCAGCGGGCGCGGATATCTTGCCCGGCAAGGACCAGTTCCAGGAGGGCAAGCTTCGCCGCCGTGTCGGATTTTCAAAGTCAGATCAGTACTCATGATTCAATGCCCCGTGTGATCGGGGCTCGATATCATTGATACCCGCCGCTGAACCCGACCCTGAAAAGGGTCAGACTTTCTATGCCAAAAGCAGATACGTGCAGCATTACAACGTATAGGCGATCCCCACCTGCACCGTCCGCGGAGCCCCCGGATACGCGTAGACGTTGCCAAACGCGCCTTCTTCATACTCGGTGTTAAAAACGTTCTTCAGGTCGAGGTTGAGCTTCACGTTCTGGTTGACCTTGTAAAAGGCCAGCAGGTCGAACACGGTGTAGCTGTCCATCGAGAAGGCGACGTTGGCGGTACGCCCGGCACGCTGATCGACGTAGCGCCCGCCAGCGCCCAGCCCCAAACCACGCAAGGCACCGTTCTGAAATTCGTAAACGTTAAGCAGGCTGAACGTCTGTTCGGGGATGTTCATCAGGCGTGTGCCGGAGCGCAGCGTGTTGTCTTTGGTCACCTCGGCGTCGACGTACGCGTAGCTGCCCATTATCCGCCACTCGGGCGTCAGGTTGCCGACCACATTGAGGTCCAGGCCACGGCTGCGCACTTCGCCTGCCGCCACGCTGAATGTGGAGTCAACCGGGTCGGTGGTCAGTACGTTGCGCTTCTCGATCTGGTAGATCGCCGCGTCGACACTCAACTGCCCTTCCAGCGTTTCCCACTTGGTGCCGATCTCGTACGACTTGCCCTCTTCCGGTTTGAAGCCGCCGCCCTGCCGGCTGGCACCGCTGTTGGGTTTGAATGAACGCGCGGTGTTGGCGTAAACCGCGACGGTGTCGGTCAGGTCGTAGCTCAGGCCAACACGCGGTGTGACGGCGTTATCACTGGCGGTCCAGCTGCTGGTGCCGGGCAGGAAAGAATCGTAGTCGTGCTCGAAGCGCTCCAGACGCACGCCGCCCACCAGTTTCAGGCGCTCGGTCAGCGTTACCTGGTCTTGTACGAAGGCAGCCCAGGTTTTCAGATTTTCCTTGTCGTGGGTGGTGGTTCGGGTCAGTGCGGGTCGAGCCTGGCCATAGACCGGATTGAAGATGTCGATGGGGTAGGCACTGACTGCGCCGCTGGAGCGCTGGATGATCGATTTGTAGTCGTAGTCTTCGTACTCGACGCCGGTCAGCAGCGTGTGCTCGAAACCGCCCGCCGAGAAATGCCCGGTCAGGTTCAGTTGCACATCGCGGTCAGTCCACTCCAGTTTGCGGTAGTTGAAGTTACGGCCCAGGGTGCGACCGTCGGCGGCCAGGCCGTTGGCCTCGATGGCATCGCCTTGCAGCGAGCCGTCGAGCATCTGCACGCCACCGCCCAGTTTCCAGTCAGCGTTCAGGTCGTGATCAAAGCGCAGTTGCGCCATGTTGTTGTCATTGTGCAGCTTGCCCACGCTCTTCTCGCCGAAGAAGGTGTCGCGCGAAGCGGTGCGTGTCTGGGCGGGATAGCGCGTCAGGCCCCGATCCAGCGGTGCGTTGTTGCGCATGAAATCACCCTCGAAGGTAATGCGCGTGGCGTCGTTGACCTGCCAGCTCAAGACCGGTGCCACGCCATAACGCTCGGTTTCGACGTGGTCACGAAAGGTATCGCCACCCTCGCCCACGACGTTGAGTCGATAGGCAAAACGCCCTTCATCATCCAGCGGGCCGGACGCGTCCAGCGTACCTCGCTTCATGCCCTGATCATTGAGCTGGCTGCCCAATGTGACCTTGCGCTCGGCCAGCGGTTGTTTGGAGACCACGTTAAAAGTGCCTCCAGGATCGCCACGACCGTACAGCGTGGTGGCAGGACCGCGCAGCACTTCAAGGCGCTCGATGGTGTTGGCGTCCGGCATGTTCGGATAACCGCGATTGATCGGGAAGCCGTTGCGATAGAACTCGCCCGTGGTGAAGCCGCGCACGGTAAACGTGGTCAGGCCCTGGCCGCCGAAGTTATTGGCCCGCCCGACCCCGCCTGCGTAATCGAGAGCATCCTGCAGGCGCATGGCACCGATGTCTTCCACTGCCTCGCGGGTCACGACGCTGACGGACTGCGGGGTTTCATGCAAGGAGGTGTCGGTGCGTGTGGCGCTGGCGGAGCGTGTGGCCCGATAGCCGTCAACCGGCCCTTGTGCGTTTTCGCCACTGGCGGTGCCTTGAATGTCGATGTTCTGCAACTCTATCGAATCGCTCGAAGGTTGCCCAACAGTGACCTGGTCAGCCCAGGCGGCCTGAGAAATAGCTTGAATGACACAAAGTGAAACGAGAGTACGACGCATCGACGTGCAGCCCTTGGCAAGAAACCAGGCCTCTTGGGACCCGACAGGATTTTCGCGAATAGTACAGATTCGTATTACCACTTGATACAAAATCGCAAAAAATACCTTTCCCACGGCTGTCGATCGCACTTAGCAAACACGGGGACAAACAGGCAAACTGCGACACACCACAGCCCTTTTGATAAGAGAACCGCCGATGCCGCTTTCCAACCAGCCCGCCGATCCTCGCTGCGCCCTGCTGGTGATCGACATGCAGTACGACTTCATGCCCGGCGGGCAACTGGCGGTGGCTGACGGCGATGCGTTGCTGCCGTTGATCAATCGTCTGGGTGCGCGCTTTGCACGGGTGATCGTCACTCAGGACTGGCACCCGGCCGGGCACATCTCGTTTGCCTCAAACCATGCGCAGCGCCTGCCGTTCGAGAGCATCACCCTGCCCTACGGCCCGCAGACCCTGTGGCCGGATCACTGCGTGCAAGGCAGCCACGGCGCGCAATTGCATGCCGACCTCGATCTGCCTCACGCGCAGTTGATCCTGCGCAAGGGCTGCAATGCGCACATAGACAGCTACTCGGCGTTTCTGGAGGCAGACCGGTCAACCACCACCGGGCTGGCCGGGTATTTGAAGGAGCGCGGTATCGACACCCTGTTCGTGGTCGGCCTGGCACTGGACTTCTGCGTGGCGTGGTCTGCTCAGGATGCGCGCAGTGCCGGTTTCAATACGTATGTAATTGAAGACGCCTGTCGCGCCATCGACATGAACGGCTCGCTGGAGCATGCCTGGAAGACCCTGTTGGAGATGGGCGTCGAGCGCGTGCAAAGCGCCGATCTGCTGGGTCAGGCCTGAGAATGTGCCAACTCGCGCTCACAATTCTCGCGGCTTGACACCGATGGCGAACGACGGCGTGCGGCGCCTGTCTGAACCATCGGACCGGCACTGCCCGCGCAGGTCCATTTCATCACTGGCGCTGAGGACGTTGTATGGACCACGAAGTAGAAGGCAAGACCCCCGGCCTGTCGGCTGAGGAAGAGCGCGAGATTGATGAGAACCAGCCGCCGCGCGCGGCGGTGCTGCACGAGACTATCCGTATTCAGGGCGACCACGAACTGGAGCGCAGCGTCGCCGCCCTGTGGTGGTCGGCACTGGCGGCTGGCCTGACCATGGGCCTGTCGCTCATGGCGATGGGCTTGCTGAAATCGCGCCTTGAAGGCATTCCCGGCAGTCATGTCATCAGCAGCCTGGGGTATTCGGCCGGGTTTCTCGCGGTGATTCTGGCACGTCAGCAGTTGTTTACCGAAAACACCATCACGGCTGTGCTGCCGGTCATGAGCAAGCTGAACCTGGCCAATGTCGGTCGGCTGCTGCGCCTGTGGGCAGTGGTCCTGACCGGCAACCTGGCCGGCACGCTGCTGGTGGCGTACGTCATGCTCAATCTGCCGATTTTCGATACCAGCACAGACAAGGCGTTTCTGGAGATCGGCCGCAAGGTCATGGAAAACGACCTCGGCCAGATGTTTTCCAAGGGCATTGTGTCCGGCTGGATGATCGCGACCATGGTCTGGATGATTGCCTCCATGGAAAACGCCAAGATCGCTATTATCGTGCTGATCACTTACCTGATGGCGCTGGGCGACTTCACTCACATTGTGGTGGGTTCGGCCGAAGTGTCCTATCTGGTTTTTGCCGGTGAGATAGCCTGGAAAGACTTCTGGTTTGCCTTTGCCGGGCCGACACTGGCAGGCAATATCATCGGCGGCAGCTTTATCTTCGCCCTGATCAGCCACGCGCAGATCCGCAGCGAAAAAGACACCACCGCCAAACTTGAACGCGACCGCAAGGCCAAGGCCAAGGCCGAGAAACGTCGGCTGGAGAAGGAGCGCGCGCTCAAGGACGCTGATACAGGGGCACAGAAAGAGATATGATCCCCGTCATTAAACTTTCTTTCAGGAAACGTGACGGGTTTTAAAGGCAGAATAAGCCTTTGAACGCACCTATTCAGGCAGGGACCATGACCCGAATTCTGGCAATCGAAGATGATGCCATCACCGCAAAGGAAATTGTCACCGAACTTAGCAGCCACGGGCTGGAAGTTGACTGGGTGGACAACGGCCGTGACGGCCTGGCGCGTGCAGTGAGCGGCGACTACGACCTCATCACCCTGGACCGCATGCTGCCGGAGATGGATGGCCTGACCATCGTCACCCACCTGCGTGCACAGGGCATTTCCACGCCGATCCTGATGATCAGCGCGCTGTCCGATGTGGATGAACGCGTACGCGGACTAAGGGCCGGAGGCGATGATTATCTGCCTAAACCGTTCGCGTCGGACGAAATGGCGGCACGCGTCGAGGTCCTTTTGCGCCGCAGCAACCCGGTCAGCGCGGCCAAGACCGTGTTGCAGGTGGCCGACCTGGAGCTGAACCTGATCAGCCGCGAAGCCTGTCGGGGGGGTGAGCCGTTGATCCTGCTGCCCACCGAATTCAAGCTGCTGGAATTCCTGATGCGCAACAGCGGGCAAATCATTACGCGCATGATGATTTTCCAGGAAGTCTGGGGCTATCACTTCGACCCGGGCACCAACCTGATCGATGTGCACATCGGCCGTCTGCGCAAGAAGATCGATCAACCTGGCACCGCACAGCTGATCCAGACCGTGCGAGGGTCAGGTTATGTCATTGCCGAACCCGTCTAAGGGCTGGCGATCTTCAACAAGCCGCCTGTTGGCGCTGTACAGTTCTCTGTTTGTCGCCTGGAGCGTGATTCTTCTGGGCGTTCTCTATTGGGAGGTCAACTCCTACCTGGACACCCTCGCCCGCGAGTCACTCACCCACCGCCAGCAATTGTTCTCGCGCTTTGAAGGTCAGGCTCTGGTCGATGCTCTGGCCACCAGCATGACCTTCGATACCCGCGCGGTAGACGCCTACGGCCTGTTCGACCAGAACTTCCGCCCGGTCGCCGGACCCATCACCAGCGTGCCGGAAAACCTGCCCATCGACGGCCTGATCCATGTGCTGAGCGACTGCATCGAGTCGGAAGACCCGGGCATGCCGCAAGGCAGTTGCGATGCGATTGTCAACCGTACCTCCGACGGCCGCTGGCTGGTGCTGGTGCGCGAGAATGGCTCGCTGCTGGCGGTCAGCACGCTGATCCTGCACGCCTTGTTGTGGGGGATTTCGCTGACCATCATTCCTGGCGTGGCCGGCTGGCACTGGTTGCGTCGGCGCCCGTTGCGCCGTATCCACGCCATTCAGGCCAGTGCAGAATCGATCATTGCCGGTGACATGGCTGGCCGCCTGCCCGTGTCGAACCGGCGTGACGAACTGGACATGCTGGCGGTAATCGTCAATGCCATGCTCGACCGCATCGAAAAACTCATGAATGAGGTCAAGGGCGTCTGCGACAACATCGCCCACGACCTGCGTACGCCCTTGACCCGACTGCGCGCCCAGCTTTATCGCATCCAGCAGCAATCAGCACACGACTCGACCCATGCCGTGCAGCTCGCGCAGGTCATCAGTGAAGCCGACACGCTGATGGCGCGCTTCCGTGGGCTGCTGCGGATTTCGGAGCTGGAGGACCGTCAGCGACGTTCGGCATTCGTCGAACTGGAGCTGCGACCGCTGTTGCAGGAGCTGCATGATTTCTATCTGCCGCTGGCCGAAGAAGACCAGATCACCCTGCTGCTGGATCTGCAGGACCCGCTGCCCACGCTGGTGGGCGACCGCGCCCTGCTGTTTGAAGCGCTGACCAATTTGCTCGGCAACGCTATCAAATTCACCCCGCCTGGCGGCATCGTGAAAATCAGCGCCTATCCGGGCAAGGACACTGCAACGCCCTGCATCGACGTACAGGATTCCGGCCCCGGCATCCCTGTCGCCGAACGCGCAGCGGTCTTCCAGCGCTTCTATCGCAGCGAAACCGGCAACGAGCAGAGCGGCTTTGGTCTCGGCCTGTCGGTGGTAGCGGCGATCGTCAATTTGCATGGCTTTTCGTTGCAGATCGGCACCAGCGAATATGGCGGCGCAAGTCTGCTGCTGGAATGTCGCGTCGCCAACACGCTTACTTGAAGTTCACACGCACAATTTGAGGGTTACACATGCGTCGTGCCTGCTTTTTGACGAGATTAAGGCGTCTGGCACGATGGTTCCAGGGGTTTAGATATTAATCTGGCGCGATCTGCCAAGCGTTAAATTGTAACTAGTGTACTGTTTTCGAAAAAACCAGCTACTAACTATCGTAAAATTCAAATTTTATCAATAACTTAGGTTGCGGGACACGGG
>NZ_ATDK01000309.1 GCF_000444135.1 Pseudomonas avellanae BPIC 631
GTTGAAAAAACGCTTTTTTACCGCGATATCACTGACGACGCAGAATGCGACGTAAGTGACAGGGCGAAGGAATCCGACGAAGTCGGGCCGGAAACAAAGGCTGCTTCGCAGCCGTTGTAACCTCCTGAAGCTCCTGCAAAAGCACCGCGTGCCTGGAATCGGCCCGCCAGTCATTGGGTTTAAGCCTTCTCACCCCAACTGATGCCGATACGGTAGATCCGGGCCGACCTTGGTACAGGTCAGCGCCGCTGCACCGACGGCGAAATTCAGCATCTCGTCAAGCAACTCCCTTGAAAGCGTTGCCAGGCCCTCTGGCGTGTCCAGCTTGCGCTCAGCGAGGAAGGTCAGCAGTGCCGCCTGAAAGGTGTCGCCCGCGCCGACCGTATCGGCAGTCACCACAGTTTTGGCGGGCACTGACCAGGTGCCGTGCTGGCGGGTAAACACGCTGGCGCCCTGAGTGCCACGGGTGACGATTACCAGTTGCGTACGCTTGCCAAGCCAGCCCTCGGCGATCTGCTGTGGATCGCTGTCCGGGTACAGCAGGTGCAAGTCTTCGTCACTGACCTTGATCAGGTGCGCATGCTCGGCGAACGCGGCAATCTGCGTGCGCCAGCGCTGGATGTCCGGTGCCGGGTTCAGACGCACATTGGGGTCCAGCGAGATCAGGCGCATGGCGCTTTCACGGGCGACCAGTGCCAGCAACGTGTCGGCAATCGGCTGCACCACCAGCGAAAACGACCCCACATGAATCCCGCGTACCCGTTCATCGAGTTCCGGCAAGTGTTCCAGCCGTAACTGTCGGTCTGCGCAGCCGTCGCCACGAAAGCTGTAGGTGGGTGAACCGTCGCTGCCCACCGCAACCATCGCCAGTGTGGTCGGTGCATCGAATTCGATCAGGTGCTCGGCATTGACCGTTTCCTGTTCCAGCACGGCGCGCAGACGGCGCCCCAGATAGTCGGTGGACAGCCCGGCAAAAAATGCCGCCTCCACGCCCAGCCGACGCAAACCGATGGCCACATTGAAGGGTGAGCCGCCGGCAATGGCGTCAAACCCCAGTCTGTTCAGGGAACCGCCGTCGTCAGCGCGGGTGAAAATATCGAACAGTGCTTCGCCGCAAACCAGAAACATAAGTGCTCCATGAAAAGACTGGGTTCAAACTTCGCGCAATTGCGCCTGATAACGCTGATAGACCTGCTGATAGGCTGCCACGTTCTGCGCCACCGGGTGGGTCTCGCTGTCTGGATCGAGGCTCACGCACCGTTCGCACAGCTGTTGCAGCGTCTCGGGCGTGCCGTCAGCCTTCGTCCGGCACCAGGCTGCCTGAATGGCAGCGCCCAGCGCAGCGGCTTCCGGCTGCAAGGTGCAGATAACCGGCGTGTTCATGATATCTGCCACGATCTGTCGCCACACTGCGCTTTTCGAACCGCCACCGATGAGCCGGATCTTCTCGCTCTTGATGCCGCTGTCACGCAGCAGGTCCAGGCCGTAGCGCAAGCCGAACGTGGTGCCTTCGACCACGGCGCGGCACAGGTTGATCTGGGTCAGGTTGGTGCTGTCCAGCCCGACGATGCTGGCGGTGGCGTCGGGCAGGGCGGGCACGCGTTCGCCATTGAAAAACGGCAGCATCAACACGCCTTCTGCGCCGATCGGTGCCTGAGCGATGGCCTGATTGAAATCCTTGATGTTCAGGGCGAACAGCTCGCGGATGGCCGTGGTTGCGTTGGTCAGGTTCATGGTGCAGATCAACGGCAGCCAGCCGCCGGACGACGAACAGAACGTGGCGACCGACTCATGCTCGCTGACCCGCACCTCATCGCCATAAGCGTACACCGTGCCCGACGAGCCCAGGCTCATGGTGATCAGCCCTGGCTGAATGTTGCCGGTGCCAATCGCGCCCATCATGTTGTCGCCGCCGCCACTGGACACCAGGGCGTCCGGGTTGAGGCCCAACAGCCGGGCGATGTCGGGAAGCAGCGTGCCAACCGGCGCGTCGGCCTCAAGCAATTGCGGCAGCGCTTTGCCCAGTCGTCCGCTGGGGTCAATATGGGCGAGTAATGGCAGGTCCCACTCGCGGCTGCGCACGTTGAAATAGCCAGTGCCCGACGCGTCGCCGAACTCGGTACAGCAGCGCCCGGTCAGCCAGTAATTCAGGTAGTCGTGGGGCAGCAGCACCTTGTCGATACGCTCGAACACCTGTGGGTGCTGCTCTTTGGTCCATAACAGCTTGGACACGGTGTAACCCGGCGCGATGACCAGGCCGAGGCGTTGCAGTGAACCCTGTGCGCCGCCCAGATAATCCAGTAAACGCTGGTTTTCCGGGGCGGACTCAGTGTCACACCACAATTTGGCCGGGCGCAGCACTTCACCTAGAGCATCAAGCAGCACCAGGCCATGTTGCTGGCCCGAAACGCCGATGCCCTGAATCTGCTGGCCTGACACGCCCGCCTGCGCCAAGGCATCGCGGGTTGCCTGTTGCAGTGCGTCCAGCCACTGCTGGACGTCCTGCTCACGACGGCCGTTGTGGTCGCTGATCAGGCTATGGGGCGCTGAACCTTCGCCCAGTACCTTGCCGCTTTCGGCATTGAGCACCAGCACCTTGGTGCCCTGTGTGCCACAGTCGATTCCAAGAAACATGGGACGCCCCTCAGAGGCCGTTGGCCAGGATTTTTTCCAGTGTGCCACTCACACCCAGCGCGCGCAGATCAGTGAGGTTCTGCTCGAACGCCGCAACAAATTCGGGCGACTGAGGGATGGCCAGACCGAATATTTCTTCCACCTGCAACAGGCGCTGGGTAATCAGCGCATCGTCAGCCACCAGCCCCTGACAGAACTCGGCGCGTGGGTCGGGAATCGTGTAGGTCACACCGTTTTCGTCAACGCCCTTCAGGTAAAGAGCCCAGGCAGCGACCACCAGCGAGGCGCACTGGAAATTGCCCTGATCGACGATCAGCCGATTGATGGTGGGCACCGTGAATTTAGGGAATTTCGATGAGCCGTCCGAGCAGACCCGCTCCAGCTGGTCGGCAATCGCCTGATTGGAAAAACGCTCGATCAGCGTGTCCTTGTAGCCTTCCAGATCGATGCCGGGCACCGACGCCAGTTGCGGGGTGACATCTTTGTCCATGTAGGCACGGATGTAGCGCACGAACAACGGGTCGTTCATGGTGTCGTGGACGAAACGATAACCCTTGAGAAAGCCCAGGTAGGTCAGGGCCAAGTGGCTGCCGTTGAGCAGCTTGATCTTCATTTCCTCGTAGGGCGTCACGTCGTCGGTGAACTGCACGCCGACCTTTTCCCAGGCCGGGCGGCCGTTGACGAACTTGTCTTCCAGCACCCATTGCACAAACGGCTCGCAGACCACCGGCCAGGCGTCGTCGATGTGTTTTTCGTCCGCCAGCTTCAAGCGATGTGCCGCGCTGGTCATCGGCGTGATGCGGTCGACCATGGCGTTGGGAAAGCTCACGTTGGCGGCGATCCAGTCATGCAGATCGGCATCGCGCAGGGCCGCAAACGTCAGCAGTGCCTTGCGGGTCACTGCGCCGTTGTGCGGCAGGTTATCGCAGGACATCAGGGTGAACGCGGGCGTGCCTTCGGCACGGCGACGGGCCAGCGCCGCGCAGAGGAAGCCAAATACCGTCTTCGGCTGGTTGGGGTTGGCCAGGTCGTGCTGGATCTGCGGCAAGTGGGCCATGAACTGGCCGTTGCTGTCGTCGATGCAATAGCCGCCTTCGGTGATGGTAAGCGAGACGATGCGGATGTCCGGGCTGGCCAGCTTGTCGATCAGCACTTGAGGGCTGTCTTCGGCCAGCAGCATGCCGCTGATCGAGGCAATGATGCGGGTTTTGGTGTCTGGCGTGTCGCCGAGTTCGTAGAGTGTGTACAGATAATCCTGTTGCGCCAGCGCATCGCGTACGGCGCGGTCTTCGGCACGCAGGCCTACGCCGCAGATGCTCCATTCAAAGCCTTCGCCGCTGTTCATCAGTGCATCGGTGTAAAACGCCTGATGCGCCCGGTGGAAACCGCCGACGCCGATATGGGCAATGCCCTGGCGAGTGTCGTCGGCGCTGTAGGCGGGCAGGGCGATGTCTGCGTCCAGTCGTAAAATATTGTTCTTGTTCAGTTTCATGAAAAGGCTCCCCGGAACTCAGGCGGCGGCAGTCTGCAAGGCTTTGGCAATCACCAGACCTTGAGCGTCGAACAGATGGCATTGGCTGCTATCGAGGTGCAGGTTCAGCGTCTCGCCGTACTGGCTGGCCAGGTCACCGCGAATACGCAGGGTCAGCGGCTCGCCCGAGCGGGTACGCACGTGGCAATAGGTGTCGCTGCCAAGACGCTCGCTGACATCAGCGATGACCTGCAACTGACAGTCGTTGTTCTGGGCGAGATTCAGGTGTTCCGGGCGAATGCCCAGCGTGACCGGCGCGCCGACACTCTGGCCTGCACCGTTGACCGGCAGGCTGATGCGCGTTCCGGCGTCCAGTTCGACCTCGCAACTGGCGCTGTCGACGCGGCTGAGTTTGCCCTTGAGAAAGCCCATCTTCGGCGTGCCCAGAAAACCCGCGACAAACAGGTTGGCCGGGTGGTGATACAGCTCCAGCGGCGAACCGACCTGTTCGACCTTGCCGCCATTGAGCACCACCACCTTGTCGGCCAGGGTCATGGCTTCGACCTGATCGTGAGTCACGTAGATCATGGTGGCCTGCAGCTCTTTGTGCAGACGCGACAGCTCCAGACGCGTCTGCACGCGCAGCGCGGCGTCGAGGTTGGACAGCGGTTCGTCGAACAGAAAGATTTTCGGATTGCGCACGATGGCCCGGCCGATGGCCACACGCTGGCGCTGACCACCCGACAACTGCTTGGGTTTGCGTTCCAGCAGCGGGCCGAGCTCCAGAATGCGCGCGGCTTCATCGACCTTTCTCTTGATCTCGGCCTTGTCGCCACCGGCCAGGTCCAGCGCAAAGGACAGGTTCTTGCCCACGGTCATGTGCGGATACAACGCGTAGGTCTGGAACACCATCGCCAGGTCACGCTTGGCCGGAGTGACCTGTGTGATGTCGCGGCCATCGAGTTCGATGGTGCCCGAGGTCACTTCTTCAAGCCCGGCGATCAGTCGCAGCAGGGTGGACTTGCCACAGCCCGATGGCCCGACGAAAACCACGAACTCACGGTCTTTTACGTCCAGATCGATACCTTTGATGATCTGGTGACCGTCAAAGCCTTTTTGCAGATTGCGGATGCTCAGGTTAGCCATGTTGGACTCCTTCTTGTTCTTGGGGCCGGGGCTATTTGACAGCGCCGAACGACAGGCCGCGAACCAGTTGTTTCTGACTGATCCAGCCGAAAATCAGGATGGGCGCACACGCCAGGGTCGAGACCGCCGAGAGCTTGGCCCAGAACAACCCTTCGGGGCTGGAGTAGGACGCGATCAACGCAGTCAGTGGCGCAGCGGCAGACGAGGTAAGGTTCAGCGACCAGAACGCTTCGTTCCAGCACAGAATCAGCGACAGCAATGCGGTGGACGCCAGACCACCCTTGCAGATCGGTATCAGCACGCGAAAGATCTCCTGTCGGGTGCTGGCGCCGTCCAGTCGTGAGGCTTCGAGAATTTCGCCGGGGATGTCCTTGAAGTAGGTGTAGATCATCCAGACCACGATCGGCAGGTTGATCAGCGTGTAGATGATGATCAGCGCGAGACGCGAATCCAGCAGGCCGAAGGTCTTGGCCAGCAGATAGATCGGCATCAGTACGCCCACTGGCGGCAGCATTTTGGTCGAGAGCATCCACAGCAGCGTGCTTTTCGTGCGTTTGGTCTCGAAAAATGCCATGGAATACGCCGCAGGGATGGCGATCAGCATGGCCAGTGCCGTGGCGCTGAAGGAAATCAGTACCGAGTTCCAGGCAAAGTGAAAGTAATCGCTGCGTTCCTGAATGTGCAGGTAGTTTTCCAGGGTCGGGGTAAAGAACAACTGCGGCGGCGTCGCGAAGGCGTCGATCTCGGTCTTGAAGCTGGTCAGCACCATCCAGAAGATCGGGAAGAATACCAGTGCGGCGATCAGCCAGGACAGGGTCCCGAGCAGCAGACTTTGTAAGCGGCGTGATTGTTTGAGGGTCATCATGGCAGGGTCCTCATGACTTGTCGGTGAGGTTTTTGCCGATCATCCGGATCAGGATGATCGCCGCGATGTTGGCGATGACAACGGCAATCAACCCGCCCGCCGAGGCCATGCCGACGTCGAACTGCAGCAGTGCCTGGATGTAGATCAGATACGCCAGGTTGGTCGAGGCAAAGCCAGGGCCACCGTTGGTGGTGGTGAAGATTTCAGCGAACACCGAGAGCAGGAAGATCGTTTCGATCATGACCACCACGGCTATAGGCCGCGCCAGGTGCGGCAGGGTCAGGTGCCAGAAGATCGCGATGGGGCCGGCTCCATCCAGGCGCGCGGCCTCCTTTTGTTCCTGGTCAAGCGACTGCATGGCGGTCATCAGAATCAGGATGGCGAACGGCAGCCACTGCCAGGACACAATGATGATGATCGACAGCATCGGGTAATGGGCAAACCAGTCGATGGGCTGCGCACCGAAGAATTTCCATACCGCGGCGAGCACGCCGGAGACCGGGTGGAAAATCAGGTTTTTCCAGATCAGCGCACTGACCGTGGGCATGATGAAGAAGGGTGAGATCAGCAGCACGCGAACGATGCCTCGTCCGAAGAACTCGCTGGCTTCGAGCAGCGCCGAAATCAGTACGCCGAGGATCACACTGATCGCCAGCACACTGCCGACCAGCAACAAGGTATTGCCGGCACCGGGAAGAAAGCCGCTGTCGGTCACGAAATACTGGAAGTTTTCCAGCCCGACGAATTCGTTTTCGCCGGGTGACAGCAGGTTGTAGCGGATCAGCGAGAAATAAATGGTCATGCCCAGCGGTACGATCATCCATACCAGCAACAGCAGCACAGAGGGGCTGACCAGAAACCAGCCAGGTTTGAATCGACGACTTTTGAGCGGTGGCTGTTCGCCGGACACGTCCGAGCGTTCAGGGGAGGCTGAGGTATTCATGGGGAGCTCCGAACCGGATTGCACCAGGGTTGTTGCGCAGTTGGGCGGCAGGGTGAAAGCCGCGGCCTTCACCCTGTTGCAGAGCGTTTACTTTTTAGGGTAACCGGCTCGTTTCATGTCCCGCTCGGTGGCGGTCTGCGCATTTTTCAAGGCTTTTTCAACCGTGGACTGGCCGATCAGCGCGGCCGAGAACTGCTGGCCGACACTGTTGCCGATGCCCTGGAATTCAGGGATGGTAACCAACTGAATACCGACGTAAGGCACAGGCTTGAGCGTCGGCGACTTGGGCGTCACAGCCTTGAGCGACTCCAGCGTGATATTGGCAAACGGCGCGGCCTGTTTGTAGGCATCGTTGTAGGTCGAGGCACGGGTGCCTGGCGGTACGTTGGACACGCCGTCGGTGTCGGCCACCAGTTTGGCGTACTCTTTGGAGGTGGCCCACTGGGTGAATTCGGCAGCGTCCTTGGTGTTCTTGGCACTGGTCGGGATCGCCAGCGACCACGAATACAACCAGGCAGAACCCTTGTCGGTCACTTCGTGCGGGGCGTAGGTAAAGCCAACGCTGTCGGCAACCTTGCTTTGCTTCTGGTCGGTCACGAACGAACCGGCCACGCTGGCATCGACCCAGATAGCGCACTTGCCACTGTTGAACAGCGCCAGGTTCTCGTTGAAGCCGTTGCTGGAGACACCCGGCGGGCCGGATTGTTTCATGGTGTTGACGTAGAAGTTCAGCGCGTTCTTCCATTCCGGCTGGTCGAACTGCGGTTTCCATTGCTCGTCGAACCAGCGCGCACCGTAGGCGTTGGCCAGGGTGGTGATCAGCGCCATGTTCTCGCCCCAGCCAGCCTTGCCGCGCAGGCAGATGCCGTACTGTTCCTTGGACTTGTCGGTCAGTTTGCCGGCGAATTCGGCAATCTGGGTCCAGGTCGGGCGTTCCGGCATGGTCAGGCCAGCAGCCTTGAACAGATCGGTGCGGTAGTAAGTGATCGACGCTTCAGCGTAGAACGGCAGGGCGAACAGTTTGCCGTCCACCGACAGGCCATCGCGCACTGACGGGAATATATCGTCCAGCTCATAACTGGCGGGCAGGTCTTTCATTTCCTGCAACCAGCCTTTCTGACCCCAGAGTGAGGCTTCGTACATGCCGATGGTCAATACATCGTACAGACCGCCCTTGGTGGCGATATCGGTGGTCAGGCGCTGACGCAGCACGTTTTCTTCGAGCACAACCCAGTTGAGCTTGATGTCAGGGTGCTTTTCTTCGAAGGTTTTGGAGAGGCGCTGCATGCGGATCATGTCGCCGTTATTGACCGTGGCGATGGTCACGGTCCCGGCCGTGGCGCTGCCACTGAACACGAAACAGGTGCTGAGGACGGAACTGGCGAGCAAAAGCTTTGCTGAGGTCTTCATTGATCACTCCTCTTCTACGCCCAACAGGCTGCAGAAGGATGGTTATTGTTTTTTTCTCTTCCGGAGGTGAGGAAGATGTGCATGGATTACAACGGCGTTCGGGTCGAAAGACAAATCCTGCGCAGCACTCTGACTGATACTTTTTTGCACTGTGGCCTGAAATGTAAACATCGCTCAATCGCCCATAGGCAGGCGTCGGCGCAACGCAAGCGTATACGATGAGCGTGAGGGCAGGGCGAATCAGTACAGGTTTTGTTCGGTCAGGCGCTGAACGGCGAGACGACGATAGTGCGAGGGGGTCATGCCCTTGAGCTGCTGGAAACGTCGATTGAAGTTGGAAATGTTGTTGAACCCGGACTCGAAACACACGTCAGTGACCATTTTGTCGCCGTCGGCGAGCAGTTCACAGGACTTGCTGATGCGCAACCGATTGACGAACTCGACGAAACAGCGCCCCGTGGCCTGCTTGAATACCCTGGAAAAGTAAGTGGGTTTCATGCCCATGTACTCGGCAACTTCTTCCAGTGGCAGCTCGCGGCTGTAGTGAGCAAAAATATAGTCCACTGCGCGGTTGGTACGATCGACGCTGTGCTCATCGGCCGTGTGGGCGACGGCGGTGCCTGACAGCAACTGATAATCATCGCTGGCGGCCAACAGCTCGAGAAGAATGAAAAAGTGCCCCAGGCGGGTGATGCCGCGCGAGTCGGCAATTTTTTGCATTTGCTTCATGGCCTGACGAATTGTGCGCTTGCAGCGAAATTCGATGCCGTAGCGGGCGCGTTCCAGCAGTGGGGTGAGGGTCTTGAGTTCGGCAAACACCTGATTCCCACTTTCCAGCAGTTCATCGGTGAAGTTGACCAGCATGTCGCGCCGCGCCACGACTTCACCCTCGTCAACCTGGCTGATCCAGTTATGCGGCAGGTTAGGCCCGGTCAGGAACAGGCTGGCAGGGTTGAAGTTACCGATGTAGTCACCGACGAAGACCTTTCCGGAGCTGGCGACAATCAGGTGCAGCTCGTATTCCTTGTGGAAGTGCCAGCGCACCAGCGGGCACGGAAAGCCATGCTCGCGATAAATGATCGACAGGCCGTTATGGTCGTCCATCAGCTCGTAGGAAGGGTCAGTAATTCTTGTTGTTTTACTCATGGCGTCATTCTATTCAGCAGTTGCCAGCGCGTTAATGTGCCTGATTTTTTGTTTCGATGCCCGGTCGTTGGCAAAATCGCCTACGATCAGGCGTCTGACATGACTGCCACTATGGAGTGGTTATCCAATGAAACAGATCCTCCTGATCGGCATGGGCGCCGGTGATCCGGAGCAGATTACCTTACAGGCCGTCACTGCCCTGAATCGCGCCGACGTTATTTTCATCCTCGACAAGGGCTATGTCGATGACGAGCTGCTGCGTTTGCGCAAGGCGCTCTGTCAGCGCTACATCACTCACGATCGCTATCGGCTGGTCCAGGTTCAGGACCCGGTTCGCGGGCATGCAGGCCGCGAAGACGAACCCGGCGCCTACGCGCAAGGCGTCGAGGACTGGCACCAGCAGCGCGCGGTATTGTTCGAGCGGCTGCTGACCGATGAGCTGGGTGACGATCAGGTCGGCGCGTTTCTGGTCTGGGGCGATCCGGCGCTGTATGACGGCACAATGCGGATTCTGGAGCAAGTATTGGCGCGCGGTGTGGAGGCCTTCATGTATCAGGTGATACCGGGCATCACCAGCGTGCAAAGCCTGGTGGCGCAGCACCGGATACCGCTCAACCGCATTGGCGAGTCGATTCTGATCACCACCGGTCGGCGTCTGGCGGCCGATCCGCCTGAAAGCCATCACAACGTGGTGGTGATGCTGGATGCGCACTGCACGTTCGAGCGTTACGTCGGGCAGGGGCTGGACATCTATTGGGGGGCGTATCTGGGCACGGCGGATGAACTACTGGTGGCAGGCCGACTCGATGAGGTCTGCGAGCAGATCAAGCAACTGCGTATCAAGGCTCGCCGCCGCAAGGGCTGGATCATGGACACCTATCTGTTGCGCAAGCCGGTTCAGGCGTCTGGCTGACTGACCGGATTGCGATTCTTGGCCTCAATCCACTGCGCCATGTACTTGGTGCTTTTATGGTGATGGTGCCGGAGCATGCTGCCGGTGAAGTTTGCAAGACGGTGCTCGGCCAGTTCGTCGCGCAGGGTCTGGATACGCTCTAACAGGCTGGCGCAGTGTTGCCGGTGCTGAAAGCGTGACTGCAGCAATACCTGGCCTGCGCGTTGTGCTTCAAGCCAGAGGCTTTCGTCCTGATAGAGCCTGACCGCTGATGCGGCGATCTGCTGCGGGTTACTGGCAATCAGCCCGGGCCAGGCCAGATCGCCGCTCATGGCTTCCGCGCCAATCGGGGTGGTGACTGACGGGGTGCCGCACACCATGGCGTCCATCAACTTGCCCTTGATGCCCGCACCGAAGCGCAGGGGTGCGAGGCAGACCCGCGCACCGGCCATCACCTGCAAGGCATCTTCAGCCCGGTTTTTCACGTGAAAACCCTGCGCCGCATTGTGCAATGCCGTCGCCTTGGGGGGCGTGTAGGCCCCGTAGATGTGCAACTGCGCGGCCGGCAGTTGTTGCCTGATCAGCGGCCAGATGGCGGTTTTCATCCACAGCACGGCGTCCCAGTTGGGCGCGTGACGGAAATTGCCAATGCTGAGAAAGTGCGCGCGCTCGGCAAACGGCTGAAAGCTATCGGGCACGCCGTCGATCATCAGCGGGCACCAGTGCAGCAATGCGGCAGGCAAGCCGAACATGCCGGTCAGCAGGGCTATTTCAACGTCCGAGGTCATCAGGTTGAGGTCGCAGCGGTACAGCGAGGCAATCTCGCGCTGCGCCAGGTCGCTGGAGGCTATTTCGCGGAAAAGTCCGCTTTCCGAGTAATCAAAGACACTCTGCAGATCGTCCGGGGCTTTTTTGATCAATTGATGCCTGGCGTGGCGCAGGCTCTGGAAATCCGATGTTTCCAGAATGCGCAGGGCGTCAGGGCACTGCTGCTCGACGCGCCAGCCAAATTGTTCCTCGATCATGAACTGGTCGAAAAGCACCACGTGCGGCTGCAGCTCGCTTACGAATACGTCAAAGCTGCTGTCGTTGAGCGCAATACGAACTTCGTGGATGCCCAGGCTGATCAGATCGGCCCGGTGCTCGCCTTCGGTGGCAGGGCTGGCAAAGGTGATGTGCCAGTCCTGTTCGAGAAAACATTGAATCAGCTGCATCATGTGCCCGCTGGCAGCCGACGAACCCGGCTCGGGCCAGACGTAGCCAATGATCAGCAAACGGGTTGTGGGGGCTTCACTGCGGGACGCAGCGACAGTATCGATATCACGCAAGGATGCTTTTTACCTTGTCGCGCAGCTGGTCGATCGAGAACGGCTTGCCTATCGCGTACATGCCTGGCGGCACGTCGATGTTTTCGGAGTAGCCGCTGGCGAACAGTACCGGCAGTTCAGGGCGCAGCTCGATGACCTTTTTGGCCAGTGCAGTACCTTTCATGTCCGGCAGCCCCTGATCCGTCATCAGCAGATCGATGTGATTGGCGTTGTCGGTCACGATGGCAAGGGCTTTGGTGGCGTCTTCGGCCTCCAGAACGGTGTATTCCAGCTCCTCGAGCACGTCGACAATCAGCATGCGCACAATGGCGTCGTCCTCGACCACGAGAATGGTGCGGGCTGTGTCCGGCATGATTGACTCCTTTTAAACCTGAAAAATGGTTGTAGCGCAAACAGAGCGGAATGCCATGCATCCTTTCTCGCCGACTCAGCATAACCGAGCCCGGCCTGTTCACTGTTGATATCGTCCCTGTATCAGTAAATAAAACCTGCATGGAAGTTCAATCAACCGGCAAATGCCGAGAATCGTGGCGACGATTAACGGCCTGCCAAGCCATCACAGAGCCAGCACGCAGAACATGCGCGAGCTTATCGCCGATTTATGTGTGAAATTTCAATCCTCTATGTCAGAAATAAGAGTGTTTTTTGTAGGTTTACGGCAAACTCTACAGTTTTGATCCACTCGTCAGGGATATTTCATGAATCGGACGCCTTCCGTCGATGAGCAACGCTTTCGAAAATTGCTGGGACGCAATGTCGGGTTGCCGCTGGGTGTCGGCGTACTGAGCGCCGTTTTCTTCATTCTGCTGATCAGTTATCTGCTTAACGCCATTCAATGGGTCGAACACACGGACCGGGTGATCAACAACACCAACCGCTCGATGAAGCTGTCGATTGACATGGAAACCGGCATGCGCGGCTTCCTGCTCACGGGCGATCAGCATTTTCTCGACCCCTATGAAATCGCCAAGCCTTTGCTGGTTGCCGAGCTCAATGGCCTTCAGGACCTGGTCCAGGACAACCCGACGCAACAGGACCGGTTCAGGCGTCTGTTCACCATGCAACAGGAATGGAATGCCTTTGCTCAGGAGATGATCGACCTGCGGCGCAACAACGGCGACTTTCAGACGCCGGTGATGGCTGGACGTGGCAAGCGCATCACCGATCAGATTCGCACCGAATACGAGCAGGCTGTCGAGATGGAGCAGCAACTTCGCATGACTCGTAACGCTGAGGTCACGCGCAGTACCGTCATTTCCGTCACGCTGTACCTGATATTCGTCATCGTCGTCAGCGCCATTCTGGCGTACATAGGACGCAGGGATCTGCTGTCTCTTTCAGCCACCTACAGCGCAAATCTGAGGCTGCAGGAAGTCAATGCCGAGCGTCTGCAGAAAGTGGCATGGCTGCGCAACGGCCAGAGCGAGCTGGCCGAACAGGTGCTCGGGCAACTGACGCTGAACATGCTGGGCCGCAATATTCTGCAATTTCTGACGCAATACCTCGGCGCTTCGGTGGCGGCGGTGTACATCCGTCAGGACCACGGCGGCTTTACGCGTGTGGCTTCCTACGGGTTTTCCCGCGAGCAGGAGCAACAGGATCAGACCATTCACAGCGATGAAGGCGTGGTGGGCCAGGCGGCATCGCAGGACCGGATCATTACGCTGGACGAGCTGCCGGAGAATTATTTCAAGGTGGCTTCCGGGTTGGGCGAGGGTTCGCCGCGCAGTGTGGTGGTGGTGCCTATCAGCAATGACGATCAGGTCAACGGCGTGGTTGAACTGGGTTTTCTGCGCCCTCTGACCGGGCAGGACGTCGAGTTTCTTGAACTGGTGTCGGACAACATCGGTACGTCCATTGAAGCGGCTCGCTATCGCCAGCGTCTGCAGGAAGTTCTGGCCGAGACTCAACAGCTCAACGAAGAGTTGCAGGTGCAGCAGGAAGAGCTGCGCACGGCCAACGAAGAGCTGGAAGAGCAGTCGCGCATTCTCAAGGAGTCCCAGGCGCACCTGGAGACCCAGCAGGCCGAGCTGGAACAGACCAACGAGCAACTCGCCGAGCAAGGTCAGGCGCTGGCCGATCAGCGCGATGCGCTGGACCGCAACAATGAAGAGCTGAATATTGCCCAAGGCGAGTTGCAGGCCCGTGCCGACGAGTTGCAACGCGCCAGCAAGTACAAGTCCGAGTTCCTCGCCAACATGTCCCACGAGCTGCGCACGCCGCTCAACAGTTCGTTGATTCTTGCCAAGTTGCTGGCCGAGAACCCGAGCGAAAACCTCACCGCCGAGCAGGTCAAGTTTGCTGAATCGATCTATTCGGCGGGCAATGACCTGCTCAACCTGATCAACGACATTCTGGACATTTCCAAGGTCGAAGCCGGCAAACTTGAAGTGCGCCCGGAAAACAGCAGCGTGTCACGTCTGGTCGAGGGCTTGCGTGGCTTGTTCCAGCCGCTGGCCGCGGAGAAGAAGCTGGCGTTCACGGTCGACATCCAGGCCGGCGCGCCGACCATGCTGTTCACCGATCGCCAGCGTCTGGAGCAGATTCTCAAGAACCTGCTGTCCAACGCGATCAAATTCACCGAAGCGGGCGCGGTCAGCATGGTGGTTTCGCGCCAGCCGGGCGCTGGCATCGTGTTCAGTGTGCGCGATTCGGGCATCGGCATTGCCGAGGAGCATCAGCAAGGTATTTTCGAGGCGTTCCGTCAGGCGGATGGCACCACCAACCGGCGTTATGGCGGCACGGGGCTGGGCCTGTCGATTTCCCGCGATCTGGCCGCGCTGCTGGGCGGATCGATCAGTGTCACCAGCGCGCCGGGGCAGGGCAGTATCTTTACCCTTGTGCTGCCGGAGCAGTATGTCGAGCATGACCCTCAGGCGCCGGACAGCGAGCCTTTGGTCATGCACGCGCCTTCCGTGCTGCAACTGTCGGTTCCCGCAGCGCCGGTCATCCAGCCGCCGCTGCCAGCGCCTGTCGAGACGCCCATCGCTGTATTTGCCGATGACCGTGACAAGGCGCCGTTCGAGCGACGCTGCATTCTGGTCATCGAGGACGAGGTGCGGTTCGCCCAGATTCTTTTCGATCTGGCCCATGAACTGGGTTACGACTGTCTGGTGGCGCATGCCGCCGATGACGGTTTCAACCTGGCGTCGCGCTACACGCCGGACGCGATTCTGCTGGACATGCGCCTGCCGGATCACTCCGGCCTGACCGTGCTGCAACGCCTCAAGGAACTCGCGCCCACGCGGCATATCCCGGTGCATGTGATTTCCGTCGAGGACCGTCAGGAAGCGGCATTGCACATGGGCGCCATCGGCTATGCGGTCAAGCCGACCACCCGCGAAGAGCTCAAGGATGTATTTGCCAAGCTGGAGGCCAAGCTGACCCAGAAGGTCAAGCGCATCCTGCTGGTTGAAGACGACGACCTGCAACGTGACAGCATTGCGCGGCTGATCGGCGACGATGACATCGAAATCACCGCCGTAGGCTTCGCCCAGCAGGCGCTGGACCTGCTGCGCGATCACATTTATGACTGCATGATCATCGACCTGAAACTGCCGGACATGCTTGGCAACGAGTTGCTCAAACGCATGTCCACCGAAGATATCTGCGCCTTTCCGCCGGTAATTGTCTACACCGGGCGCAACATGACCCGCGATGAAGAAGCCGAGCTGATGAAATATTCGCGCTCTATCATCATCAAGGGTGCGCGCTCCCCGGAACGCCTGCTCGACGAAGTCACGCTGTTTCTGCACAAGGTCGAGTCGCAGCTGTCCAGCGAGCGGCAGAAAATGCTCAAGACCGCGCGCAGCCGCGACAAGGTCTTCGAGGCGCGCAAGATTCTGGTGGTCGATGATGACGTGCGCAACATCTTTGCCTTGACTAGCGCGCTGGAGCACAAGGGCGCCCTGGTGGAAATCGCCCGTAATGGCCTTGAAGCGATTTCCAAACTCAATGAAGTCGAGGACATCGATCTGGTGCTGATGGACGTGATGATGCCCGAAATGGACGGTTACGAAGCCACCACCGAGATCCGCAAGGACCCGCGCTGGCGCAAACTGCCGATCATCGCTGTTACCGCCAAGGCCATGAAGGACGATCAGGAGCGCTGCCTGCAGGCCGGCTCCAATGATTACCTGGCCAAGCCTATCGATCTGGACAGGCTGTTTTCGCTGATTCGCGTCTGGCTGCCAAAAATGGAGCGCATTTGAATGGGCATGAAGCGCAGACGTGTTTTCGATGCTGCTTTCGATGACAGAAACGGAAGCCACCATGCACCTTGACCGTAGCGTCGAGATCGAGCTGCGTCTGTTGATCGAAGCGATCTATCTTCAGTACAGCTATGACTTTCGCGACTACTCCGGGGCCTCCATCAAGCGCCGGGTCATCCATGCGTTGCGCCAGTTCGACTGTGCGACCATCTCGGCCTTGCAGGAGCGTGTGCTGCACGACCCTGCGGCGTTCATGCAACTGTTGCAGATACTCACCATTCCGGTGAGCGAGATGTTTCGCGACCCGTCGCACTTTCTCGCTATCCGCAAGGAAGTCGTGCCGGTGCTGCGCACCTACCCGTCGATCAAGGTCTGGATTGCCGGGTGCAGCACAGGGGAGGAGGTGTACTCCACCGCCATTCTGTTGCGCGAAGAGGGGTTGCTGGAGCGCACTATCATTTACGCGACCGACATCAACCCCAGCTCGCTGGCCAAGGCCAAGCAGGGCATTTTTTCCATGGACAACCTGCGGGCCTACACCGAGAACTACCGCAACTCGGGTGGCCAGCGCAATTTTGCCGATTACTACACCTCGGCCTACGATTACGCGATGTTCGACAAGACCCTGTGCGAGAACGTCACGTTTGCCGATCACAGCCTGGCGACAGATAGTGTATTCTCCGAAACGCAGTTCATTTCTTGTCGTAACGTGCTGATTTACTTCAATAAAAAATTACAGGACCGCGCTTTCGGGCTGTTCCATGACTCGCTGTGTCATCGCGGTTTTCTGGCGTTGGGCAGCAAGGAAACCGTGGATTTCTCTGCCTACGGCGATGCCTTTGAGACATTGGTAAAACCCGAGCGGATTTACCGAAAACGATGAAAACCACGTTTGGCGATGCCCCGTCTTCTCATGAACTGCCTGTGGTCGATGCCATCGTTGTCGGTGCCTCGGCAGGCGGTGTAGAGGCTCTGCTGAAGATATTCAGTTATTTGGGACCGGATTTCGGTCTGCCGATCCTGACGGTGTTGCACGTGCCGGAAGATCGCCGCAGCCAGTTGGCCCATGTGTTTCAGAATCGTCTGGCGATCCCGGTCAAGGAAGCCGATGACAAGGAGGATATTGTGCCGGGCACCCTGTATTTCGCGCCGTCGGGTTATCACGTGTCGGTGGAGTCTGATTTTTCCCTGTCATTGAGCCAGGAGGACCGGGTGTTTTATTCAAGGCCCAGCATCGACATTCTGTTCGGCTCGGCCGCTGATGCCTATGGCCCGCGACTGGCTGGCGTACTGTTGACCGGCGCCAATAATGACGGCGCGCGAGGGCTAATGCAGATCAAGAAGTATGGTGGTTTCACGGTGATTCAGGACCCTTCGCAGGCTCAGGTGTCGACCATGCCCGAAGCTGGCCTGGCGCTGCACTCGCCGGATTACCTTCTTTCCCTGAACGATATTGGCCGTTTGCTGGTCGAGCTGGAACGAACCGCATGTTAAGTGAAATTCAGGCAAAACTGCTTATCGTCGACGATCTGCCGGAAAACCTGCTGGCGCTCGAAGCACTGATCAAGCGTGCCGATCGCATCGTCTACAAGGCACTGTCGGCTGACGAGGCGTTGTCGCTGCTGTTGCAGCACGAATTTGCCTTGGCCATTCTCGACGTGCAAATGCCCGGCATGAACGGCTTTGAACTGGCCGAGATGATGCGCAGTACCGAAAAGACCAAGAGCATCCCGATTGTGTTCGTCAGCGCTGCTGGTCGCGAACTCAATTACGCCTTCAAAGGCTATGAAAGCGGCGCGGTGGACTTCTTGCACAAGCCCCTGGACATTCATGCGGTCAAGAGCAAGGTCAACGTGTTCGTTGACCTGTATCGGCAGCGCAAGGCCGTGAAAATGCAGGTCGAGGAACTGGAGCGCAGTCGCCAGGAGCAAGAGGTGTTACTCAAGCGCCTGCAATCGACTCAGGGCGAGCTGGAGCATGCGATCCGCATGCGTGACGACTTCATGTCCATTGTCTCCCATGAGGTGCGCACGCCCCTTAACGGCCTGATTCTGGAAACCCAGCTACGCAAGCTGCACCTGGCCAAGGACAACGAATCGGCGTTTACGATGGAAAAACTGCGCGCCATGGTCGAGCGCGACGAGCGGCAGATCCAGAGCCTCATCCGCCTGATCGAAGACATGCTCGATGTATCCAGAATCCGTACCGGCAAGTTGTCGATCAGGCCGAGCCCATTCGATTTGAGTGAGCTGGTCAGTCAGTTGCTGGAAAGCTTTGCCGCGCAGATCGCCGCCGCCAACTCCACCATCAGACAGTTCGCCGACGGGCCGGTGATTGGCGTCTGGGACGAGTTCCGCATTGAACAGGTGGTCGCCAACCTGCTGACCAATGCGCTGCGCTATGGCGCGCGCAAGCCGATCGAAGTGCATGTGTACAGCAAGGAAACCGAGGCTTTCATTGAGGTCAGGGATCAGGGCATCGGTATTACCGCTGAAAACCAGAAGCGCATCTTTCAACAGTTCGAGCGGGTCACGAGCAATCATGCGGTCGCCGGGCTGGGTCTGGGGCTGTTTATCTCCGAGCAGATCGTCATGGCGCATGGCGGCCGTATCGAGGTGGAAAGTGAAGAGGGCAAGGGCTCGGTGTTCCGGATTTGCCTGCCTTTGTGACGAGCGATCAAGTTAAATCACAGACCAGCGCAACCTCCCATGCACGCCGTGGTCGTAATGGCAGCTATCTACAAGATCGAAGGCAGTTCCAATGAGCGCTGATGCAGAAAACGTCGTACTAATCGTCGAAGACGAACCCCTGATCCTGATGTTGCTGGCCGATTATCTGTCTGGTGAGGGCTATCGCGTTCTGCAGGCCGAGAATGGCGAGCAGGCGTTCGAGATTCTGGCGACCAAGCCCCACCTTGATCTGATGATCACGGATTACCGATTGCCCGGTGGCATCTCGGGCGTGCAGATTGCCGAGCCCGCGGTCATGCTGCGGCCTGAACTGAAAGTGATTTTCATCAGCGGCTATCCGGCGGAAATTCTCGATTCAGGCAGTGCAATCGCGTTGAAGGCGCCGATTCTCGCCAAACCCTTCACCATGGAAACGCTGCAGTCGCAGATTCAGCGCTTGCTGGCATGACCGCAAGCCTGAGCCCTTGAACGGTGCTCAGGCTTCGATCATTTCCCGTACTTTCGAGGTCAGGTGGTCGAACGCGAAGGGTTTGGTGATCAGCTCCATGCCCGTGTCCAGAAAGCCCGCGCGCACGGCGGCATGTTCTGCATAGCCGGTAATGAACAACACCTTGAGCTCAGGGCGCAGTTGCCGGGCGATTTCCGCCAGTTGTCGGCCGTTCATGCCTGGTAGCCCGACATCGCTGATCAGCAGGTCGATACGCTGAGCGGATTCCAGTATCGGCACTGCATCTGTCGCCTGGCCGGCCTCGATAAACGCATACCCCAGCTAGCTGAGCACTTCACTGACCAGCGCCCGAACCGCAGGGTCGTCTTCGACGATCAGCACTGTTTCGCCGTTCTCGGCGTACAGGGCACTGCTTTGCAGGGTTGGCTCGGCTTCTTCCTTGAGCCCCTGAAAACGTGGCAGAAACAGCTGCACCGTGGTGCCCAGACCGACTTCGCTCTTGATTGAAACGTGACCATGCGACTGCTTGCTGAAGCCGTAGATCATCGAAAGGCCCAGGCCGGTGCCCTGGCCAATGGGCTTGGTGGTGAAAAACGGATCGAAAACCCGGCTGATCACCGTCTCCGGCATGCCGCAGCCATTGTCACTGACGCTTAGCACCACGTAGTCACCCGGCAGCAGGTTTTCGTGGGCGTTGGTGAAAGACGTGTCCAACTGCTGATTGGAAGTCTCGACCACCAGCGTGCCGCCGTCAGGCATGGCATCGCGGGCGTTGAGCACCAGGTTGAGCAGAGCGTTTTCCAGCTGGTTGGGATCGGCCTCAGCGGTCCACAGATCACCGGCAAGACGCAGCTGCAAGTGAATGCTCTCGTTGACGCTGCGCTGGAGCAGTTCGTCCATGGCGTTGACAAGGTGGTTTATTTCGACCGGCTTGGAGTCCAGCGACTGACGCCGTGAAAAAGCCAGCAGGCGATGAGTCAAGGCTGCGGCGCGGTTCGCCGATGTTACACCGAGGTCGACCAGGCTGTTCAGGTCTTCGGTATGTCCGCGCGATACGCGCCTTCTTATCAATTCCAGGCTGCCGATGATGCCGGTCAGCATGTTGTTGAAGTCATGGGCAATCCCGCCGGTCAACTGACCGACGGCTTCCATTTTCTGCGACTGGCGGAGAATGTCTTCCTTGTGCCGCAATTGAGCGGTGCGCTCTTCGACCTGATGTTCCAGCGTTTCGTTGAGGCGTCGTAATTGCGATTCAGCCTGCTTGCGCTCGGTGATGTCCGAGGTCACGCCTGCCAGAGAACTGACCATGCCGTTCTTGCCGCGGATGGCACGGGCGCGCGCATCGACCCAACTGAGCGAGCCATCGGGCCAGACGTTGCGGTATTCGATGATGAAGTCGACGCCGGTGTCCAGGCTGCGCTGGAGCGCCGACTGCATTCGCGGCTGGTCTTCAAAATAAACGGCGGCAAGCCAGTCGTTATAATCAAAGCTGTCCCCATCGTTGTGACCGTAGTGAGCTTTGGTGATGGCCGAGGAGGTCAGCCGCAGATATTCTGCTTCAAGCACCCATGAACCCAGCCGGCCGGCTTTCAGCGCGTTCTGCAGGCATCCTTCACTTTCGTGCAGGTCTTCCATGCGTGCGCGGGCTTCGTACTGGCGGCGGCGGCCACGTACCGCTGTGGTCACCAGGCTGACCAGTGTGGCTGGGTGAAAAGGGCGCTCCAAGAAGGTCACGTTGCCCAGTAATCTGCCCATTTGAGTGGGAGGGCTGCGGTCCTGACCGCCATGATGCGTGAGCAGCACGACCGGCAGGTCTGACCATGCAGCCTGAGCGCTCAGTTGATCCAGTAAAGGACTTACATCCAGAGTCCGCAACGCTTCGTCGGCAATGACTGCAAGCCCGGCACCTGCACTCACTTCTCTGGCCAGTTCATCGAAATTATTGACTGATACCGCGTGATAGCCAGCTTCAGCAAGAATTCGGACAGCGATCTGGCTGTCTCTTCCTTTTGGCGCAATGACAACTGCGCGCTCTGATAACTGTCCGTGAACACTCACGAGTCGTTATCCGTCATAAGCGGCTTCTTTTCGCCAACGTAAGAGGGAACCCCGCGAAGTACGCCCTGAAATGCTTCGAGCGGCTCGCCTATTTTCAGTCCATCGGTGGTGATACGGTACTCTCGAATAGTTGATTCGTGAGTGCCGGTGCGCTTTTTAATAATCGAAATGGCGCGGCGCACTTGCCCCAGTGCCTCGAAATAACGCAACAGAATCACGCTGTCTGCCAAGTAGGTAATATCGACCGGCGAGCGCATGTCACCCACCAGCCCATGTTGTGCGACTGTCATGAAAGTGGCTGCGCCCTGACGATTTAGATACAGCAAAAGCTCATGCATGTGCAGGATTAGCGCGCTCTCTTCCGGCATGGCTGCCTGATAGCCGTTGATACTGTCGATGATCACCGTCTTGATCTGCTTCTGGTCCACGGCGCGACGCACTCGATGGGCAAACTCGCCCGGTGATAATTCTGCCGCGTCGATCTGCTCGACAACCAGATTTCCTGAGTTTTGCAGTGCACGCAGGTCTATACCGAGCTTGAGCATGCGCTCGAACAGCAAGCCCATTTCTTCGTCGAAGATAAACAGACCGACCCGCTCGCCGCGGCGTGTACCGCAAATACAAGCGCCAACAGCGACTTTCCGGTGCCGGCCGGACCGAGAATCAACGTGCTGGAGCCGCCTTCGATACCGCCTCCCAGCAGATCATCCAACTCTTTGATGCCACTGCTCAACTGAGTTCGTGCATAGTCAGAGCGATGTTCCGCTGCCACCAGGCGCGGAAAGACATGGACGCCGTCTTCTGCGATTGTGAAATCGTGAAACCCGCCTCGATACTTCTGGCCACGGTACTTGACGATTTTTAAACGCCGGCGCTCAGCGCCGTAGGTGGGTGTCAGCGCCTCGAGACGAATAACGCCATGAGCGACACTGTGCACTGTTTTATCGAGCGCCTCAGTGGTCAAGTCATCAAGCAGTACGACGGTCGCGTTATAGCGCGTGAAATAATGTTTGATCACCAGAATCTGGCGTCGATAACGCAACGAACTTTGTGCGAGCAAACGAATTTCCGACAGACTGTCGATGATCACCCGGGAAGGTCTGACGCGCTCGACCACTTCAAAAATCTGACGCGTTGCTTCGCCCAGCTCAAGGTCTGATGAATACAGCAAACTTTGATGGTGATCCGCGTCCAGCAAGCTTTCGGGCGGTGTCAGCTCGAAGATGTTGATTCGCTCATCAAGCTGCCAGCCGTGGGACGCAGCTCCGTCGCGTAACTCACGCTCCGTCTCTGACAGGGTGATATACAAGGAAACTTCGCCGGCTCTAGCGCCCTCCTGCAAGAATTGCAACGCGATGGTCGTCTTGCCGGTTCCAGGCTCGCCCTCCAAGAGGAAGATATGATTGCGTGAAAGGCCACCCGCAAGGATGTCGTCCAGACCTTCAATGCCAGTTGCCGCTTTTGAAGTATTCAAGTATCACCCTCTGATAAAGCGCTTAAGGCAGGGCGGCGGCAAAAACTGAGCGCAACACCTGACCAATCCGGTACGGTGAACCTATGTCATATCATGAACTCAGCATTGAAGAACGCATCACGATCCAGTTTGGCCA
>NZ_ATDK01000310.1 GCF_000444135.1 Pseudomonas avellanae BPIC 631
TCCAGAACTGCATGCGACGCGGAGCGTCGCACGATAGTTGAAAGAAAGTGCTTTTTTACCGCGGTGGCACTGACGACGCAGAGTGCGACGCAAAGAACCGAGAGGCGTCCGCCAGAGCACTTCTCGACCCATCAGTAAAAACGCAACAAAACGTGGCACAGTCGCCCCGAAAAATGGCACATTGGCGCGCCCAGGCGCGTGTGACACATTTTGTAATTAACCGTCCGGGAGACCTGAAAACCTTTTTATGGATGAATATCATGGCGACCAGCGCTCAGCCCGAAACGGCGACGGCCTCGACCACCCCCCAAACCAGCCCGCTGGTCATGCGCATCATCGGGGCAGTTGCCCTCGCACACCTGATCAATGACCTGATCCAGGCCATCCTTCCGTCGATCTACCCGATGCTCAAGGCCAGCTACGACCTGAGCTTCACCCAGATCGGCCTGATTACCCTGACGTTTCAGATCACCGCATCGTTGCTGCAACCGTGGGTCGGTTACTACACCGACCGCCACCCCAATCCACTGGTACTGCCGGTCGGGTCGATCTGCACCCTGATCGGTATCGTAATGATGTCGGTGGTAGGCAGCTTTCCATTGATTTTGCTGGCGGCAGCCCTGGTCGGCATTGGCTCATCGACCTTTCACCCTGAGGCCTCGCGCATCGCACGACTGGCGTCCGGCGGGCGCTTCGGGCTTGCGCAATCGACCTTTCAGGTGGGCGGCAATACCGGCTCCGCGTTCGGGCCATTGCTGGCAGCGGCGATCATCATCCCGTTCGGGCAGGGCAATGTGGCCTGGATCGGCCTGTTCGCGCTGTTTTCCCTGGGCTTGCTGTACGCGATCAGCCGTTGGTATCGCGCGCACCTCAACCTGTTCAAACTCAAGGCCGGTCAGGCGGCGACTCATGGCCTGTCGAGAAAACGCGTGATCGCCTCGCTGGCAGTGCTGGCGTTTCTGGTGTTCTCCAAGTTTTTCTACATGACCAGCCTGACCAGCTACTTCACGTTCTACCTGATCGAGAAGTTCGACCTGTCGGTCGCCAGTTCGCAGTTGCACTTGTTTCTGTTTTTGGGCGCAGTGGCAGCCGGGACATTCTTCGGTGGTCCGATTGGCGACCGTATCGGCCGTAAAGCGGTGATCTGGTTTTCGATCCTCGGCGCTGCGCCGTTCACCCTGGCGCTGCCCTATGCGGACCTGTTCTGGACCAGCGTGCTCAGCGTGATCATCGGTTTTGTGCTGGCCTCGGCGTTCTCCGCCATCGTGGTGTATGCCCAGGAGCTGGTGCCGGGCAACGTCGGCATGATCGCGGGGATCTTCTTCGGCCTGATGTTCGGCTTCGGCGGCATCGGTGCTGCCTTGCTCGGCTATCTGGCTGACAGTCACGGCATTCTGTTCGTCTACACACTGTGTTCATACCTGCCGCTGCTCGGCATTCTCGCGATTCTTCTGCCCCGGACCAAGTAATGCTCATAGCCACGCTGATCTTCCTGTTCACCATCACCCTAGTCATCTGGCAGCCCAGGGGGCTTGGCGTCGGCTGGAGTGCGGTGCTCGGGGCAGGGCTGGCGCTGCTGACCGGCGTGGTGCACCTGAGCGACATTGCCGTGGTGTGGGGCATCATCTGGAATGCCACGGCGACTTTCATTTCGCTGATCATCATTACGCTGTTGCTGGATGAGGCCGGTTTCTTTGCCTGGGCGGCGCTGCACGTCGCGCGCTGGGGCAAGGGTAAAGGTCGTCGTCTGTTTGCCTTGTTCGTGCTGTTCGGCGCTCTGGTGTCGGCGTTGTTCGCTAACGATGGTGCGGTGCTGATCCTCACGCCTATCGTCATCGCCATGATGCTGGCGTTGCGCTTTTCCGCTGCATCTACCCTGGCCTTCGTAATGGCAGCCGGCTTCATCGCCGACACGGCGAGCCTGCCGCTGGTGGTGTCGAACCTGGTGAACATCGTGTCGGCGGACTACTTTAAAATTGGTTTCAACCGCTACGCCGCCGTGATGGTGCCGGTGAATCTGGCCAGTGTTGCTGCCACCCTGGCCGTGCTGATGGGGTATTTCCGCCGCGATATCCCCCGTGAGTTCGAGCCCGAGCATCTGGACAAACCCGAGACGGCCATTCATGACCGGGCCACGTTTCTGGCCGGTTGGGCGGTATTGCTGATTCTGCTGGTCGGCTGCTTTGCCCTTGAGCCACTGGGCATTCCGATCAGCGCAATTTCTTCCGTGTGTGCGTTGCTGTTGCTGGCCATCGCCGCCAAAGGGCACACGATCAAGACGCGCAAGGTGATGAAAGAAGCGCCGTGGCACATCGTGATCTTTTCGCTGGGCATGTACCTGGTGGTGTATGGCCTGCGTAACGCCGGGCTGACGAATTATCTGGCTGATCTGCTGGACTGGTTTGCCGGCTACGGCATCTGGGGCGCGGCGATGGGCACCGGGCTGATGACGGCGTTCCTGTCATCGATCATGAACAACATGCCGACGGTGCTGATCGGGCTGCTGTCCATCGACGCAAGCCACGCCAGCGGGGCGATTCAGGAAGCGATGATTTACGCCAACGTGATCGGCAGCGACCTGGGGCCGAAAATCACCCCGATCGGCAGTCTGGCAACGCTGCTCTGGCTGCACGTTCTGGAGCGCAAGGGCATCACCATCAGTTGGGGTTACTACTTCAAAGTCGGCATCGTACTGACCTTGCCGGTCTTGTTGATCACGCTGGCGGCGCTGGCGCTGCGATTGAGCTGAAAGCATGGCTGGTATCGGCCAGGTTCGGCCACATGTCCGACACCAGAAACAGACGCTCGGCTTCTTCCCAGTGGCCCTCGCTGTTCTCGCTCAGGCGCACCAGCAATTGCGCCGGGGCCAGCGGATCGAGGTCGCTCAGCCATTCTTGCAACTGCCCGTCGCTCCAGCCCTCGGCGTAACGCGCCGGAGCCAGCCAGGCGTGGCGCGGCAGCGGTTGCCAGCGGCCCGGTGTGCTTTGTGCCAGAAACTCTTTCCAGTCACGCTGGTGCAGCCAGCGCCCTTTGAGGTGCCGGGGATGAACGCCCGCGGGAGAGGCGCACGAACCCGGCCACGGATACAGCAGGTAGCCGCCCAGCCACAATTTTGCACTGAAGGTCTCGACGCCCAGCGCCGCCAGTGCCTCACGGCTTTCCGGACGCGCCGACATCGGCAACTGGTGCTGACTCAGGTGCGCAAGCTTTCGGTCCAGCCGGTCATTGCAGCCAGGCCCTAGCCAGCAGGCCGGGTCGCGGCCGTCACCGTCCTGCGGCCCCAGGTAAAGCTTGATTGCCAGTTCGATGTGATGCACGCCGTCACGGTCACGCAGCAGCATGTCCAGTTCACCAAGCGTCTGGCCCCCCAGCCGGATCGGCAGGTTGGCGGCAATGATTTCCACCCCCGGTGCGTGTTGTACCGCGAACTGCCAGAGCCGTTCGTAATAGCGGCCCAGTCGCCGGGTGGCCGCCAGCGCCAACCATGCTTCCAGCGGGCCGCTGTTATGGTCGAGGCGCCAGAGGAAGTCTGCGAGTTGTTCCGGGGCGTTTACCCACTCGCTGCCTGCCAGTGGATGGCGCTGCGGCCAGGGTGCGGTTTCAAGCATGGGTGGCGCGAGGATCACCCAGGCAAGGTCGCGCACCTCGGGGTGGCGCAATTGGCGGGGCAGGTCGATAAGGCTGGGAAATAGAGTCATGCACCGAGGATAGCGTGAGTCAGTGCTCGCAGGCAGTCTGTTTGCGCACAGGCGGCGAAGCTTTCATACGCAGGCCTGTAACCGTTTGTCGGTATAATTCGTGGTTCTTTAATCAAGAGACAGATTAATGACAGCGCAGATTAATCATGGGGCAGCGCAAGCGCCGGTTGAAAAGTCTTTTGATAAGGCCGTGCGTACGGTCTGTCAAACAGGTGCTGTATTTTTCCTGCTTGAAATATCAGCGATATTTGTAAATCATGTTTATTCATTCCGTCTGTTTCAACTGTGATCAAGCCGGGTGATTATGAAAAATTCGGTCGACTCTTTTGCTGCGTTGGTTAAGCGGTATTTTTGCGGCAGATGTTCCTCTCGGGAAACTGGATGCCTGGAGTTGTCTATGAATGGTGAAATGCAGACACGGATAAAGCATCTGCTCTCGCCCGCCATTGCGCTTGTGCAATGTATTGCGATTGTCTGTTGGCTGGCTGTCCTGATCGTCACGCCGAATGTTAATTGCGGCGCTCGCGAGATCGCCTTGACCACGGGGCTGGTGCTGACCTGCTGGTGGCAATATCGCGCCACGCATTTCAGCGTCTGGCGTGGTGTGGGCATGGCGTCGGTAATCATCGTGGCTCTGAGCTTTTCGCGGGCCAGTCAGTTGAACAGCGAACTGGGTATCAACTGGGCATTGCCGATCGCGATCATGATCATTCTGTGCTCGACGTTGCTGGTGGTATATACCCGCGACTATCTGTTTGTGTCGGTGCTCTCCTGGATCATTCTGTCTCCCGCGCAGGGTATCGACACGGACAGTGCAGCCTATGTATTCATGATGCTGTTCTTTGTTTCGTTGATTGCTCTGGGTGTCGTACTCAATCACACCAACACCCGAACCCTGCGCAAGGTATTGACGTTGGAAAGCCGGTTTCGCGAACTGTCGCTGACCGATGACCTGACCGATATATTGAATCGCCGGGCATTGATGCTGGCGCTCAATGAGCATGTGGCGAATAACAGTGGCAGTTATTTTCTGATGCTGGACATCGATAATTTCAAAACCATCAACGATCAGTTCGGGCATGACGCAGGTGATGAAGTTCTGCGTCTCATGGCGTCATGCCTGCAACAAACGCAGGGAAGTCTTGCGTTCGGTCGCATGGGCGGAGAGGAGTTTGGCGTAATTCTTCCTGTTTCCGGTGAGCCTGTGGCCTGTGATTATGTACTGCGCCTGCTGGACACCATCAGAAGATCGCCCACGGTCAGCCCTCTGACCTGCAGTGCAGGGCTTGCCGACATCGATGCGAACTCGACCAGTTCGCAAGTGCTCAAGACGGCTGACGTCAATATGTACCAGGCCAAGCGGGAGGGTAAGGACCGGGCGTTCTGGAGGGGGGTGCCGATGACTGATTTGCCGGCGCAAAGCCCGATGGCTGAGGGCGAAGAGGTTCGGGCGTTGGCGCCGTAGTGTTTTTGTTCAGACGCGGCGAAACAGGGCCGGAGCCCCGCTGGGTACATTTGAAATAATCATCGGTCGTCCTTGCCGGACGTGAACATGCATTACAACGCGGCAGGCTTGGGCACTCCGAGAAAATCATCCTCTTCACCGGGGCAGGGTGAAAACCGATTTACATTGGTTGCCCCTTTGGCATTCAAGTCGATACGGCCGTTGGTATCAATGTGGATCGTGGTAGTTGGCCATTTTGGATCAATGTTCACGCAGCCGCTGATTCCTGCGTTGTCCCACCATTGGAAATGCATGAAGAAATCTTTTTTTTTAAATATGTGGCCGGCATCCGAGGTTGCCCCGCCAGGCGATATACCCCCTCTGCTTATACGGTGATCGGTGATCCATGTATAACGAAGCCCTCTGGCCGCTTTATCTTAATAAAAAACCTTACTTCAGGGATCGCAAAATCCCATTGCGCCAGGATGAAAAAAATGGCGGCGGCGGCAAAAACTGAGCGCAACACCTGACCAATCCGGTACGGTGAACCTATGTCATATCATGAACTCAGCATTGAAGAACGCATCACGATCCAGT
>NZ_ATDK01000311.1 GCF_000444135.1 Pseudomonas avellanae BPIC 631
AGTTCTAGTGGTCATGGTCGATTTCCTACTTGGTCTGCGTGCGCTGCGCCACATAGCGCTGCATGTAATCAATGGCCTTTTCCAGATTAGCAACGGCATAATCGGGACACGGTGTTGAGCTGGGCTTTTCAGGATCGTTGAGCCACGACCGAACAGTCCGCACTGCGCAAGGGCGCGAAGTAACCGCTGCAATCAGCTCAGCGCTTTTTGCTTGAGTAATTCCGTAGGTATCTAGCAGTTGCAGATATCGTGTGCGATTGTCCATGTGCACCTCTCACTCTGTAATAGGCAATATTGCCTATGCAAGCAAATAGGCAATCTTGCTTACCGCATTAATGACCTGGCACTAGCTTTAGACTGACCATCGGGAATCAGGCCAAAAGCTTTCTTGCCTTTGGTAATCTTCATGAACATCGAATTGCAGTGCGGGCAATCTGAAAGGGCGTCCCAAGTGTCGCCCTTCGGCGCTGGGCGGGTTTCGACACTCTCATTACAGTTCGGGCAGGAGAAGGTGATCAGCTTGATGCCCTGGGCTTTCAAACGGTCGTTGTACTCGGTGTAAAGCTGCATCAGCGTGGCGCTGGCCATGTCGTCACTCCTTCGGTTTCACAATTCTCTTCAATGAGCAATATTCTACATTAAACTATGGAATCATCAAGATAAATTCTATATCTATCTGTAGAATTTACTGGCATTGAAGACGAACGCATGCCTGTCATTTATCCCCTTCAGCCGGTTATAGAATTGGCTTGGTGTGACGCCATACTTGTCAGTAGCTTCCTTTGCAGAAAGGCCACCAACGAGGTGGTCATGCAGCGCAGCTATGACCTTTTCACCGCGGGTTTTGGTGTCGCTCAACAGAAGCGCAAAATGCTCTGAATCGACCTCACCTGGCTTTAAAAGTGGTGCATCAGCCATCGGTTAAGCCCCGTTACAAAATCGAATTCCACAGTTTACTATGGACCACATATCGCCCGCCAGTTTCGTTTCTTACGATCATAAGGCCACCTCAAATGCACGGCGTACAGACTCTATAGGTACGCTCAAATAAGGCTTGGAATGGTCAAGACATGCATGGCCTAGAAGGATTTGGACCATCTCTACATCGCCGGTCGCGGCGAGTACCTTCGCTGCTAACGTGCGGCGACCGCTGTGTGACGATCCGCCCTCGATCCCCGCTTGACGATAAAGGCTGAACGTCTGTTGTAGAGTGTCACAGCACCTGTATACCTCCGGCCCGCTGTCGAGCATGCGATGTTTGAATGCAAGCTCAAACGCCTCCCCCTTGTGGCTGAGAATGAGTTTTGAGCTTGGGCGTAGGCCGCGAAAATCTTCAGATCCAGACACCCCCCAGCCACGCTGCAATCGCACCTCCAACCAACGCTCTAGGGTCTGTTCCCGTTTCGACGTAACCTATTGATCCCTATGAGAACAGGCCCGTATTGTTGGAGTTCTCACACAACACCAATACGAGCCTGCAATGCC
>NZ_ATDK01000312.1 GCF_000444135.1 Pseudomonas avellanae BPIC 631
GTACTGTTTGCGAAATAATTTACCCGTGTCCTGCAACCTAAGTTATTGATAAAATTTGAATTTTACGTTAGTTAGTAGCTGGTTTTTTCGAAAACAGTACACTAGGTACAGAGTTTTGAAGCTTAGACGCCTGATCAGCGATACCGAAAGTCCTTTTACAATATCCTCGTCTTCGTAGTGTTCATTGCGCAGATTGATAGGGATCAACCTGTGCGCAATCTTGACCTTAACGGTGGAGAACTCGACAACCGATCTGTTGGGGAAATCTCCCGCTTTTCGCAGCATAGTCATGGTGTCCTTTTCCATTGTCGTCTCTGTGGCTGCAGGCAATCTACTCGCTGAATCGGCTCCCAAAGGGTCCGGCGTGACCAATGAAAGTTTCATTTCGTCGTTCTGCAACCGCATGGCCATATAGGCTCGATCCTTAAACAGTTGGTGCGGATCGACGTCGGCGGGATGATTGATAGACCAAGGAGCAGGAACAAATATATTGTGTAGGCTGCATCTATTTGTGGAACTGAAGCCTCAATACAGCCACACATCTTACACTTATATAAATATAACCAGTGTATCGCGTACGTCCGGGTGGCGGTCTGCCTACTGCAGCCCAGCCAAAATTCCGGTTGTGCAACCGCTTAGTATGAAACATCTGCCCCAAACTTGATCGGCCTGTATTGAGCTGTTAGTCAGCGTGATGCCCACACATGCCACGCGACATCAGTCAAGCAGAGCTGACTAGATGACTGGTGAATCATGCGCACGGATGAAACTCAGCCGACGTTGTCGAGAGTGGCGGAATTGCCCGCATTGCAAAACGCGCCAAGCCCTGCACGGAGGAAAAACGCCACGGCCGGGCAGGGGGGGCAGGCGAACGGCCCGCCGGTCATACCTGCCGACAGCGCGCCCTGGCTGGCGAAAGCCGCCACGGTGCTGGGTCGCCCGGCCGACGCTGTCAGAATGTTTTCGCGAAGCGGTTTGCTGACCCTAGAACATATCCGTCTGATGATGTTCTGCCAGGAACCGTCGCCACCTCGATGGAGTGTGCTTGGTTACCCCATCATTCCCCCTGGGGTTCCCGCGGGGCTTTGGCATGAGGCCTTGCTGCGTGCCAATACCGTCGCCATGGCGGTACAAACGTGCACCTTCGCGCTCGATGAACAAGGCACCGCGGTGCTGATCACGCAGATCCCTTTCCATGCCTATGGCGATGCTCAAGCCTTGGCGCAGGCCTTGGCAGACATGGATGAGCTCGCATCAGGTCTGGCGACCACCGTTTCTGCTGCAGCCCATGTCGGCAGCGTTGGTCACTCGCCGCCGTCGCCGGACATGGCCCCCGCCAGCCCTGATCTAGCCCAATTGAGCAGCCGAGTCGAGGCCCTCGCCACTGAGCAAATGGGCGCGCAATGGCATCGTCCCTTGCTCGAACAGGCGCTGCCCGAGCTCGGTCTACCTGTGCCGAAAGCGATGTTTGGCAGCGTCGGAGCGTTCAAGCTCGGCAAGCGCTTCGTCGAACTGATCGCCGCCCCTGACCAGAAAAGCCTGCTGCTCAGCACGCAGGTATCGGTGCAGCTGAAGACCTTGCCGCAACGTCGAGCGGCACTGCAGACCAGCTTCTACCTACTCACCGGCGCGCATTGCAGCATCGCGCTCGCGCCCAACGGTGCCTCCCTGCAGTCACGGTGGGATGCGACCGGTCTCGATGGCAAGGACCTGGCAGCCTGGCTGGCGGACTTCGTCACCCTGGCTATCTCGATCGACCGTGGCGACAACGCCGCGACGATCGCCTCGGGCATTTCGAACACGGAGTTTAAGCGATGAGTGGAATTAGCAGCTACTTCCGGCACACCCCCACGCAGCAGATCGAGCACAACTTCGACGACCTTGAAAGCGGGGTCCAACGGCAGGCGCCTGCGGTGGGTGATCGACTGCATCGTGTCGGCCAGAGCCTGCTCGGTATCAGCGGAAAATTGCTGTCCGACAGCATGTCCAACCTGCCATCCATGCGTTCGCTCGGTGCCATGGCCGGGCATGGCGTGCAGCAGCTAATCACCTGTGGCGGCCCGACTTTTGCTCGGGAACAAGTGCTCATGCACGCGTACCACGCGATGCTGCCGGTGCTCGCCGCCGAAGCCAAATGGGCGCTGCTCGGCACGCAAGGCGTGATCTCCCTGGCCAAGATCGGTGCGAATCTTTACCGGCAGACGCGCATGGAGCGCTTGCCGGAGTCGGACGTAGCTGTGCGAGGGCATTTCGGTCTCAGTCAACAGCAATGGGATGCCAAGGGCGAGGATGAGCAAAACCAGCTGCGCGCCCAACACAGCACCGATTCACGCAACGTCACGCGCAACCAGGTCATCGCAGAAGCCGCGTTTCTGGTCATGTCTTCCCTGAGCCTGGCCAAGGGCGATGGCGCCGTCGCGGCCCGCGTGCTAGCGACCCAGATGCGTAATATCATTTATGCGGGCAGCCGCGAATCACTGCAGGCCACCATCTGCCTGACCGGCAGCAAGCACGGCAATGCCTCGCACGGGGTGAACGAGTCGAACATGGCCACTAATGGCTGGACCTACGCAGCCATGACCCTGGCGGCGGGCTACCTGCAAGACACAGTGATTAGCAACGTACTCCCCAAAGGGCAATCCGTATCCGGTGCGCACCTCAACGGCGCCGACGGCAAGCCGCTGACCGGCTATGCACTGAACAACGCTGTGAATATGGTTGCCGGGGTCCGCGCGTTGGCCAACAGCGCGATCGAGTTCATTGATGCCTATCGCGGCAAGCACTATGACCTCAAGCAGGTCGGAGACGAACAGAAGCTGCAGGAATTCGGCAAAAAAATGGTGCCGATGAAGGACTACGAGCGGCTGTTGGACCACTCGATCGCACGCCTGAGCTGGAACAACGTGTCCAATGCTGGGGTACTGGCCTTGCAACAGGCTGCCGAAGGCATTGGCAAAGAGAACCTGCCGCCAAGCGTCATGCAATTTCTCGGCAATGCCGGCACAGCGGCGATGTTCGGTGCGACCTACCGCATGGTCAACCAGACCTACCAGGCCCACGCCAAGATGCGCGCCGCCTGGGCAGCGCACCAGTCTGGCCAACCACGCCAGGCGGAAGGTCCGTTCGGTGTCGTGGTCGACGCCGACCCCTCTGAAGCGGACAGCCGCTCGGTACGCGCTGCATCTTCGCCGGCAGCGAGCCCTCAGTCGCAATCGCTGCAGGACAGCGAGCCACATGACAATGGTTCTGAAGCCAGCCATGAAACGCAGGTCGTTCGTCGTCCTCGTGCCATCAGCCAGAGCGAGGATGGCCGGCCCAATGTACCCCTGCAGGGACGCCACGAGCGTCTATTGGAGCCGGGCAGGGAGCCACGTAGCGATGGCGACTCCGTGCAGTCGACCTCGGCCAACCTCGAACATGCGCTGATGAGGCCAATCGACACCAAGGGCGGCTTTCCGCAGCCTTCTTCCGAGACTTCATTGAGTCGCGTGCAGTCGTCGAGCGACATGCAAGCACTGACTATGCGCAGGTTCATCGAAGATACACCTACTGCGCCACCGCGCACCCGTCCCCGTGACGGTACCAGCGCTACGGCCGAGACACAGGGCACTCTGCCCACGACCGAGGAGGTGGCGGAAACGGAAAGCCGGCCTCCGAGCGAAGCGGTCACGCAAAGCCTACCGCCTACCGTGGAGATTCCTGATGGATTCGATCTGAACTTCACCCAAGCAGAGACCGATGCAATAAATTCCGTGAATTGATGTTGGGGACCGGGAGCAATCGAACAAAAAAGTCAGTAAGCCCTCACTAGCGCCTAACGCCGGTCCGTTCCTTTGAGGGGGAGGTTCCAGCTGGCGCGAAATGACACCCTAAGCGATCGACCTGTGCCGTTGAACGATGTCAGCGACGGTGTTCTTGCTGATGCCAAGGTGAATGCGAAGGCTTCGCCGGCCTCGGTACTTTGGCCTGGTCGTTCAGTTGCTTTGCCACCGTTTCACCGGGCTCTGTCAGGTCGTAGTCGCCGAACGCGTACGTCACTAGTCCACGCTTTGCCAGGGCCTTGCAGGTGCGCACACGTGCTGCATAGCACAGGGGGCCGTGTACGTCAAAATCGTCCCACTCCCAGCCGTCCTCCAGCTTCATCAGTACCTTCTGCATCGGCTCACTGAGCTTGGTTGTCATCGCAGTTTTCCTAGCTCTTACGGCTGTCGAATCCAAGGCGTCGGATAATCGCATTTCGGTCGCCTTCAGCTAAAAGCATATCCTCTGCAAACTGCGCGGTTTGCTTCTTGTAACGCTCCCAAACCTGACGTTGTAACGGTGTCATTTGATCAGTACCAAGCTCGATCCAGTCTAGAGCGGTAGCTAGCTGTAACGACCTGCAATCGAAATGGCCTCGACCTGCAATCATCGAGTTTTTCGACCGGGATTGATTGCGTATATTCGAGCCAGCAAACCGGGATTATTTGCGAATGAACCTGC
>NZ_ATDK01000313.1 GCF_000444135.1 Pseudomonas avellanae BPIC 631
CATCGGGCATCAGGTTGACGATGCCGTGAACCTGGGCGCGACGCTGGTGATTGGCGGGCAGTTGCAGGGCAGCATTCTGCAACCGACGTTGCTCGACGGCGTGACTGACCGGATGCGCCTGTACCGCGAAGAGTCGTTCGGCCCGGTGGCCGTGGTGATTCGCGGCGAAGGTGACGAAGCATTGCTGGCGCTGGCCAACGATTCGGAATTCGGCCTGTCGGCGGCGATTTTCAGCCGCGACACCGGCAGGGCTCTGGCATTGGCACAACGTGTCGAGTCCGGCATCTGCCACATCAACGGGCCAACTGTGCACGATGAGGCGCAAATGCCCTTCGGCGGGGTCAAGTCCAGTGGCTACGGCAGTTTCGGTGGCAAGGCGTCCATTGAACACTTCACCCAGTTGCGTTGGGTGACGTTGCAAAACGGGCCACGGCATTACCCGATCTGAATCCTCTCGTGCTGATGGCAACGGTTTGTTGCAAAAGACTGTGCCGTCAGTGAGTCAGGTATAACAATAACAAGGCTGCAGCCCGGTGCTGCTACGCAAGGCCAAACGGCTGCACGCCGTCTGGTGCGAGCGTCCCTTGATGGAGAGAACGCACGTGAGTTCCGATATCAGATCATCAACGCAGCAGAGTGAAGCCGGTTCGCCGCGCTACCGTCAGGTTTCCATCGGCCATCCGCCCATCGAGGTTCGCGAGGAGCACGGCATTTTGCACATGCGTGCCCTGGAACCGCTGGCGCCGTTGCCCGATCGGTTGCTCGACCGGCTGGTGCACTGGGCCAGCCTGCGTGCGCAACAAACCTTTATTGCCGCCCGTGACAGCCGTGGTGGCTGGCGCAAGGTCAGTTACGCCGACATGCTTACCGACGTTCGCGCCATTGCCCAGAGCCTGCTGGCGTACGGGCTTTCGGCAGAGCGGCCACTGGCGCTGCTGTCGGGTAACGACATCGAGCATTTGCAGATCGCTTTGGGCGCCATGTACGCCGGTATTCCTTATTGCCCGGTGTCACCGGCTTACTCGGTCATGTCACAGGACTTCGCCAAATTGAGGCATGTCTGTGAGGTATTGCGGCCAGGCCTGGTGTTTGTCAGCGATGCCGCGCCTTTTCAGCGCGCCATCGATGCAGTCATTGCGGCTGATACACCGGTCATCACGGTGCGCGGGCAACTCGATGGCAGGCGTCAACTGAGTTTTGCCAGCTTGCTTGAACAGCCGGGTGGCAGCGAAGCCGATGCCGCGTTCATGGCCAGCGGCCCGGACAGCATTGCCAAGTTTCTCTTCACCTCGGGCTCGACCAAACTGCCCAAGGCAGTGGTGACCACTCAGCGCATGCTGTGTGCCAATCAACAGATGCTGCTGCAAACCTTCCCGGTGTTCGGCGAAGAGCCGCCGGTGCTGGTGGACTGGCTGCCGTGGAATCACACCTTCGGCGGCAGTCATAACCTCGGTATCGTGCTCTACAACGGCGGCACGTTCTATCTCGACAACGGCAAACCGACCGTTCAGGGCTTTGCCGAAACCTTGCGCAACCTCAAGGAAATCTCGCCGACGGCGTACCTGACCGTGCCCAAAGGCTGGGAAGAGCTGGTCAACGCGCTGGAGCAGGACGCCGAGCTGCGCGAGCGATTCTTCTCGCGCATGAAACTGTTCTTCTTCGCCGCTGCCGGTTTGTCGCAAAGTATCTGGGACCGCCTCGACCGGGTGGCCGAGCAGCACTGTGGCGAGCGCATTCGCATGATGGCCGGGCTGGGCATGACCGAGGCCGCACCGTCCTGCACCTTTACCACCGGGCCGCTGTCGATGGCCGGTTACATCGGCCTGCCCGCACCGGGGTGCGAGGTGTGTCTGGTGCCGGTGGACGGCAAGCTGGAAGGGCGCTTTCGCGGCCCGCACATCATGCCTGGCTACTGGCGCTCGCCGCAGCAGACCGCCGAGGTGTTCGACGAGAACGGCTTTTACTGTTCCGGTGATGCGATCAAGCTGGCAGACCCTTCGTCACCGGAACTGGGCCTGATGTTCGACGGGCGTCTGGCCGAGGATTTCAAACTGTCGTCCGGTGTGTTCGTCAGCGTCGGGCCGATGCGCAATCGTGCGGTGCTGGAAGGCTCGCCGTATGTTCAGGATGTGGTCATCACCGCACCGGATCGCGAGTGCCTGGGGGCGCTGGTGTTTCCCCGTCTGCACGAGTGCCGACAACTGGCTGGGCTGGGTGCACAGGCGAGCGATGTCGAAGTATTGGCCAGCACGCCGGTACGCCAGTGGTTTGCCGACTGGCTGGCACGTTTGAATGAAGGGGCCGGTGGCAACGCCAGCCGCCTGGAGTGGATCGCGCTGCTGGATGAACCAGCCTCAATCGATCGCGGCGAAATCGCTGACAAGGGCTCGATCAACCAGCGTGCGGTGTTGCAGTGGCGCGCCACGAAAGTCGAAGCCCTGTATCGCGATCAGGACCCTTCAAGGCTCAGTGCCGGGTCGCCAGCGTGAGCGGGCAGTATTCGGCGTTCAGCGACGTGGCGATTGTCGAGGCGGTGCGTACGCCGTGGGTCGATCTGGGCGGCGCGCTGGCGCAGGTTTCGCCCATTGATCTGGGCATCAAGGTCGGTCGCGAGGTGGTGGCCCGTGCGGCGATTGACCCGCAGCAGATCGACAGCGTGCTGGCAGGTTCGATGGCGCAGGCCAGTTTCGACGCCTACTTGCTGCCCCGGCACATCGGTCTGTACAGCGGCGTGGCGCAAAGCGTGCCGGCGTTGGGTGTGCAGCGGATTTGCGCCACAGGTTTCGAACTGTTGCGTCAGGCCGCCCTGCAGGTGGGGGATGGCGGGCAGATGGCGCTGTGTGTCGCGGCGGAGTCCATGTCCCGCAACCCGATTGCCGCCTACACTCATCGCGACGGCTTTCCGCTGGGCGGCACCGTGCAGTTCAAGGACTTTCTCTGGGAGGCCCTTTATGACCCGGCACCCGCTGTGGACATGATCGCCACGGCGGACAACCTGGCGAGACGTTACGGGTTGAGCCGCGAAGCCGTGGATGGCTATGCGTTGCTCAGCCATCAGCGCGCGCTGGAGTCCCAAGCCTTTGGCAGGTGGTCTGCAGAAATCGTTGCGGTCACCAACGAGCACTTCGAGCTGGCGGGCTATCAGCCGCGTGGCATCGAGCTGCCGCGACGGGTCGAGGCGGTCACACAGGACAGCCACCCACGCACGACCACTATGGCTGCGTTGTCGCGGCTGCGCGCCATCCATGCCGATGGCGTGCAGACGGCAGGCAATAGTTGTGCAGTGGTTGACGGTGCCGCGGCGGCACTGGTGGGGCGTGCTTCACAGTCAAATACACCAGTATTGGCGCACCTGCTGGCCAGTGCAGTGATCGGCGTCGCTCCGGAGTTCATGGGCATTGGCCCGACGCCCGCCATCCAGTTGTTATTGCAGCGCAGCGGGCTGGCGCAGAGTGACATTGGCCGGCTGGAAATCAACGAAGCGCAGGCCGCGCAGGTGCTCGCCGTGGCGCAGACACTGGAACTGGACTGCGACCGACTCAACTGCCAGGGCGGCTCGCTGGGCATCGGTCACCCGCTGGCCGCCACCGGGCTGCGTCTGGTCATGACCCTGGCCCGGCAACTGCGCGAAAAAAACCTGCGTTACGGCATTGCCGCCGCCTGCGTGGGCGGCGGGCAGGGCATGGCGCTGTTGATCGAGAATCCGGCTTTTATCGGCTTAAATGGATTGTTTAATCACTCTGCGATAAACAATCGGTAGCAGAATTTGTTATCCGCGAGCGATATTCACGCAATTTAAACGCTGCACATGACGTAGGTCATCCGTTAGCGCTTGACCGAACCGCGCCGAACAGTGAATCTCGCGTCTCTGAACACTATGGAACCCCGTCTATGCGTGCCCTCGCTGAGCTTTCTTTCGATTTCGTCTGGCATTTGATGTTCACGGATGACGATCAGCTCGACCAGGACCTGGCGGTGCGCTCGCTGGAGAATCTGTCCGAACACTTTTCGGCCATGACCGATGAAGAGAAGAGGGCGTTCATCGCGGTGGCGCATGAACGCAAGGCCCGCCTGTTTGCCGTGCCCGATACTGATGGTTACTCCCCGATTCGCCTGGTGACTGAAGACCAGGCGCAGTTTCTCGATCATGTCGTGTCCGGGCAGTTCTTCCAGCAATTCGAAGCGCCGCTGGCGTTCGACACAAACGACTGCGTCGTACCGATCCGCAGTCGCTGAATGCCTGGCGTCGGCGTAACTATTGCGCGGGCGTTTGCGGCAACCTGGCAATGACCTTGATCTCGAAATCGAAGCCGTAAAGCCAGGTAACGCCCACGCCGGTCAGGGTCGGGTGTGGCGCGCTGCCCCAGAATTCCGGAAACACACTCCATATCCGCTCGAACTTCGTTTCGGGATCGACAATGAACACCGTCACGTCGATCACATCGTCGAACGTGCAGCCTGCTGCGCGCAGAATCGCGTTCAGGTTGTTGAACGCGAGGCGCACCTGCTTTTCGAGGTCGGGTTCAGGCGAGCCATCTTCGCGACTGCCGACTTGTCCGGAAACAAATAAAAAGCCATCGGCACGAATCGCCGGCGAATAACGGTTGCGCTCATAAAGTGCCTGACGGCCTGCGGGAAATACGACGTCACGCTGTGTCATGGGGTGTCTCCATCAAGAGGTCTGATTGACCGTAAATAGGCGCTGGAGCCACTGTAGGGGCTTGCGTCAAGCCGATAAACGAGCAACCTTGATCAGCACTGTTTGGCAAAGCCAAACAATCCAATGAGCAATCGAGACTCGACAGGCAGGGCAGACATGGACCGATTTGACGCGATGCAGGCGTTTGCCCGAGTGGTGGAAACCGGCAGTCGGCGCGGTTTACTACGAACGGGTAGTGCGGCTGTTGGCGGACATGGACGACGCCGAGACCAGCCTGTCGAGCGCCGCATCCCTGCCCAGAGGCCGATTGCGCGTGGACGTGCCCAGCCCGCTGGCCAGCATGCTGCTGGTGCCCGCCATGCCCGCCTTTCATGCTCGCTACCCGGACATCCAGATTGACATGGGTGTCAGTGACCGTATCGTCGACCTGATCGGCGAAAACGTGGACTGCGTCGTGCGCGGGGGCGAGATCACCGATCAGTCACTGATGGCGCGGCATGTGGGCGATCTGCAACTGGGCGTTTACGTCGCGCCCGGTTATCTGCAGGGGATGGGCACGCCTGCCCATCCCCTCGATCTGGAAAACTCGTCGCACCGCATCGTCGGCTATTTATGGGCGCGAACCGGCAAGGCGCTGCCCTATGCGATGCACCGAGATGGTGAACAGGTTCGCGTTCAGGGCCGCTACACGCTGACGGTCGATGATGGCAATGCCTACATCGCCGCAGGCCTCGCTGGAATGGGCATTCTCTGGCTGCCCGATTACATGGCCCGGCCTTATCTGGCGCGGGGTGACCTGGTCCCGCTGTTCCAGGACTGGCAACTCGACAGCATGCCGATGTACGTAGCCTTCCCGCCGAACCGGCATGTCAGCATCAAGGTGCGCGTGTTTATCGACTGGGTGATTGAACTGATGGCCGAGCATGCGCCGGTCGGCGAGCGTGGCAGGCTTGACTTCAAGCGGTGACCCTTATTCAGCCGCTTTGGCGACTTGCTGCGTCAGGAAAAGTGTTAAATTCCGGATCAGAGTATGAAAGCTCAAGGCACTGCAAATTCTGCGCACTTGGGTAACATCCATGGCATGGAGAATGAATTAATGACGCTTATGCGAGCTTCAGAAACATGTTGATTTCGATTGAGCTTAAAAACTTCAAAAGTTACGAAAGTGCAAGCCTTCCGCTGGCGGCCATGACCTTTTTGATCGGTGCCAACGCCTCGGGCAAAAGTAATGTGCTTGAGGCTATCCGCTTGCTCAACTGGCTGGCAAAAGGCAGCCGTCTTGAAGACATCACGCGATCAATTCAGAGTGGCGATGCGGTTGTCCGTGGGCAGGCAAATGATTTGCTGCGCGATCCTCTGACGAGTTTCAGTCTTGGAGGCCGGTTTGAGGGCATGCCGCAGGGGTGGGGCCATTTTGAAATCTCGATTGGCCTGGTAGCCGACCAGTTGGTTGTCACAGCGGAGAGCGTCGTGAAACCGGGCGAAGCGGTCCCTTTGTATCAGGTCGACGGTCTCGCCAATGCTCATACCGACGAGATCAGGGTGGCCTACAACAACTTCAAACGGGGGAAAAACAAGCCTCATATTCCTTGTTCGAACCGGCAGGCCATTTTCTATCAGCTCGAAACGCCAGGTCGATTCGAGTCGGGCCATAATGATTCACAGCGCGTTATTCCTGCGGTGACGAAGGCTATACGCGAAACCTTGCGCAATGTGGTGTTTCTTGATCCGCGTCCAGCAATGATGCGTGACTATGCCTATGTGAAGGACGACCTCATCAAAGAGGACGGCAGTAACCTGTCTGCTGTGCTCTATCGGATCTCCCAGGTACCGGAGCAGAAAGCCAGGCTGCTCGCGTTTATAAAGTCATTGCCCGAGCAAGACATCACCGACATCGAGTTTATCAAGACTGACCGCAACGATGTCATGGTGAGGTTGGTGGAGTCCTTTGGACATAAAAGCAGAACCGTGGACGCACCGCTGCTTTCTGATGGGACCCTTCGCGTTCTAGCCGTCGGCGCAACGCTTCTGACTGCTCCCGAGGGAGCGCTGGTGGTCATCGAAGAGATCGACAATGGCGTCCATCCCAGTCGGGCGGAAACTCTTGTAAGGCAACTCCGGGCTACTGCTGCCGAGAGAAAGCTGCGAGTCCTGCTGACATCACACAACCCGGCTTTGATGGATGTATTGCCTGATAGTGCGCTGGCTGATGTGGTTGCCTGCTATCGCGATCCTGAACACGGCGATAGCCGTCTGGTGCGTTTGGGAGACCTGGATCGCTACCCGGAGCTGGTCGCTCAGGGCCCGCTGGGGCAACTCATGACACGGCGGGTCCTGGATCGTTTCTTAAAGGACGATACTACTGAGGACGAGCGCAAGGCACACGCACTGGACTGGTTGGCTGAACTGCGCCAAAGCACAGATGGAGGAGCAGAATGACAGCCGTCTGCTTGATTGATACTTCTATCTTCGTCGAGATTCTCAATGTGCCCGTGAAGGCTCAGCAGCACATTGAAACCCTTCATCAGTTAGAACAACGGATACTCGCCGGAGAGTCGCTGTTTTTGCCGATGGCTACAATACTCGAAACCGGCAATCATATTGGACAGAATGGAGATGGACGCGCTCGACGCAAGTGTGCACAGCATTTTGTCGGGCAAGTACAGGCTGCATTGAAAGGGCGTTCCCCGTTCAAAGCCATCAGCTTCCTGCAGGAAGATGAAATGAGTGCCTGGCTGCTCGAATTTCCAGAGCATGCAATGCGCGGCAGTGGGCTTGGCGATCTTTCCATCATTCATGACTGGCGACGACTCTGTTCTCTGAACCCATCGAGACGGGTTTATATCTGGTCTGAAGATGTCCATCTCAGCGCATTCGACCAGCCGCCTCGGTTGTAATGCCCTCAACGCCGCGCCGACAGCTGCTGCGGCGCCAGAAACGCATCGTGAAAGTAGTTACGAAACGCCTGCATCGCCGGGGTTGGCTCGCGCTCGCGGTGCCAGGCCAGGCCGACGCTCATTGGCGTGACCTTGTCGGTGACGGTGAGGGTTTCTATGCGCTTGCCTTCCAGCGACCACGGTCGGTGCACCAGGTCCGAGAGGATCGCCACGCCGCTGCCGTTGGCAACCATGCTGCGCACCGCCTCCACCGAGCTGGTGCGCACGCGAACGTTGGGGTGTTGTCCGGCCAGTTCCCAGTAGCGCATCGCACTTTGCTCGGCTTCATCGACGGTCAGCAGAATGTAGGGCTCCCGTGCCACGTCGGCGAGGCTGACAGAAGCGCGCTGGCAGAGCGGATGGTGGCTGGACAGCCATAAACGGCGCTCTGAATTGAACAGTGTTTCCGAGACGATATCCGGGTGCGTGATGTTGGCGGTCAGCACCACCGCCATGTCGAAGCGACCCTCCAGCAGGCCCTGCTCGATGGATTGCCGTTCCTGCTCGTGAACCTCGATGGCCACGTCCGGGTGCCAGTGCTCAAGCCTTTGCAGATGATGCGGCAGAAAGTAACCGATGACGGTATAGCTGGCAGCCAGGCGCAAGACGCCGCTGGCACGAATGTCCGGCAGCGGGCTGTTCATTGCATCATCGACACTGCGCAGGATTACGTAGGCACGATTGAGAAAGTGCCTGCCGGCCTCGGTCAGATTCATGCCCTGCGCCGAGCGCTGAAACAACAGCGTGCCGAGCATGCTCTCCAGTTCCTTGATCGCCGTGGTGATTGCCGATTGGGAAATATTGAGGTGGATCGCGGCCTGCGAGATCTGCCTGATCTCGGCGGTTGCAACGAAATAGCGGACCTGGCGCAAGGTCAGGGACATAGGCACTCCAATCGGTGAGGTATCTGTTTTTCAGAAGACAGCGTATCTGTTAATAGATCTACCCAAGGGGTCAAAGGGAATCTACCGTGGTTGCATCCACTCAGATAGCCCCGGAGCAAAAACCATGCAGATAGATTTCAACTCGGACATGGGTGAAAGCTTCGGCGCATGGACCATCGGCGACGGCGTTGATACCGAGCTGATGGCTTTCATCAGTTCTGCCAATATCGCCACCGGCTTTCACGCAGGCGACCCAGGCACCATGCGTCGCACCATTGAACAGGCCAAACGTCTGGGCGTCGCTATTGGCGCGCATCCGGGGTTCCGTGATCTGGTGGGCTTTGGTCGCCGGCATATCAACGCGCCCGCTCAGGAACTGGTCGACGACATGCTTTACCAGTTGGGTGCACTGCGCGAGCTAGCCCGTGTTCAGGGCGTGGCCTTGCAGCACTTCAAACCCCACGGAGCCTTGTATATGCACCTGGCCCGTGACGAAGAGGCTGCCCGGTTGTTGGTGGAAAACCTTCAGCGTCTGGAGCCTGATTTGCTGCTTTACTGCATGCCTGGCTCGGTGATCTGCAACGTGGCTCAGGAACTGGGTCAGCCTGTGGTGCGCGAGTTTTACGCCGATCGCGCTTACGACCTCAGCGGTTCTATCGTCTTTACCCGCAACGTACGCGCCCACGACCCGGCTGAAGTGGCCGCGCGCGTGGTACGCGCCTGCCAGCAGGGGCTGGTGCGTACGGTCGAAGGTGACGATCTGGCCATCGAGTTCGATTCCATCTGCCTGCACAGCGACACACCGGGCGCGCTGGCCCTTGCGCAGGCGACCCGCCAAGCGCTGGATGATGCGGGAATAGAAGTGCGCACGCCACGTTAGCCAGCACGCGGCATCGGGGGCTAAGACACCCTGAGCCGCCGTAACGATCTTTGCCTGCCTTTCTACAACGATTTCAAAAGGAACAGACATGGCCGATTCGATTCGCTACAGCTTTGGCGCTGATGAGCACCTGTTTGCCGAGGTCAGTGACAGCATGTCGCTGGAAGCCTTTTTCAAGGGGCTGGCGGTGACCCGTGCAGTCGAGCGCCTGGCGCTGGACGGTGTGCTCGACGTGTGCCTGGCCAACGCCTCGTTCCAGATTCGTTTTGACCCGGACCGTATCGCGCCTCATGCGCTGCTCGACGCCGTTCGCGAGGCCGAGGCCGGTGCGGTCGCCGAGCGTACGTTGCAGACCCGCATCATCGAGATCCCGGTGCTCTACAACGACCCCTGGACCCATGAAACCCTGATGCGCTTTCGCGACCGGCACCAGGACCCGGGCTCGACGGATCTGGAATACGCTGCGCGTATCAACAATCTGGCCGATGTCGATGCGTTCATCGCTGCGCACAGTGGTGCGCCGTGGTTTGTGTCAATGGTCGGCTTCGTTGCCGGGCTGCCGTTCATGTTCCAGATGGTCGAGCGCGAGCGGCAGTTGCAAGTGCCCAAATACCTGCGCCCGCGCACCGATACGCCAAAGCTCACGCTGGGTCATGGCGGGTGCTTTGGTTGCATCTACTCGGTGCGCGGGGCGGGTGGTTACCAGATGTTCGGGGTCACCCCGGCCCCGATCTACGACCCGCAGCAGGGGTTGGCGTACCTGAAAGAGCACATGGTTTTTTTCAGGCCGGGCGACATTGTGCAGTTCAAACCGGTGGATCGTGAAACCTACGATCTGGCCGTGATCGAGGTAGAAGCGGGACGCTTTGATCTGCTGATTCGACCGGTCGAGTTTTCCCTCGACGCCTTTCTGGCCGATCCTGTCGGCTATCCCAAGTCGCTGCAGGAGGCGCTGGCATGATCAAGGTACTCAAACCCGGTCTGGCCACCTCGGTACAGGACCTCGGCCGTGAAGGCTATTACCACCTGGGCATCCCGCCTTCGGGTGCGCTGGACCAGTACGCACTCAGCGCCGCCAATCAACTGGTCGGCAATCCGCCCGGCGCTGCCGGCCTGGAATGCACGTTGCTGGGGCCTGAGCTGGAATTTCAATCCGACACCTTGGTGGCCGTCTGCGGCGCGCACATGACGGCGTGGACATGCACCATGACACCGCGTTTGCGGTAAAAGCCGGGCAGGTGTTGCGCTTTGATTTTCCCAAGGATGGCGCACGCACTTACCTGGCCGTCGCGGGCGGCATTGATGTGCCGCTGGTGCTGGGCAGCCGTTCGACCTACACGCTGGGCGCACTCGGCGGTTTTCAGGGGCGCAGGCTGGCGGTTGATGACCTGTTGCCGATAGGCGTACCCAGCGGCAAGGGGCGTGCCGGGGCCAGCCTGCCAATGGCATTGCGCCAGTCGCTGGGCGGCGAAGTCTACCTGCGCGTCGTTCCCGGCCTTTATTACGAGCGCCTGACCGAGTTTGCGGCCACCAGCTTCTTTTCCGAGTCGTGGACGGTAGGCTCGGAAGCCGACCGCATCGGTTATCGCTTCAAGGGCGGCAGGGCGCTGACTTTTCAGCCACGGGAACAACCATTCGGGGCAGGTTCCGATCCATCGAATATCGTCGACAGCTGCTACCCGATCGGTTCGATTCAGGTTCCGGCGGGACTTGAACCCATCGTGTTGCACCGCGACGCGGTGTCTGGTGGAGGCTACGCCATGATCGGCACCGTGATCAGCGCCGACCTTGATCTGATCGGCCAGATGCAGCCCAACCAGAAAGCCCGGTTTGTGGCGGTCACGCTGGAAGATGCGCTGGCAGCGCGCAAGTCGTACAAGAAGAAACTGGCGTGTTTGAGCAAGTTGTTTCCTTCCTGAGGCAGTCAGGCAGTCTGCGCGGGCTTGAGTTGTGCCTGCATTTTCGCCCAGCACACCTCGAGTATTTCATCTGCCAATGGTGAGTCGTCCGGGCAACTGCGCGACAGCAACACCGCACCTAAGGCATGGGCAAACATGTCGATGGTATTTGCCCGTGCCTGTTGCTGCTTTTGATCATCAGTGTGTGCTCCTGCGGCCACGGAAGCGGCCAGCAGGCTTTCGATGCCGTTGGCAAATGTCGCTTTGACAGAGTCTGACTGACGGGCCGCATCGGCGCTGAGTGCGGCCATCGTGCAGCCGGTGCCGGGATTGTCGCGGTGCTCTCGGGACAAGTAGTACTCGATGAACTGCGCAGGATCAATGTCCTTCGATTGCTCCACCGTCTTCGAGATAGAGCAGGCCGCCGACTCGGCCATAAGGTCAGACTTTGACCCGAAGTGCTTGTAGAACCCGCCGTGGGTAAAGCCTGCAGCCGCCATCAAGTCTGCCACTCCGACACCGTCGTAGCCGTGTTCACGAAACTGGATGGATGCCGTCTCGACGATGTGTGCCCGGTTCGCCTGCGCCTGCGCCTTGGTGACTCTCATGTGAATTGCCTCTTTTGTCTGCTCCATTCGACAGAGCGCAAATATACCATTGATGTTGACCATCATTAAAGGAGTTGACAGTTAAGATGCTGGTCATAATCATATGGCTGCGTTCAACGCGTATGCCGAAGCGGGGGGCAATTTCATCGATACAGCGGACATCTATCAGTTCGGTCAGTCCGAAGAGCTGCTCGGCGCCTTGCTGCAAGGCCGGCGCGACGATTTTGTGCTCGCGACCAAGTTCACCAACGGTGCCTCGGCCAACCCTGGCCGATTAACCACCGGCAACAGCCGCAAAGCCATGGTGAGTTCGGTGGAGGCAAGCCTCAAGCGTTTGAAGACGGACCGTATCGACCTCTACTGGGCGCATCATCCTGATGCTGTCACGCCCATTGAAGAAATTCTCAGAGGTCTGGAAGACCTGGCGCGGGCCGGGAAAATGCTTTACGCGGGCCTGTCCAATTTCCCGGCCTGGCGGCTCGCTCGCGCAGTGACACTGGCCGAGATCAGCCGCACCTTACCGATTGCAGCCGCGCAGTTCGAGCACAGCCTGGTGCACCGTGAGCCCGAGGCTGATCTTTTTCAAGCCTCTTACGCGCTTGGCCTCGGCATCGTTACCTGGTCGCCTCTGGGCGGCGGCATGCTGACCGGCAAGTACCGACAGGGCGAGAAAGGCCGTGCCGAAGGGTTTGGCGGCAAGGTTTTCCAGCCGGAAAACTCCGCGCAACGCACATTGATCCTCGATACCGTGCTTGAGATCGCTGCCGAGCGTGGGGTCAGTGCAAGTCAGGTGGCGATTGCCTGGGCCGGTACACATGGGGCCATCCCGATTATCGGGCCTCGCTCGCAGGAGCAGATTGCCGACAACCTCCGGGCCTTGGCACTGACGCTGACCGACGAGCAGATCCAACGGCTCGACGCCGTCAGTAGTCTGGATTCGACTGCTGCGTCCAGGTCGGCCGCTGATTGGCTGGACGGGGCTCGCGCAAGGGCGTTTGCCTGAGTTGCCGTTCCGGGGGCGAGATGCATGTCCGGACACCGTTCGGATCTTCGCCCCTGCGTTGAAAGTGTTAGCGTATTCCCCGCGTTTTTCTTTGTCATGAGAAAGACCAAAATGCTCGCAGTCTTGTCTATCCATCGTCCTTGAGCCTCGCAGGGTGATGAACATCATCACCTGCCGTGCACACAGCCCGTACTACTGAATACCGATGGGCAGCCCCGGCCGACTCATCAGGAGAGCACCATGCATCGAAAATCAATTTGCACAGCACTTGCCATCATGTCCGCCGCTACTCTTACAACCTCCCTGGCGTATGGCATGACCGCCGTCGAGTTGCCAGCAGGCGCCCCAGCCGACAAACCCGTCGGCAAGCTTGAACAGGTTCATGCTTTTTATGACGCAATGCCTACCGGCGTGACAGTGACTGAAACCGGGCGAATCTTCGTCAATTTCCCTCGCTGGGGTGACAAGGTGCCGTTTACGGTGGGCGAGGTTCGCGATGGCAAGGTGGTTGCCTACCCGGATCTGGCGGTCAATCATGAAAACCCGAAAGACCCCGGCGATGGCCTGATCAGCGTGCAGAGTGTGGTTGCCGACGGCAAAGGGCGCGTCTGGCTTCTGGACACTGCGGCACCGGAGTTTGCGGCACCTCGTCCTCAAGGTGCCAAGCTGGTGGCGGTAGACCTGGCCACCAATAAAATCGTCAAGCGGCTGGTATTTCCGGACAACGTCATCTTGCCGAGCACTTACGTCAACGACATGCGCTTCGACTTTCGCAAAGGGTCGCAGGGGACTGTCTACGTTACTGACTCATCGGTGAGCGGGCCGGGTGCAATTATTGTCATGGACATTGCCAGCGGCCACGCCGTGCGGCGCTTGAGCGGGGCTAGGGCAACCTCTGCTGATCCCGCTTTCGTGCCTGTTGTCGAAGGCGTGCCCGTGTTGGGTGATGGCCCGGACGGAACGCGCAAACCGGTCCACGTGGCCGCAGATGGCATTGCGCTGTCGGCAGATGGCAAAACGCTGTATTTCTCGCCACTGTCCAGCCGCCACCTGTATTCCGTCGCCACCGAGCTGTTGAACGACAGCGCAGTGAATGAGCAGCAACTGGCAGCCGCTGTTCAGGACCTGGGTGAAAAGGGTGCTTCCGATGGTCTTGAGGCTGATGCAGACGGTGCTGTGTATGCAGGTGATTACGAGCACAATGCGATTCGCAAACGCTTGCCGAACGGGGTCTGGCAGACAGTCGCTCACGACCCGCGCATGTTGTGGCCTGATACCTTGTCGATCGGTCCGGACGGCTACCTGTATTTCATCGTCAACCAGTTACACCGTCAGGCCGGTTTCAATTCGGGCCATGACCAACGTAAAAAACCGTACAGCTTGTTGCGCGTGAAAGTCGCAACGGCGCCAGCCCCCACTCATTGATCGAACTTGATACCGGAGCATTGATAATGAATACACCTGCAAAGCCATTGGCGTTGATCGCAGTGCTGAAAGCCAGCCCAGGCAACGAGTCGGCATTGAAAGAAGCATTGTTGGCACTGGTGGAACCCACCCGTTCGGAGCCGGGCAATATCGAATACACGCTGTTCGAGGTGCGCGATGAGCACGGTACGTTCTACATGCGTGAATGCTTCAAGGATCAGGCAGCACTGGACGCGCACGTTGCCACGCCACACTACCAGCGGTTTGCAGCTGCAAGTGGCGAGTGGTTTGCAGAAGCACCAAGGCTGATATTTCTGGATCAGGTGTCTGGCTGATCTGGATAAAGGGCTCGACACGTTCGAGCCCTTATCCGCATACCCCAAACACGCTCGAGCTCATGATGGGCACCCTCTCTGACTGGACAGGTATCGTTATCAGTCACTGAGCAAGGCGGGCGCTGCCCCGGCCACCACCATTATCAGCTGAACGCCGAGCAGTACTGCCAGCCACTTCGGGCCTCTGCGTATAAACCAGTAGACCGCATTGAGCACTGTCGAGATCAGGTTGGCGAACCACAGCGCGAAGAGCGCCAGCGCTTTTTGCACCTGAAACCAGTCACTCTTCAGGCTCAGAAAATAAATTGCGACACCGATGCCGATAACCACAACGGCGATGGACGCAAAGCCGATGTACCTGCTTCGGTAGAACGAGCTGAAAGGCATGCCCGTCTGGGTTTCCATTACCGGGTAAAGGTCTGCCGGAGTGTCATTGAATTGCGGATGAGTTGCTTTTAATGGCGTAGCAGGGCCACCGGTGAATTCAGACTCGCCAGGATCGGTTTCAACGACCAGTAAGCCATAGGGGCGGTTAGGGTCAGGGGGGTCTTCCAGGATTGTTTTATCCATCGTTTTTTGCTTCCTCTGCAGGGTGCAGAGGTTATAACGAAAGTGTGACCAGCACGAGCGCTTGTGCACGCCGTCAACCAACCCTCAGGCAGCAGATACACCCTGTATCTGCCACCCACCCGGGTTCTAAAAAATATTGATCGGATAGCTGACAATGATCCGGTGCTCATCGGCATCACGCTGGCTGGCGAACTCGGTGCGAAGTTGTGCGTGACGCAGTGCGATGCTGAGGTTTTTCGCCGGGCCCGATTGCAAGACGTAGCTCAGGGTCACGTTGCGTTCCCATTCCTTCTTGTCGCCGTCGGAGGTCTGGATGTTCGAGCCGCTTTCGTACATGGCCAGGAAGTTCAGGCCGGGTACGCCGAGTCTGGCGAAGTCATAGCCATAACGGACTTGCCAGGTGCGTTCCCCGGCGCGCTGGAATTTGCCGATCATCGATTCGGTCATGAAGTAAGCGGTTGATCCATCGCCCTGATTCAGCCAGACCGCGTCGCTGTCGCCGGTGACTGCCTGATAACCCGCAGCAAAGGTATGGCCGTCGATGAGGTAAGTGAACTGAGCGCTGGACAGACGGCTGTCGACTTCACCCTTGGTCACGCCGTTGCCGTAATAACCCACCGTGTAGAACGCTGGATCGTGGCCATTCGCGCCGTCCGAGCGGTTGTCGAAGTGGCGCAGGTCGGTGCGCAAAGTACCGGGGCCAAGTTGCATGTCGTATTTCAGGCCGAGAAAGTTCTGTTTGTAGAAGTTTTCCAGGTTGCCGTAGTAATACTGCAAGGTCAGGTCTTTGACCGGTTTGTAATCGACGCCTGCGTAGTAAAACTTGTTGACGAACTCGCCGGTCAGCGGGTTGTTGGCGCCGGGGATCGACATGCCCATCTGGTTGGTCGAACCCCGACCCATGACGTGTTCCAACTGGCCTGCGGTGAAGATAAAGTCTTTCAAGTCTTTCGACTGAACCTGGCCGCCGCGAAAGGTCTGTTGCAGCATGCGGTCGGTGGACATTACCACCGGCAGCATCGGCACCAGCGTGCCGTACTTCAACTCGGTCTGCGAGACGCGCGCCTTGAGCGTCGCGCCCATGCTGCTGAACTCATCGACCGCGCGGCCGTCGCTGTCCGTCGGGAAGATGTTGCCATTGAACGCGGTACTTTGCGGGTTGTAGTGGCGTCCTTTGCCCGAGTCCAGACGGATGCCCAACTGGCCCAGCGCATCAATGCCCAAACCTACCGTGCCGGGCGTGTAGCCGGACTGGTAATTGAGCATGAAGCCTTGGCCCCACTCCTGCGTGTAGTTAGGGGCAGCAGCACCGCTGCGATTGTCTGCGTTGCTGAAGAAATTGCGCGCCAGAATGCTGGCCTTGCTGTCTTCCAGAAAACCTTCGCCGTAGCTCTGCTGCGCGATCAGCAGGCCACAAAAGCCCGCAACGAAAGGGGTGGCGCGATTGAAACGCTCCATCGGGTTCATCCTCATGCTGTCATTAAGTGTTGTGAGAGGCAGGGTCGGGCGGCAGTCAGGTTTCTTGTTGTTTTAAGAAGCGTGTTTTTTGGCTGATTCCGTTGCAGGTATCGCAGTGCGAGGCGCTTGGTACAGCGTGACGCGAGGTAAACGGTAAAGAACCACCAGTGCGAGTACGCCCAGGGCTGCGCAGATCATCAGCCCGGTGCCGACTGCCTGGGCGAGGGCGGTGCGAGCCAGCAGCAACGTGGCGTCGACATCCGCAGGCGAGTGCTGCAGCAGGGTCTGTGGATCCGCCAGGCGCTGCATTGCCTGCATCTGGCCAGCCGCGGTGAGTGCACGTTGCAGGTTGGCGATGTACAGCAACTTGACCAGCACGCCCATTGCCGCGGTGCCCAGCAAGCCGCCCACCAGCCGCAACGATTGGGTGAGCGCTGTGGCGATACCGAGAAACTGCCGCTCGGCGAGCGTCTGGGTGAACACCGTGAGGTTGAGCAAAATGAACCCAAGGCCCAGACCCGCCAGCAGAATCAGCCCCAGCAAGGTCGCGAAGCCAGCCAGCAGCCCGACCAGCGCCAAGGCAATGCAGGCGACCGACAAGGCGATGAACCCGCCAATCGGCAGCCAATTGGGGTTTGCCAGACGTGTGACGATGCGGCTGTTGACGATGGCGCCCAGGGTGATACTCAGGGCCAGCGGCGTGAGCAACAGACCTGCGTCCTGCGGCGAGTAGCCATAACTGCCCTGCAACAGCAGCGGCAGGTAGAACAGCAGCGTGAACATGATTGCGCCTGCCAGCAGCGACATGATGAACAGCAGGCGGATACTGCGATTGGCAAACAGCCCGGCGGGCAGCAAGGCAAATGTGCAGCGGCGCTCCCTGAACCATAGGCCGGTCATGGCGATAACGCTGATCGCGCCGCACAGCAGGCTGATCGCCAGAGCGCGCTGGCCGAGCCATTCAACGAACAATTGCAGGCTGCCCAGGCTCAGGACGATCAACACCGCGCCGATCCAGTCGAGCCTGATCGCACCGGCTGTTTGCGGGCGATACCAGGGCAGAAAGCGCCAGGCGAAAAACAGCGCGATCACGCCCAGCGGCAGGTTCAGCCAGAACACCGAGCGCCAGCCGAACTCACCGGCCAGATAACCGCCCAGGCCCGGGCCGATGGCATTGACCACGCTGAACATGGCACTCAGCAACACCTGCCAGCGCAGCCGCTGGCGAGTGTCGGGGAATAATTCCGGCACACAGGCAAACGCCGTTCCGATCAGCATCCCGCCGCCGACCCCCTGCAACGCCCGGCCTATGACCAGCGCCAACATGCTGTCGGCCAGCGCGCAGAGCAGCGAGGCCAGCATGAAAATCACGGTGGCGGCCAGCACGAACGGTTTTCGCCCGTAAAAATCGCCCAGCCGACCAAAGATCGGAATGGTCACGATGGAGGCCAGCAGGTAGCCGGTGGCGACCCAGGCATACAACTCAAAGCCGTCGAACTCCGAGACAATGCTGGGCAGGGCGTTACCGATCACCGTCTGGTCGAGCGCCGAAAGCATCAACACCAGCGAAATGCCGAGCATGGCCAACAAGGCTTGTCTGAAGGTCAGTGCGGGGGGGCTCGGCGTTGTCATGTCGAGATGCTCAGCGCAACGCAGCGGCAGCAGTCGCAATGCGCGCGCAGCCGCTTTCCAGGGTTTCGATGGCGGTTGCCGTGGACATCCGGAAAAACGGTGCCAGCCCATACGCAGTGCCCGCCACGACGGCCACGCCCTGACTCTCCAGCAGGTACAGAACCACGTCGGTATCGGCGTGCAGCGCCGCCCCTGACGGGGTGGTTTTGCCGATCAGAGCGGCGCAATTGACGTACAGGTAAAACGCACCTTCTGGCTTTATGCAGCTCAGGCCGTCAATGGCGTTGATCAGCTCCAGACAGCGGTCGCGACGCTGCTTGTAGACCTTGACGCTCTCGCCGACAAACGACTGGTCGCCATTGAGCGCAGCCACGGCTGCGGCCTGACTGACCGAGCAGGCGTTGCTGGTGGATTGCGATTGCAGGGTGGCCATCGCACTGATGATGTCGCTGGGGCCTGCGGCGTAGCCGATGCGCCAGCCGGTCATGGCGTAGGTTTTCGACACACCATTGATGATCAGCACGCGCTCGCGCAGCGCTGGCTCTATCGTCAGCAGGTGGCTGAGCGGGGTATCGTCATAGCGAATGTGCTCGTAGATGTCATCGGTCATGACCAGCACGTCCGGGTAGTCGAGCAGCACGTCCGCCAACGCCCGCCACTCGGCGGCGCTGTAGGTTGCGCCGGTCGGGTTGCTCGGCGAGTTGAGCAGCAGCCAGCGGGTGCGCGGAGTGATCGCTTCACGCAGTTGTTCGGCGGTGAGCTTGAACTGGTTTTCTTCAGGGCACGCCAGAGTTACCGGGCGACCGTCGCAGGCCAGCACCATGTCCGGGTACGACACCCAGTACGGCGCGGGAATCAGCACTTCGTCGTCAACGCCCAGGGTTGCGGCGAAGGCGTTGAAGATCGCCGCCTTGGCACCGCTGGTGACCACGATTTGGCCCGGCGCATAGGTCAGGCCGTTTTCACGCTGAAGCTTGGCGGCAATCGCCTCGCGCAGCGTTGCAGTCCCGGCATTGAGCGTGTAGCGGGTTTCACCGTTTTCGATGGCCGCACAGGCTGCCTGGCGAATGTGTGCAGGGGTGTCGAAGTCGGGCTCGCCGACCACCAGGTTGATGATCGACTTGCCGGCGCGCCGCAGTTCATTGGCCCGATCGGCAGCAGCGCTGCTTGGCGATGGTTTGATGCGGAGCACGCGGGCAGCGATGCGAGATGCGGTCACGTTGGCATTCCTCGTTGATGGCGTTGACGAGGACTACGTTACGAGCCTGCGTGGGGCAGGCCATAAGACGAGTTTGTTCTGGGTTGATAGGCAGCGCTTATGACCGCAGATGAACCGCGCCTGCACCAAAACGAGGCTATCAATGCCTGCGGGGGCATTCGGGTAAAGCGCAGGCAGGGAGGCTGAACTGACATAGGCAATGCTTATGACGAGGCTGGCAGTACTTTTTTAGCGAGCTGGCCTGCGTCTTGCTCTGGCATCGCAGTCTTGACCCGGGAGTGCAGCACTTGAATCTTCGCCGCTTGAAGTACTTTTTGAAAATAGTCGATATCGGCAGCCTGACTCAGGCCGCCGATGTGCTGCACATCGCGCAGCCTGCGTTGAGCCAGCAATTGGTGACGCTGGAGGCCGAGTTGCAACAACAGTTATTGATCCGCACCAAGCGCGGCGTTACCCCGACCGAAGCGGGCAAAGTGCTGTATGGGCATGCTCAGGTCATCCTGCGTCAATGCGAGCAGGCGCAGAGCGACGTCAACGCCAGTGGCCTCGCACTGTCGGGGCCGGTGTCGGTGGGGCTGGCGCCTGGCACGGCTGCTTCGACGCTGTCGTTGCCATTGCTCAAACGGGTGCGCGAGCGTCATCCGGGCATTCTGCTGTACCTCAATGAAAACTTCGGCACTACCCTCAGCGAACTGATCATGAACGGGCGCATGGACATGGCAGTGCTTTATGGCGGGCGCGAGGTACATGGCCTGAGTTTTGTGCCCCTGATGCGCGAACAGTTGTACCTGGTCAGCGCTGACCAGGCCCGCCAGGGTTGCGAGGAAATACCGCTGGCCGAGCTTGCCGACATCGATTTGCTGTTGCCGCGCACCTACAACACCATCCGCCGCCTGGTCGACGAGGCGTTCTTGCGCATCGAACGCAGCGCCCGGGTGGTGGCAGAAATCGAGTCATCGACAACCCTTGCCGCCGCTGTGGCCGATCGTTTCGGCTCGACGATCCTCCCCGAATCCGCTGCGCGGGTGCTGGCCGACACGCATGCGGTCAACCTCAGCCGAATCGTCGAACCCGAGATCGAAGCGCCTCTGGCCCTATGCCTGTCAGGCCACTTGCCGTTGTCGGTCCCGGCACAGGCGGTCAAAGCGATCCTGCTGGAGCTGGTCGCAGAAATGCGCGGCAATCGCCGTACGTAATGACTTGAAACGTCATAAGGGCCGCTTATCACCCCACAGTCAAACCGTCTTGGCGGTCAAAAAGCGAGCTCGTTACATTGCCCTCAGCCACACTTCTTTTGTCAGGCAAGGGCCGTTGCATGAAGCCAGAACGTATCAAAGCACTTATCGACCTGATGGCTGAATCGGACCTGAGCGAACTCAGCCTGTGTGAAGGGGATGCGCAGTTGCGTTTGCTGCGTGAGCACGTTCAGGTCTCAAGCCCCGTCACCCCCTTCACTTCGACGCCGGCAAAACGCGCGGCAACGGACGCTACACCCGCCCCACAGACCGGCGCCGCGCCGCAAACCGGGCAAGCCTGCGCGTCGCTTTACGGGGTCTTGCACCTGACCCCGGCACCGGACCAGCCACCGTTCGTTGAAGTCGGCACCCGTGTCGAACCCGGCCAGACCCTGGCGGTGGTCGAGGCGATGAAGATGTTTCACCCGGTCAAGGCTGAAGTCGCGGGTGTCGTGACAGACATTCTGGTTGCCAACGGCGAAGAAGTTCAGGCCGGTCAGGCGCTGTTCACCCTGGGCTGAAAGGCGTGTGTTGTCATCCGGGGTTCTAGAGGGTTTTTTGATGCTCGATAAAGTATTGATCGCCAATCGCGGTGAAATCGCCCTGCGCATACTGCGCGCCTGCAAAGGGCTGGGCCTGCAGACCGTGGCGGTCTATTCCGAGGCCGATCGGGACGCCAGTTATGTGCAACAGGCCGACGAAGCGCTGTGCATCGGGCCTGCTGCGCCGGGGCAGAGTTACCTGAATCAGGCCGCTGTGCTTTACGCGGCCGAATTGACCGGCGCTCAGGCGATCCATCCCGGTTACGGGTTTCTGTCTGAAAACGCCGCGTTCGCCGAGCGTATCGAGCAGGCTGGCCTGACCTTCATCGGCCCCAGCGCCGCCTGTATTCGCGTGATGGGCGACAAGGTTGCGGCCAAGCGCGCCATGCGTGAAGCAGGTGTGCCTTGCGTGCCCGGCCCGGACACCAGCATGCCTGCCGATCCGCAAGGTATTCTGGCGATTGCCCGCGACATCGGCTATCCGGTCATCGTCAAGGCCGCTGGCGGCGGCGGTGGACGGGGTATGCGCGTGGTTCACGAAGAACAGCAGTTGCTCGATGCCATCGCGCTAACCGGTGAAGAAGCGCGCCGGGCATTCGGTAATCCCGAGCTGTATATCGAGAAGTTTCTTGGCCAGCCGCGGCACGTCGAAATTCAGGTGCTGTGTGACGCCTATGGCAATGCTGTCTGGCTCGGTTCGCGGGATTGCTCGATGCAGCGCCGCCACCAGAAGGTGCTTGAAGAGGCCCCGGCACCGGGGATTGATGCGGCGCTGATGAACCGGGTTGGCGAGCGCTGCGCACAAGCCTGTCGCCAGATCGGCTATCAGGGCGTGGGTACGTTTGAATTCCTGTTTGAAAACGATGAGTTCTATTTCATCGAGATGAACACCCGCCTGCAGGTCGAGCATCCGGTCACGGAAATGACCTCCGGCATCGACATCGTCCAGCAGCAGATTCGCATGGCGATGGGCGAGCGCCTGAGTTTCAGCCAGGCCGACATCAGCGTATCGGGCCATTCGCTGGAATGCCGGATCAACGCCGAAGACCCGCGCAGCTTCATGCCGACGCCGGGGCAGATCACTCGCTGGCAGGTCCCCGGTGGCTTTGGCGTACGTGTCGATTCGCATGTCAGCCACGGTTACCGGGTCCCACCTTATTACGACTCGATGGTGGCCAAAGTCATCACCCACGGTGCCAGTCGCGACGAGGCACTGGCGCGCATGCGTCTGGCGCTGAGCGAAATGCACGTCGAAGGGATCTCCACCAACATCGCGCTGCACCGCGAGATTCTGCAGGACCCGGTGTTCTGCAAGGGCGGTATGGACATTCACCATCTGGAGCGTTGGTTGCAGACAAGGAGCGAGCCATGACCGTCTTGCCGTTGCCGAACACCCCGCGGATTACCCTGCTGGGGACCACTGCCTTACTGTTTGAAGCCCCCGGCGAACTGGATCTGGCCCCGCAGCAACGCATCTGGGCCTTGGCGGACCTGAGCAAGAACTGGCCCCAGGTGCGCGAAGCGGTGCCGGGCATGAACAACCTGATGCTGACCTTCGATACGCCGCCACGGGACTTGAGTGGCCTGAAAACCCTCCTGATGGAAGCCTGGGAGCACTGCCAGCCGTTACCGTTGCAGGGCCGGATCATCGAATTGCCGGTGGTGTACGGCGGCGACGGCGGCCCGCACATGGCCGATGTCATCGCGCACACCGGGCTGGACATCGAAACCATTGCCAACCTGCACTGCGAGCCACTTTACCCGGTGTACGCCTTGGGCAGCCACCCCGGTTATTGCTACCTGGGCGGCATGGACCTGCGTCTGGCGACGCCGAGGCGCAAGGTGCCGGTGCTCGACATCGGTGCCGGATCGGTGTCCATCGGCGGCGTGCAGACCGGTATTTCTGCCTCGGCAGGCCCCAGTGGCTGGAACACGATAGGGCACACGGAAATGGTGTTTTTTGATGCTGATCAGCATCCCCCGGCGCTGTTGCAACCCGGCGATCAACTGCGCTTGCGCATCGAGAGGATCATTCGATGATCGAAGTCATCAGCGCCACCGCGCTGGCCACCGTTCAGGATCTGGGCCGCCACGGCAGCCTGGGCTACGGCGTCGGCACCTCGGGGGCGATGGACACGCTGTCGCTGCGTCTGGGCAACCTGTTACTGGGTAATGCCGAAGACGCGGCAGGCATTGAAATACCGCTGTTCCCGTTTGAAGTGCGCTTTGTCGAAGACTGCACCTTTGCAATCACCGGCGCTGCCTGTGCTGCAAAGCTGGATGGCGAGCGGCTGCCGGGCAACTGGGTTGCCCAGGCCCGTAAAGGACAAGTGCTGAAGCTCAGTTACCCGACCACAGGCAGTCGCGCCTACCTGTGCCTGGCCGGTGGTGTGGATGTACCGCAGGTGCTGGGTTCGCGCAGCACGCAATTGCGCGGCGCATTTGGCGGCTGGCAGGGCCGTGCCTTGCAGCAGGGTGACGTGATCCCTGCAGGCGCCGCGAATCAACAGCGCGCCGGTGATTTTGGCCTGGAGTCAGCCGTAGCGGCATTGCCGTTGATGCTGGATGGGCTGCCCGCCGTACGGGTACTGCCCGCTGCCGAATTCGACTGTTTCAGTGTCGAGGCTCATGACACATTTTTTGCCGGCGAATGGAAAATCACCACGCAGAGCAATCGATACGGTTACCGCATGGAAGGCACGCCGCTGCTGGCGCGCGAAGCGCTGGAAATCCGCTCTCACGGCATCGTGCCCGGCGTGATTCAGGTGCCGCACGGCGGCCAGCCGATTGTGCAAATGCGTGATGCGCAGCCCAGCGGTGGCTACCCCAAGTTTGCCACGGTCATCGAAGCCGACCTGTGGCGTCTCGGTCAGGCTCCCATCGGCAGTAAGGTGCGTTTCGTGCAATGCAGCTACGAGGAGGCCGTCGAGGCGCTGGACACCAATCATGCCTTCATCGAAGACGCCCGGCGCTTGCTTGCGCTGCGCGGCCTGCAAGGACACCGCTGATGAACATCAATGAAATTCGCCAGCTGGCAGGCTGGATTCGTGACGCAGGGCTCACGGTTCTTGAACTGAAACGGCCAGGGTTCGAGTTGTTGATCCGGCGCGGCGCACCTGCTTATCCCCATGCTTCGCCACCTGACGTGCAGACCGCAGCCGAACAGCCGCAAGCCGCTGCCTGTGTGATAGCGGCCGACAACCCCGGCATATTCGTATCGAGCCACCCTGATGAAAAAAACAGTTACGTGAAGCCCGGCGATAGCGTTGCAGCCGGGCAATTGCTGGGCCTGTTGCGCATTGGTCGGCTTTATCTGCCGGTGCGCAGCAGCCAGGCGGGACGCGTAGTGCGTTTTCTGGCTGCCGAGCACGAACGGGTCGGTTATGGCCAGCCGCTGATTGAACTGGAGGAATGACCGTATGCGTATCGATCTGAATGCCGATCTGGGCGAGGGCTTCGGCGCATGGACCATGGGCGAGGACGAAGCACTGATGCAGTTGATCTCCTCGGCCAATGTGGCCTGTGGCTTTCATGCCGGTGATCCGTTGATCATGGACAGCACCGTACGCCGCGCCAAAGCGCTGGGCATCGATCTCGGTGCACATGTCGGCTTCCCTGATCTGCAGGGTTTCGGGCGGCGCAGAATGAACATCGAACTCAAGGAGTTGTGCGCCATTGTGGTGTATCAACTGGGCGCGCTGGCGGGCATTGCGACCGCTGCCGGTTATCGCGTGACACACATGAGCTTTCACGGTGCGCTGGGCAATATGGCCGCAGCCGATGCTGAACTCGCGGGGCCGCTGGTAAAGGCGGTCGCCCGTTTTGACCCGCGGATGATCATCAGTTCTTCCAGCAGCGTGGCCATCGAGCAGGCGGCGCAAGCGTGCAACCTGCGAGTGGCGACGACTTTTCTGGCCGACCGCGCCTATGACGAAAACTGCCTGCTGGTGCCGCGTGGCATTGCCGGTGCGGTGGTCAAGGACCCGGAACAGGTCCGCGCCAGGGTCGCGCAACTGCTACAGGATGGCACCGTCACGACGCTGAGCGGCAAGTGCGTCGCGGTCAACGCCCAGTCGATTCTGTTACATGGCGACACGCCGGGCGCAGTAGAACTTGCGCGCAGCATCCGGCACAGCATCGAAGGGCAGGGGGGCGTCATCACCCCTGTTTCGCAGTTGCTTGGGTCATAAGCGCACCTTATCGCCACACAACCATTGCGTCTTGGTCGCTGCCCGTGACGCTCGTTAAAGTCCAGTACAAGGCGATCCGCATCCGCTGATAGCGACGCGACTGATCGAAGATTCTAAAGGAAACCCCGACATGCCTTTTTCCGATTACAAAACCGCGCTGGTCACCGGCGCTTCCTCCGGCATTGGCGAAGCTGTGGTCGAACGGCTGTGTGCCGAAGGCCTGCAGGTTCATGCGCTGGCACGCAGTGCCGACAAGCTGGCGGCGCTGGCGCAGCGCACCGGCTGCATCGCGCACGCCATCGATGTGACTGATCTGGCTGGTCTGACGGCCCTGTTCGAGGCTCAGCGGTTTGATGTGGTGGTCAATAATGCCGGGGTTGACCGGCCCGGCTCGCTGCTCAAGGCGGATGCCGAGGGTATTGATCTGTTGATCGATGTGAACCTGCGTGCTGTGTTGCAGATTGCCCGGTTGTCGCTGCCCGGCATGGTCGAGCGTGACTGTGGGCACATCATCAACATCAGCTCGATTGCCGCCGCCTACAACTTCGGCGGCAACTCGACCTACCACGCCACCAAGGCGGCCGTGAGCATGCTCTCTCGCCAGTTGCGTATCGATGCCTTCGGCAAGCGGGTGCGGGTGACGGAAATCTGCCCGGGCCGTGTTGCGACAGACATTTTCGCCCATGTGCATGGCGACTCTGAAGAGGTGCGCAAGCGTTTCATCGAGGGTTATGAGCTGCCTGTGGCCAAGGACATTGCCGACGCCATCGCCTACGTGATTGCCGCGCCCATCGCGGTGAATATCGGGCACATGGAAATCACCCCGACCTTGCAGGTGCCCGGTGGGCTGTCCACTGCACGCCCGCAGGACTATGAAGGCTGAAACAGCGGCCAACCGCAAGCGCAGCACTTATCACGAGAGCGGCACCAGCCGCCAGGCAACACCTGCGCCGGCGCAACCGGCGCCTTGCTTCTGCCCTGACTGAATGTCGATGGGAACAACCATGACGAATGACTTCGATCTTTCGGCGATCCTGCAGGGCGAGTACGCCGAGCTGATCGTCAAGGGCATAGAAACCACCGTGCAACTGGCCTTTGTCGCCTGGTGCATGGCCATGGCGGTGGCCCTGTTGCTGGTGTCGATTTGCCTGACCGGCAACAAGTATGCCGAGCGCCTGGTCGCGGGTTATGTGTCCTACCACCGCAACGTACCGACGCTGGTGCAACTGATGCTCTGGTATTTCGGTATCCCGACATTGCTGTCCGAGAGCACCCAGGTCTGGCTGTCCGGTTACAGCACCGAATACCTGTTTTCGGTGATTGCGCTGGGGCTGTGTCAGGCCGCCTATTTCAGTGAAGACATCCGCAGCGGGCTGCGCGCCATTCCGGCCGGGCAGGTCGAAGCATCACGCGCACTGGGCCTGGGCTATGTGCGTTCGATGCGCTACGTGATCCTGCCGCAGGGCGTTCGCAACTGCCTGCCGTCTTTGATCAACCACACCGTGCTGCTGTTCAAGAACACCAGCCTGGTCATGGCCATCGGCGTGGTCGAGCTGACCTATGCCACCCGTGAGGTCGAGAACTACACCTTCCGCACCTTCGAGGCGTATCTGGTCGCAACCATGGTCTATCTGGCCATTTCTCTGATGTTGATGGGCTTGGGTGCGTTGCTGGCCCGGCACTTCAGCAAAGCCATGGCGAGGTAGGCGGCGATGTTCGATGTGTTCACGATTGTCCGCGATAACTGGACCCTGCTACTGGTCGGTCAATACCCTCATGGGCCGATGGGCGGGCTGGTTTCAACGCTGATTCTGGCTGCACTGGCGCTGCTGCTGGCGTTCCCTCTGGGCCTGCTGCTGTCCTTGGCGCGGGTTTCGCCGTGGCGCTGGCTGCGTTACCCGGCGACGGTCTGGGTTTACGTGATGCGCGGCATTCCGTTGTTGATGGTGATTTTCTGGACCTACTTTCTGGTCCCGTTGCTGATCGGGCATAACATCACCGGCTTTACCACCATGCTCTGCACGCTGGTGGTTTATCAGAGCGCGTACCTGTGCGAAATCATTCGCGGGGCCATTCAGGCGCTGCCGACCGGTCAATACGAAGCATCCCGCGCGCTGGGCATGGGCTATGTGCGCACCACGGTCTGGGTGATTTTGCCGCAGGCGCTTTATAACGCATTGCCCAGCCTGATCAGCCAGTTCATTTCGATCATCAAGGAAACCTCGCTGGGTTACGTGATCAACTTCCAGGAAGTGACCTTCGCCGCCAATCAGATTAACAACCAACTGCTGACCAAGCCGTTTCAGGTGTTCTTCATTCTGGCGATCACCTATTACGTGCTGTGCTACGGCCTGACCCGGCTCGCCGCCGTCGTGGAACAGCGAATTGCCCGCAAGCGCGAGGGCACTGTGTCGCCTGTAGCCGTTACGCGGCCTTTGACTACCGATAAGTGAGGGTTGCCCCATGCATCCAATGATCATGTTTTCCAGGATCAACAAATGGTATGGCGAATACCAGGCCCTGACCGACATCACCGCCGAGGTGCAGCGCGGCGAAGTGGTGGTGCTGTGCGGGCCATCCGGCTCGGGTAAATCGACACTGATCCGCACCGTCAACCGTCTTGAATACGTGCAACAGGGCCAGATTCTGTTCGACGGCCATGACGTGAATGGCACCGACGCCAACGTCAATCGTTTGCGCAGTCGCGTCGGTTTTGTGTTCCAGAGCTTCAATCTGTTTCCGCATCTGTCGGTGCTCGACAACATCATCCTGACCCCGACCAAGGTGCGCGGCCTCAAAAGCAGCGAGGCACGCGCCAGGGCCATGGAATTGCTCGACCGGGTCGGGCTGGCCCACAAGGCTGGTGCCTATCCGGCGCAGTTGTCCGGTGGCCAGCAGCAGCGCGTGGCGATTGCCCGCGCGCTGGCGATGGAGCCGCCGGTGATGCTGTTCGACGAACCCACCAGCGCCCTTGACCCGGAAATGGTCGGCGAAGTGCTCAGCGTCATGAAAGGCCTGGCCAAGGAGGGCATGACCATGATGTGCGTTACCCACGAGATGAATTTTGCCCGTGAAGTGGCCGACACCATCTGGTTCATGGACGCGGGGCAGATTCTCGAAAAATCCAGCCCGGAGGCTTTCTTTCAGCAGCCTGAACACCCGCGTGCACAACGCTTCATTTCCGACCTGCGCAGCCATTGAGCGCAGGCCGTTTTTTTCAACGAATGTTTCAGTGAATCCCTCAATTCATTTTCAGGAGTCTCACCATGCGTATGAAGTCTTTGCTGGCTGCACTGGCGTTGTCGCCACTGGCTGTTGCGGTTGCCCATGCGGACCAGCTCAGCGATGTGATGAGCAAGAAAAGCCTGAGCTGCGGCGTTTATGCCGATGTGCCGCCGTTCTCGGCGCCGGACCCGAAAACCCGTGAACTGGTGGGCATGGATGTGGACCTGTGCAAGGCGCTGGCCAAGCACATGGGCGTCGAGCTGGAGCTCAAGCCGCTGTCGGTCGAAGCGCGGATTCCGGAAGTCAAAATGGGTCGGGTGGACGTAATCTTCGCCAACCTGGCCTACACCAAAAGCCGCGCCGATCAGATCCAGTTCAGCGACCCGTACTACATCGCCAAGGAAACACTGGTGGTGCGCGCCGCGAACGCCGATCAGCCCAAATCGTTTTTCAAGGACAAGCGCATCAGTTCGACCAAGGGCTCCACCTCCGAGCAGTCGATTCGCCTGGCTGACGCAACCCCGGTGACCTTCCAGGACACCGGCTCTGCGTACATGGCGCTGCAACAGAACAAGGTCGTGGGCCTGGTGACTAACACCATGACCGCCATCAAGCTGGTAGGGCAGGCCAAGGCAAGCGGCGTGGAATTGTCAATTGCCAAGGATCCAATGGCGCTGGAGCCTATCGGCGCTGGCATGCGTCAGGGTGAACCGGCATTTCTGGCGAAGGTCAACGAGTCGCTTTACGCAATGGAAGCCGCAGGCGAAATCGACGCGATCTGGGCGCACTGGATCGGCCCGAATACCGAATACAAAATGACCCGTGAAGACAAGGTGCAAAGCCTGAGCGCGTTGAAGTTCGATCCACTGCCTTGATCACAGGGTGGGTTCCCCGATGCTGGACAGGCTCTGCGCCTGTCCGGCCCCTCGCTTGCTGGCAGACGCTCAATACCTCGGTTTGACGGCCTTCCAGTCCGGTGTGTATTTCTGCATCTGTTTCACATCGTCGCGCTGACGAATGCCGCAGCTGTGGTACTGGTCGTTGAGCTTGCCGAGCTGGTCGTAATCCAGTTCAAGGCCCAGACCGGGAGCGCGGGTGATGCTGACGCAGCCGTCGACAATTGGCAGTTTGCCGCCTTTGATGACCTCTTCGTCCGCTTCCTGCCACGGGTAATGTGTATCGCAGGCGTAATCCAGATTGGGCACCGAGGCGGCCACATGCGCCATGGCCATGAGGCTGATGCCCAGGTGGGAATTGGAATGCATCGACACGCCAAGGCCAAAGGTGTCGCACATCTTCGCCAGCGCCTGGGTGTCGCGCAGGCCGCCCCAGTAATGGTGGTCGGCGAGCACGATCTGCACGCTGTTCAGGGCCACGCTGCGGCGAAATTCGTCGAAGTCGGTGACCACCATGTTGGTTGCCAGCGGCAGCCCGGTGCGTTTGTGCAGTTCGGACATGCCGTCCAGGCCCGGCGTCGGGTCTTCGTAGTACTGCAAGTCATCGCCGAGCAGCTCCGCCATGCGAATAGAGGTTTCCAGCGACCAGTTGCCGTTGGGGTCGATGCGCAGCGGGTAGCCGGGGAAGGCCTTCTTCAACGCCTTGATGCACGACACCTCGTGTTCCGGGTCCAGTGCACCGGCCTTGAGCTTGATACTCTTGAAACCGTAGGCCTCGATCATGCGTCGGGCCTGGGCGACGATCTGTTCTTCGTTCAGCGCCTCGCCCCAGCTGTCTGGCGGGTAGGGCGTGTCGATGTGCTGCGCGTACTTGAAGAACAGGTAGGCGCTGAACGGAATGCGCTCGCGAATCGCGCCACCGAGCAGGTCCACCAGTGGCAGGTTCATGGAGCGTGCCTGCAGGTCCAGAAACGCCACCTCGAATGCCGAATAGGCATTGCTCACCGCCTTGCTGGCATGCGACCCCGGCGCGAGTTCGGCGCCGGCCAGGCTGGCGGGTTTGTGTGCCGCAACGGTGGCCTGAACGATGCTGCGCAATTGATTGAGGTTGAACGGGTCGATGCCGATCAACTGGTTCTGTACCTGCTGCTGAATCGCCAGTGCCGGGGCATCGCCGTAGCTTTCACCGAGGCCGATATAACCGTTGTCGCTCTCTATCTCGATGATCGAGCGCAAGGCAAAGGGTTCATGGATGCCGCTGGCGTTGAGCAGCGGCGGGTCGCGAAAGGCGATAGGGGTCACGGTCACACGGATAATTTTCAAAAGACGGTCTCCCAAGGGGTCAGGGTTTGAGGCTGGAAGGGCTGCCGAGCGGGGCGGCGGTGTGCCGTGCATCCGGCTCAGCCTTGGACGGGCGGCGCGGGTCACCGCGCGGCGTGGTACGGGCGAAGAAAATCACGATGGCCGCCAGCAGCGAGGTTGCGGCGAGCCCGTAAAGGCCGCCTTGAATCGAGCCGGTGGTCTGTTCCAGAAAACCGAAGGTGGTGGGCGCAACAAAGCCGCCGAGGTTGCCGATGGAGTTGATCAGCGCAAGGACCGCTGCGGCGATGCGTGCATCCAGATAGCCCTGCGGGATTGGCCAGAACAGCGCCGAAGCGGCCTTGAAGCCAATCGCGGCGAAACAGATCGCTACAAAAGCGAAGACCGGCCCGCCGATGGTTGACATGAACATGCCGACCGAGGCGATCACCAGCGTGACGGCAACCCAGGCTTGCTGGTGCTTGAAGCGCGCCGCGAGGGCAGCAAAACCGTACATGGCGACAATGGAGATGATCCACGGCACGGAGTTGAACAGCCCGACCTCGAAGTCGCTGAAGCTGCCCATTTTGCGGATCATGCTCGGTAGCCAGAAGGTTGCGCCGTAAATGGTCAGCGCTATCGAAAAATAGATGAAGCAGAACAGCATGATTTGCCGGTCCGCCAGCAACCTGAGCAGCGTAGGCCGGACGGTCTGCGTGGCTTCGCGCTGGCGTTGCTCCTCGGCAATGGCGGTGGTCAGCGCGGTTTTTTCTTCATCGCTGAGCCAGGTCGCTTCGTACGGGTGTGACTGCAACCAGAACCAGACAAAACAGCACAGCACGATCGACGCGAAGCCCTCGATCAGGAACATCCACTGCCAGCCGTGCAGGTTCAGCCCTTCGACACCCAGCAGTGCGCCCGACACCGGGCCGGAGATCACCGACGCAATTGCCGAACCGCTGAGAAACAGCGCCATGGCCTTGCCGCGATCACTCGACGGCAGCCACTGGGTAAAGTAATAAATAATCCCTGGAAAAAAGCCGGCCTCCGCTGCGCCGAGGACAAAACGCAGCACGTAGAAACTGGTTTCACCCTGCACGAACGCCATGGCCATCGCCGCTGCGCCCCAGGTAAACATGATGCGCGTCAGCCAGGCACGGGCGCCGTAGCGTTGCAGCAGCATGTTGGAAGGCACTTCAAACAGTGCGTAGCCGACGAAAAACAGACCCGCGCCCAGCCCGTAGGCCGCCGCGCCAATGCCCAGATCGGTTTCCAGATGGCTGCGCACAAAGCCGATATTGACCCGGTCGATGTAGTTGACGATGAACATCACCACGAACAGCGGCAGCACGTGGCGTTTCACCTTGGAGGCCGCACGGGCAAGCACCGTGGGGTCCGAAGCACTAAGGACGGTATTCAAGAGGTGACTCCCATTCATTTCATTGTTTTTTTGGGGATGAGTCGATCATGAGTGGGTGTATTATTCCCGTCCAATCCAGTTATTGACTTGATTGATACCGGGAGTGGATCAATGTTCGAGCTTTCTCAATTGCGCTGCTTTACCACGGTGGCCACCGAGCTGAATTTTCGTCGCGCTGCCGAACGGCTCAACATGACTCAGCCACCGCTGAGCCGGCAGATTCAGTTGCTGGAGCACAACCTCGGCGTCGCGCTGTTCACGCGCAGTACGCGCAGCGTGGCGTTGACCGCCGCTGGGCGAGCTTTTTTCATCGAGGCGCAGACGTTGCTGGAGCGCGCGCAGCAGGCGGCACTTTCCGCCCGGCGCTTTGCGGAGGGTGATATTGGCTCGGTGACTATCAGTTTTGTCGGCAGCGCGGTGTACGAGTTTCTGCCCAAGGTGATCGCCGAGGCGCGGCTCAAGCAGCCGCAGGTGAAGATCTCCCTGACTGAAATGAACACTTACCAACAGCATGAGGCGCTCAGGGCGCGGCGTATCGACTTGGGCATCGCACGAGCGCCGCTGTTTCAGCCCGGTTACGAGAGTGAATGTCTGGTGCGCGAGCCCTTTGTGCTGGCGGTGCCAGGCAATCATCCTCTGGCAATTGCTGATACGGTCGGCGTGGCAGACCTGGATGGCGTGCCGTTTCTGATGTATTCGCATTCGGCCTATCCGCCGTTCAACGAACTGCTGACCGGCATGTTTCGTTCGGCACGCGTTGCGCCGGAGTATGTCCAATGGCTTGGGTCATCGCTGACCATCCTGGCCCTGGTCAATGCAGGCATGGGGCTGGCGCTGGTGCCGCGTTGCGCGACCAATGTGGTGTTCAGGGACGTCGTGTTTCGTGACATTGATCTGGGTGAGGGCGTGCAGAGCGAACTGCATCTGGTCTGGCGCGCAGACAACGACAACCCGGCCTGCAGGATGCTGCTTGAAGCGATCCGCGCCGCCGTCAGGTCTGATGAAAAATAAGTCTGAAACACCTTGCAGGTGGCTGGCATCAACTATCATCTGTTCAGTCGATAGTCATCATCAAGCAAGGCAAGTTCTGTTTTTCCGGCAAAGGAGGAGGATGGCGTCATAGCCACTTGCTCCAAAGGGAGACGACGCGATGAGAATGTTCAATCTGTTGACGCTTGCTGCCGTATTAAGCACCAGCATGGTCTTCATCACGCCAGCCAGCGCTGCCGTCTCGTCTGTCTCTGCGGCCTCTGAACAGGTCTGCCATTTCGCACCCGTCGCCGATAGCGCAGCCAGTCTTCAGCACACTCAGTCAGTGGGTGTGATGTACAGCGAAAACACCGTCAGTAACCTCCAGTACCTGAACAACTACCACTCGGTAGCGCTCAGCAGCGGGCAGAACGGCGCGCTGGATTCGCGGATTCGCAATGCATTCATCAGCAGTTCAGACCCGAAACTGGCGACTGACTGGCTGGTCGGCTCATTGAAGAAAGAGTTCGCCTCGGTAACGGTTTACGACAGCCTTGATGCGTTGGTGCAGGCGCGCCCTGACGTGGTTGTGATGCTCGACACCTACAACCGTCTGGTGAGCAAACGTAACAGTCAGGTCGAAGCGCGTTTCATGGCGCGATTCTATGACACTCACCTGCAATACATCGGCAAGGCCGAGGGCGAAGTGGTCAGGGAAATGACCTCGGTCTGGGTGCAGGGCAAAGCCGCCCCGGAGATCGCCGCGCAGATCGATCAGCAACGTGACCTGCAAGTGAACGCCTTGAAACAGTTCGATGCGTCGCTTAAGGCGCTGGTGATGCAGGCTGATCGGGCCCAGGTGGCGGCGAACTGAGCGGGTCTGCGAGCGTGCTGCAGGACGCCTATCGTTATGCACAAATCCTGAAATGCCCGTAGATTGGGCCTCTGCCCGGAGGGCGAGCGCTTGTGTGGGAGCGGACAAGCGAAGCGTTGATTTGGTCAGCCCATACCGGCTTTAGCTATTGATGACCTGCGCGAAGTTCTGGCTGAACGCGAACTGCGAGACGCCCAGTACGGAGGTGATGGTTCGCGAACCGTTGGTTTGCAGCTGAATCTGTCCGCAGTGGTTGTCTTGTGGCGTGATCTGCGTGTTGACCGACAGGTACTGTTCATCAACTTTCGTCGCTTCGATGCCCCCAGCCATCAGCATGGTCGCCAAGGGATCGAAGATCGGCACGGGATAACCTTCTGCGTGCGTACCCGATTTGGTTTCAAGCACTTGCCTGACCAGCGTGGCGACAGGGTCGGTTGCCGTAATCTGTTTTGAGTAAGTGGCGTCAAGAATGACCTGATTACAGACGTCCAGCGGCACCAGGGTCAAGGGCAGGCTCGACCCGAAGACGATATTGGCCGCGACAGGGTCCACGAACACGTTCCATTCTGCATAGTGGTTACTGCGGTAAGACTCGCCCTGATCCCACGCAGGCTGCACGTCATTCAATGCCGCGACGTTGCCGTCAACATAGACAGCACCCGCCATGGCCACAATCTGGTCGATCATCTGCAAGTCTGTGGGCTGGCTGCTCAATGAAAGCATGTTGGCGATATTGGTAAAGCCGCCCAGAGAAAGAACAGTGATTTTATCCTGGCTGTTCTTCACGGTCTGATACATGAACTCCCACGCTGGAAGAGTCGATACTTGCGGTAACGCTGCAGGATTGAGGGTGCCAAGAAGCCCCATGACGTCATTCATGTCATTTTTGAATGGCTGCGGAAAAACGGTTGTCGTATTCAAGTGGCTGATCAGTGCCGCGTGCGACAACGGTATCGAGCTGATTGCCAATGCCCAGCAAATGCTGGGCGATGATGACGCCCCAGCCGAGGTCTGTTTCGCCACATCCAGTGACGGTAATACCGATGATGTCGATATCCGGTCTTTTCATCAGGTAGGCGATCGACAGTACGTCGTCCCAACCCATGTCCGTATCAATAATGACTTTCCTGTTCATGACAGTGCTTCCTGGCTATAGGTTGAGGGCAGGTCGAGCGTGCGCTCGAACAGGTTACCGCCGATTTATTTCAGTTAAACCGATGCACGGCTCGGTTTTACCGTAAAGAATTAATTACATCCGCCGAGAGCCTGACAAGCGAGCTGATCAATATCGGGCTTGCAGGATGAGCAGTAAGCCACGTGTGCTTTGACTGTGGTAACAGAGAAGCCTTGCGATGCTGAAAAAACTAGCGGGTGCCTTGCGCACCCTGATGTCTGTGCCTGCCGATAACCCCAGGCTGCTTGAGGCCCAATACGTCGCGTTGTCCCGACAACTGCCGTTGATGTACTTTGTGTTGCTGGTCAACACCTGGGCGCTGGCCTTCACTCACCGGGAAACCGCGCCTGTGTGGCTGACGCTGCTGGTGCCGTTGTTGCTCACGGTCATTTGCGGCATTCGTGCCCGCAAATGGCTGCTCACGGTTAACCGTCCGCCGCCAGCCGCGGCAACCATTCTCGCGACCTTGCGCGGCACCAACAGCCTGGCCGGCGTCATAGCCGCCGGTTTTGCTGCATGGTCGCTGTCGCTTTACCCCTATGGCGGCCCCTATGCCCAGGCGCATGTGGCGTTTTTCATGGGTATTACGGTGATCGTCTGCATCTTCTGCATGATGCACCTGCGGCCCGCAGCGTTGACCACGGCGGTGGTGGTCAACACGGCGTTCGTTATTTTCTTCGCCTCGACGCACAACCTCATCTTTATCGCCACGGCGGTGAACATCGTTTTGGTGTCGATCGGCATGCTGATCATTCTCCATCACCAGTACCGCGACTTCACAAGCCTGGTAGACGTTCAAGTGCGCACCGAGCAACTGAGCAACGAAAATCTGTTGCTGGCCAATCAGGACAGCCTGACCGGCCTGCCGAACCGTCGGCAGTTCTTTCAGACCCTGGACGCCGCCATGAGCGAGGCGCTTGCGCTGCGCAGCAAGCTGGCAGTGGGGGTGCTGGATCTGGACGGGTTCAAACCGGTCAATGACCTTTATGGCCACCGTACCGGCGACCGTCTGCTGATGCTGGTCGCCGAACGGCTGAACAGTGTGGCGAGCGACACGGTGCAGGTGTCCCGACTGGGCGGCGACGAGTTTGCGCTGGTCATCAAGGGTGACATCAGCAACGAGGCGTTGCTTGCACTGGGCAAACACCTGTGCGACCTGATGCACGAAAGTTTCGAGCTGTCCGACATGCCGATCCAGATCGGCGCTACGCTGGGCATGGCAACGTTTCCGGCCACCGCCGATAACGCGACTCAGCTGTTTGAATTCGCCGATTACGCGCTTTATCAAGGCAAGAACCATAACCCGGGAACCACCTGTCTGTTCTCTGCCAGCCACCGTGAGCAATTGCACACCGATGGCGTGACCGAGCAGGCATTGCGCCGAGCGAATCTTGAGACCGAGTTTCATGTGATGTTTCAGCCGATCATTGAAAGCTGTACATGCGAAACGGTGGCTTTCGAGGCGCTGGCGCGTTGGAACAGCCCGGAACTGGGGGCGGTGTCTCCGGCGCATTTCATTCCGATTGCCGAGCGAATCGGCATGATCAACAAACTGACGGCGCCCTTGCTGACTCACGCGCTGGAAAAGGCCTTATCGTGGCCGGCGCCCATCAGGTTGTCGTTCAACCTGTCGGCCCACGACTGCGCGACGTGGGAGAGCGTCAGCACGATTGTCGAAATCATTGAAAACAGCGGGTTCGATGCCTCGCGGCTTGATCTGGAAATCACAGAAACGGCCGTGATGCAGGATATCGCCCAGGTACAGCAGGCCATTGCGCAGTTCCGGCAACTGGGCTGTGGCATCTCGCTGGACGACTTTGGCACCGGTTTTTCAAGCCTGAGCCAGTTGCATGCGCTGGCGCTGACCAAGCTCAAGATTGACCGCAGCTTTGTCACCGGCGTGCATGACAACCCGGCGAGTTACAAGATCGTCAAATCGCTGGTTGCCTTGAGCCTGGACATGTCACTTGGCTGTGTGATCGAAGGCGTCGAGACGCAGGATGAACTCAACGCACTGACCAGCCTCGGTTGCACGATGGTGCAAGGCTACTTCTACAGCCCGCCGATCAGTTTTGCCGAGACACTGGCCTGGCTTGAAACGCCGGATGACGAGCGTGCGTTCGGTTACACAGCCTCGTGCCGTATCTGACGGGGCGCGCACAGGCCATGCACCAGCGTGTACGTGGGGTAAGATGCATCATCTGACCCCCACGGAATCCTGTTCATGAGCAAACCCGGTCAAACCATTCTCGTTGCGCTGCGCAAGATGATCGCATCAGGCGAGCTGGCGGCTGGCGAGCGCTTGATGGAAGTGCCGACTGCCGAGTTGTTCGGTGTGTCACGCATGCCGGTGCGCATGGCGTTTCGCACGCTGGAACAGGAAGGCCTGCTGGTGCCGTTCGGCGGGCGCGGTTTTCAGGTGCGCTCGATCAGCCCGCAGGAGATCGCCGGGGCGGTTGACGTGCGAGGTGTTCTGGAAGGGCTTGCGGCGCGGCAGATGGCCGAGCGCGGGTTGACGCAGGACGCGCGCGACGCGCTTGAGGCTTGCCTGGTGCAGGGCGATGCCTTGTTCGACAAGGGCTATGTCACCGAAGATGACCTTGAGGTCTATCACGACATGAACATGCGTCTGCATCAGGTGATCGTGGCGGGCAGCGGTAATCGGGCGATTGCCGATGCACTGGCGCGCAACGACCACCTGCCGTTTGCGTCAGTCACGGCGCTGGCGGTGGATCGCCACAATCTGATTCGGGAATATCGGCGCTTCAACTTCGCGCACATGCAGCACCATGCGGTGGTGGATGCGTTGATCAACGGGCAGGGTGCCCGCGCTGAGGCATTGATGCGCGAGCACGCCAATGCGACCCTGCGTTACGCTGACATTTTCGGCGCTGGCGTGCATGAGCGCATGAAAGTCATTCAGCGCCCGGACTGATCAGAGATCGAGCACCAGCAAAGGGGTTTTAGAGCGCGAGCAGCAAGGTGTGAACTGATCGTTCAGCGCTTGCTCGTCTTCGGTCAGAAACAGGTCCCGATGGTCAGGCACGCCCTTCAAGACGCGGGTCAGGCACGTGCCGCATACCCCTTGCTCGCACGACAGGGGTATATCTATGCCGTGGCTTTCCAGCACCTGAGCGACAGTCTTGTTGGCCGCAACGGCTATGACCTGGCCGGTGCTGGCGATTTCTATCGAAAAGCTGCCGTCGTTGCTGGTGTCCACCGGCTCGGCGGAAAAATACTCACGATGCAGATTGTCCTCGGTCCAGCCGGCAGCCCTCGCGCTGTCGAGGATGTGTTGCATGAAACCACCCGGGCCGCACACGTACAGGTGCGTCTCGGCGTCTGGATTGGCGAGCACTCTGGAGGCGTCCAGCGCGGTATCAGGCTGCTCATCCAGGTGCGCTCTGCAAAAGGTGATTGTCTGAGACGCTTGATAAAGGCGCCGCGCTCTGCAGAACGAATGCAGTAATGCAGCTCGAAATCCGCACCGTCCAGCGTGAGCTGCTCGGCCATGCACAGGATCGGCGTAATGCCGATGCCGCCGCCAAACAACAGTGTGCGACGGCTGTTTTCCGCCAGTGGAAACAGATTGCGCGGTTCACTGATGCGTAATTGCGCGCCGGGCTTTATCTGCTCATGCAAGGCGCGTGACCCGCCACGTGATGCGGGGTCATTGAGCACGCCGATCAGGTAGCGATGGTGCTCGTTCGGTGCGTTACACAGCGAGTATTGCCGAATCAGCCCGTCAGGCAGGTGCACGTCAATGTGTGCGCCGGCGGTGAAGGGCGGCAGTGGCTGCCCGTCGGGGCGCGCCAGTTCAAAGCTGCAGATACCCAGTGCTTCGTCGTTACGCGATAACACGGTCACGTCGATCATGATGTTTCCTCGGGCGACCTCGACAAGGGCCACTTCTGATTGTTTTCAAACGTTTCAGCGGGGCGAGGTTTATTTAACCGCCGCCACAGGGATCTGGTTGGCAGTGTCAGCCTGTTCAGCGGCGATCAGGCGCTCCAGAATCTTGCGGGACTGCACGCCGCCTGCGTCGATATTGAGTTTGAGCAGGTTGCGATGCGGGTGCTGAAGCAGGTTCAGCTGTTGGCGCTGGAGCATTTCCAGGTCTTCGCTGAAGATCTTGTGCTGGCCTTCGCGAATGGTGGCTGTCAGCTGTTCGTCAGCCGGTTTGAAATTGCGCGCCATGCCCCAGAAGTACCAGATGGAGGTGTCGGTTTCAGGGGTGATGAAGTCGACCACAATGCTTGATGCCTTGAATTCATGAGGGGCGTGATAGCCGCCTTTGCCGGCGTGGGCCACGCCCACTTCGATCAACACATGGCTGGGCGGCGTGAAGCGGCAGATCTGCCAGCGATCCACCGGCACGTCGTCGGCCAGGTTGTTGCCGCGCAGGGCCATCTTCCAGAACGGCGGCGGCATGATGTTTTCCATGTGGCGCGCGGTAATGACTTCCTCGCCTTCGACGGTGGTAACTGGCGGCGCTTCGTCGATTTCCTTCTGGCCGATGCTCGACGCGTGCACGTAGGTTTCGTGGGTGAGGTCCATCAGGTTGTCGATCATCAGGCGATAGTCGCACTGGATGTGAAACAGGCCGCCGCCATAGGCCCACTCGTCGCTGACCGCCCACTCCAGGTGATGGATCAGCGCCGGGTCTGCTTTTTCCCGGTCGCCCGGCCAGACCCAGATAAAACCGTAACGCTCGACCGCTGCGAAGGTCTTGTTGCAGGGGAAGCCGCGAACCCGCTGGCCCGGCATGGAGGCTGTCTTGCCATCGCCCCCCATTACCAGCCCGTGGTAGCCGCACACCAACTGGCCGTTTTCCACGTAACCCAGCGATAGCGGGGCACCACGGTGCGGGCAGAAGTCCTCTACGGCGACAATCTGTTGGTTCTGGTCGCGATAGAACACCATCTTCTCGTTACAGATCTGCCGCCCCAGCGGCTTGTCGGCGACTTCATCCGCTGTACAAGCGACGTACCATGCGTTTTTCGGGTGCATGAGGGTTCTCCACGGTTCGGTTATTGGTCTTATGGATCCACAGGCTTATGCATGTTGCTGTCCTCGTGATTATTAATGCCACAGGAGCGCGATTTAGCCAATGATTAATTTCATTAACTAATATTTAGTGGATCCATAGCGAATTATTCAGCGGGCTTGTTCTGCTGCCAGCGCTGCCCGTAACAGGGGCGCCAGCGCCTCGATCAGGGTCTGAACGGAACGCAGTGCGCGACAGTCAGGGCGGGTCAGCAGCCACAGGTCGGTGCTGCAGCCCTGCAACGGCTCGCTCAGATGCTCCGCGCCGACCAGACCTCTGGCGGTGAAGTCGGTCAGCGCTGCCACGCCCAGTCCGGCCGAGACCAGTTGCGACACCGCCGACATGTTGCTGCAGCGGTAGCGCGGAATCACGGCGGGAAAAGCCTGCTTGCGCCAGATCACCGAGGGGTGATCCGGCATCGAGTCGTCCGGGCTGATCCAGGGAACCGAAGCCGGGTTATGCTCCAGCGTTTCGCGGAACTCGGGGCGACCGCAGATAACGTATTCAGCACGCCCCAGGCACCGCCCGATCAGGTGCTCGGGCGGCGTATTGGTGAGGCGCAGCGCAATGTCGGCATCCCGACGGCTGAGGTTGGCGAAGGCGTCGGAGGTGGCCAGCTCCAGGGTAAGGGCAGGGTACTGCGGCATGAATCCGGCGAGTGCCGGCAACAGCAGGCTGTGCAGCACGGCATCGGTACACGTCAGGCGAACCGTGCCGCTGATCACATGCTCACCTTGCTGCAGGGCAACCCGTGCTGCTGCGAGGGCCAGTTCGGCGTGTTCTGCCTGCTCGGCTATTGCCTGAGCCGTGTCGGTAGGGATGTAGCCACGCCGGTTCTTTTCGAACAGTGCTGCGCCAAGTGAAGCTTCAAGGCGGCGGATGGAGCGAAATACGGTGGAAATATCGACCTGCAGCAGTTCGGCAGCACGCGCCAGGGTCCGGCCGCGAACCAGTGCCAGCACCAGCGCAAGGTCGGCGTGGTTGATCTCGTATTGCGTGGCTGTATATTGCATCGCTGCACAGTTCCTTTGCTGAAATGCCCATGTCTGTTGCGTTAATGACTATCCTAAACTGGATTTATCTTTGCCGGATAGGCAGATCTGCGCTGCCCGGTTGTTTGATTTCACACAGGATTTCTCTATGTCGCGCCTCCCTTTGATCGGTGTCACCGCATGCCGCCAACAACTGGGCAAGTACTCGTCCCACACGGCGGGCGATAAATACGTCGAAGCCGCCGGGTTTGCCGGCATTCCGGTGATCCTGCCAGCACTCGAAGTGCCCACAGAGCCTGCGCAACTGCTGGCTTCGCTCGACGGCTTGTTGTTCACAGGGTCGCCATCCAATGTTGAGCCACACCATTATCAAGGCGCTCCAAGCCTGGAAGGCACCGCTCATGATGTGTTTCGCGATCGAATGACGCTGCCGCTGCTCAGGGCTGCGATTGCTCAAGGCGTGCCGGTGTTGTGCATCTGCCGTGGTTTTCAGGAGTTGAATGTGGCATTGGGCGGCAGCCTGCATCAGCGGGTGCAGGATCTGCCGGGCTATCTGGATCACCGCGAGCCGCAAAGCGAGGTCTTGTCGGTGCAGTACGCGCCGCAGCATGCGGTAAGGGTGCAGGCTGGCGGGTTACTGGATTCGCTCGGCCTGGCATCGGGGTTCGAGGTCAACAGCCTGCACAGCCAGGGTATCGACCGGCTGGCAGCGGATCTGCGCGCCGAAGCACTGGCGCCTGATGGCCTGGTCGAGGCGGTTTCGCTGCCCGGTGCACCAGGGTTTGTGCTGGGTGTGCAGTGGCATCCGGAATGGGCGTTCAGGGACAATCCCGTGTCATTGAGCCTGTTCAGCGCGTTTCGCCAGGCCTGCCAGACCTATGCGCGCAGGCGCGGTGATGCGATCAGCGGCTGAGTGTTGCCGGCAAACGTGATTTAATATCCGGCTTTGCGGCCTTGGGTAATGGACGATCCATTGCGCCGGGGCGCTGCCTCATTCACCGGATATTTTTTTCGCATAAGGCCACTATGGATACGGGAGCACGACTCAAGCTGGTGCGTGAAAGCTACAAGCTGTCGCAACGCGAACTCGCCAGACGCAGTGGTGTGACCAATGCCACGATTTCCCTGATTGAACAGAACCGTGTCAGCCCCTCGATCAGCTCGCTCAAGAAGCTGCTGGAAGGCATCCCCATGACGCTTGCAGATTTCTTCACCTTCGATCAACCGCCCGGGCAGGATCAATACGTGTTCCGAGCCGGTGACCAGCCTGATCTAGGGCGCAACGGAGTGCGACTGCTGCTGGTCGGTGCAACCCTGCCGAGCCGGCAGATGCGTTTTCTGCGCGAGCAATACGCACCGGGTGCGGACTCCGGCGAAGAGCCTATCGTCCACAACGAAGGCGAGGAGTGCGGGCTGGTGACACGCGGCACGGTCGAGCTGACCATCAATGGCCAGGTCAATATTCTTGGCCCCGGTGACGGCTACTACTTCCCGACCACCTTGCCGCACCGGTTTCGTAACATCGGGCAGGATGAAGCCGAGATTATCAGTTCCAATACGCCAGCGAACTTCTGACTGACACACCTGAACGCCACTCAACTGACCAGCGCTGCCGGCGCATAGCCCTGCGGGTTCACACTGCCGCTCACGTTGCTGTCGAAATAGCGCAGCGGCTCGCGGACACTTTCGCCCACATGTGCCGAGGTCAGCAAGGCAGTCGCTGCGGGCGTACCCGTGCAAGGCATCTGCTGGTACCCCATCCGTGATTATCCCGGCTGGGATGACGCCCGTTATTGCCCGGCGGGCTTGCTGGGTTACGCGAATGGCCAGGGCCAGCGCGCTGCGTATCACCCTTTGCAAAAGGCACTGTGTGACCGCGCGAGTGAATTTGATACCCTCATTCGACAGAAAGGCGGAAATTTTCCCATCTGAATGATGGATTCCGGGATGCGTGAACTTTCAAATGAGGCGGTTTCAGAGGCTGAGTGCAACACCCGGCTATTGAGTTAGGGATGGACTCTCATGATGCTTGGACATCATTTCCGTCATCATTTCGATAGGGCATCTGTA
>NZ_ATDK01000314.1 GCF_000444135.1 Pseudomonas avellanae BPIC 631
ATCTTATCAATAGCTTAGCTTGCAGGTTATGGGTAACTTATTTCGAAAACAGTACACTAGCGCAGAGCGTGGGAACGATAATCCGTCACCTGTCGCCCTGTGTTGCGCCTTATCTGGACACCTTGCCCAACACCCGCAACCTGCTCACGCCACCGTCCGGGAACACGTTCAGGCGGATGTGGGTGATCGGGCCGATGGCTTTTATCTGCTCGGCGAACTCGTGTTCGGCGTGCATGGTGAGCTTCTGGCTGGGCAGTAGTTCGCGCCAGAACAGGCTCTGGGTTTCGATCTGGCTGTCAGTGCCGCCTTTGACGAACGCGCCCTGAATCGAGCAGCTGTCCGGGTAGTTGCCCTTGAAGTGCAGCGTGTCGACGATGACTTTCTCGACTTCGCCCTTGTGCCCCAGCGCGACGATGACCCAGTCATTGCCCGGTGTACGACGGCGTGCGGTTTCCCAGCCATCGCCCATGTTCACGCCGCGGCCAGGGTTGAGGATGTTGCTCATACTGCCGTAATGCTCGTCCGAGCAGGCAATCGAACGGCCGCCATTGAGTGCAGCGACCAGATCAATCTGCTCGCTTTCAGTGACTTTCGACCAGTCGCGATGTGGCACGCCGTACACCCGCAGGCGCGCCACACCGCCGTCCGGGTAGATATTGAAGCGCAAATGGCTGAACGCCTGATCGTGGCTGATCTCGTGGTAGTGATGGCTGTTGCCTTTGAGTTCCACCGACGACAGCACTTCGGTCCATGCAGTGTTTTCGTCCGGCTCGCCAGAGGCCAGAAAGCACGCTTCCAGAGAAGCGGAAGGCGGAAAGTTGCCGGTGAAGAACGAGGTGTCGATGTCCACGCCTTTGATGGTGCCGGCTACGCCGAGTTTAATCACTGCGCTGTCGTAACCCTCGAAACGCTTGCGCCGCGACTCCCAGCCGTCCATCCACTTGCCGTTGTCATCGAACACGCCTTCTTTCCAGACCGCAGGCGTTGGCTGGAACAGGCGGTTGGCATCGGCGAACCAGTCATCGGTGACCGAAAGAATTTTGGTCCCCAGGCGCGCGTCGGCCAGGTTGACGAACTTCTCGAACGGTGCGGCGTAAACTTTCATGCTTTTTGTCTGCCTTCTGAATGCGGTTATGCCTGCGACGCGTGCAGCGCCTGCAGGCGAAACAATGCAATTTTGTTGATCTCGGCCAGGGCGCAAGCGAACTCGGCCTCGGGCGAGTGATGGATGCGTTGCTCGAACGCTGCCAGAATTTTATGCCTGTCGCTGCCCTTGACCGCCATGATGAACGGAAAGCCGAAGCGGGCCTTGTAAGCCTCGTTCAGCTCGGTAAAGCGCTGGAATTCGTCAGGCGTGCAGAGGTGGATACCGGCACCCGCCTGTTCATCGGTACTGGCCTGGGTCAGCTCACCTTTGACGGCAGCCTTGCCCGCCAGGTCCGGGTGAGCATCGATCAGGGCCAGTTGCTGCGCGTGAGTGGCATTGAGCAGGATGTCGCTCAGGCGCGCATGCAGGGTGTCGAGCTGATCCAGTTCGGGGCCTGCGCCGTGGTCAAATGCCTGTTCTGCGACCCACGGCGAATGCTCGTAGATATCGGCGTAGGTCGCGATAAATTCGTCGCGGCTCAGGCTCGAGGGCTTTGGATTCTGCAACCCGCTCATTGCGCGGCCTCGCCGGTAAAGGGGTGTTCTGCGTGCCAGTGGCGGGCGATATCGACGCGGCGAGTGAACCACACCTGCTCATGGCTTTTGGCGTATTCGATGAAGCGCTTGAGTGCGGCAAGGCGGGCAGGGCGGCCAATCAGGCGGCAGTGCAAACCGATGGAGAGCATCTTCGGCGCGTCTGCGCCTTCGGCATACAGCACGTCGAACGCGTCTTTCAGGTACTGGAAAAACTGCTCGCCGTTGTTGAAACCCTGCACCTGTGTGAAGCGCATGTCGTTGGTGTCCAGCGTATACGGGATCACCAGATGCGGCTTGCCGGTCGGGTTGTTCGGCTCCCAGTACGGCAGGTCATCGTCGTAGGTGTCGCAATCATAAAGAAAGCCGCCTTCCTCCATGACCAGCCGCCGTGTATTCGCCCCGGTGCGGCCGGTGTACCAGCCGAGCGGGCGTTCGCCGCTGATTTCGGTGAGGATCTGAATGGCCTGACGCATGTGCTCGCGCTCCTGGGCTTCGTCCATGTTCTGGTAGTCGATCCAGCGATAACCGTGGCTGCAGATTTCGTGGCCGTCGGCGACCATTGCGCGGATCACGTCCGGGTGACGCTGCGCCGCCATGGCGACAGCGAAGACGGTCAGGGGAATGTCGAACTGTTTGAACAGCTTGAGAATGCGCCACACGCCGGCTCGGCTGCCGTACTCGTACAGCGACTCCATGCTCATGTTGCGCTGACCTTGCAGTGGCTGGGCCGCGACCATTTCGGACAGAAACGCTTCGGATTCCTGGTCGCCATGCAGAATATTGCGCTCGCCACCTTCCTCGTAATTCAGCACGAACGACAAGGCAATGCGCGCATCGCCCGGCCAGCGTGGATGAGGCGGGTTGCTGCCGTAACCGATCAGGTCGCGTGGGTAGTCAGCGCTCACTGCAAGCTTCCTTATGTGCGTGATATCAGGTGCAATGCGTGGATCAGGCAAACACTGCAAAGTGAAGATTGTATACAATTTGTTTTGCAGGTTGTAACCCTGAACTTTTCGTCATCGAAGGTCAGCATTGGCAAGATATGAAGCAAGAAACCTGCCTGACTGGTCAGTTAAAGCAAAAAAAACTGATATTTTTCCTTGACTTCACTGAAAACGATCAGTTCTGGTGGTTTGAATAGGAGGTCGAGCTGAAAACGCCATTTTATTGTGTACAGCTTTTTTCAAAACTGTCTTAATCGGTCGCAATCGTACGATGCAGGGCACCCCATTGGTGCACTGTTTCACACTCACTGGATGGCAAGGAGCGAAGTTTTGGGGAAATTGACCACACACGTACTGGACTCGGCCCACGGCTGCCCCGGCGCTGCCATACGCATTGATTTGTATCGGGTGCAGGATCAGCAATTGCTGCACCTTGTCAGTGTCGTCACCAACAGCGATGGTCGCTGCGACGCGCCGTTGTTACAGGGCGGCGATTATCAGTCCGGCGTGTACCAACTGCACTTTCAGGCAGGCGATTACTACCGATCGCGAGGCGTGGCGCTCAATGAACCGGCTTTTCTCGATGAGGTGGTGTTGCGCTTCGGCATTGATGCAGGTCAGGAACATTTTCATGTGCCGCTGTTAATCTCGCCCTACAGCTACTCGACCTACAGAGGCAGCTGATTCTCTTGCCCGCCCCACACTGCGGGCTTTTTTTCGTGCGGGTTTCTGAATCTGCCTCCTGCAGCACCCTGTGTACAATGCGCCAGCCCCGACGGCGTAACCCATTCGCGCAAGAGTATTCATGAACGATCAGTCCCTGCCCCTCAAGAAACAGCCGCGCAGCCCGGATAGCGGTCGCAGCGTGACTCAGGACGATATCGTTTATGAGCACATTTTCGACGCGATTCTGGAGCAGCGTCTGGCGCCGGGCACCAAATTGAGTGAAGAGGCGCTGGGCGAAATCTTCGGCGTGAGCCGCACCATCATTCGCCGTGCGCTGTCGCGGCTAGGTCATGAGGGCGTTGTGCTGTTGCGCCCCAACCGCGGCGCAGTGGTGGCCAGCCCCAGTGTTGAAGAGGCGCGTCAGGTGTTCTTTGCCCGGCGCATGGTCGAGCGGGCCATCACCGAACTGGCCGTCGAACATGCCAGCGCCGAGCAACTGGCCGAGCTGCGCCAGATGGTCAGCGACGAGCGCGAGAGCTTTGCCTGCGGTGATCGGGGCGCTGGCATTCGTCTGTCCGGGGAGTTTCACCTTCAGTTGGCGGTGGCCGCGAAGAACGCGCCGCTGATCAGCTTCCAGCGCAGCCTGGTGTCGCAGACGTCACTGATCATCGCCCAATACGAAACCGGCAACCGTACGCACTGTTCATACGACGAGCACACCCAACTGATCGACGCCATCGAAGCCCGCGATGCGCCGCTGGCCGTCGAGCTGATGATGCACCACATGGACCACATCGACAGCAAGCTCAACCTCGACCAAGACAGCGCCTCGGACGACCTGCACGCCGTGTTCTCGCACGTGCTGGGCAGGAAAAAACCGGTGCGTTGAGGCTGCTTATCCAGGCACTTCTCGTCACTATCGTGCGACGCTCTGCGTCGCATGCCGTTCGGGACGCTCTGCGTCCTCTTTGGCGACGC